>JBKBRQ010000009.1:16617-29474 GCA_046292055.1 Spirosomataceae bacterium | reverse complement strand
GCCTTTGCCGCTATTTATGTCAGAATAAGGTAATGTGGCTTCTGCTTTAACTAATTTTACAAAGCTTGTATCCTGCGCGGGCGTCGTGATTGTAAAAGAAGGATTGCTCAACGCTTGATTTTTTGAAACAAATCCGGTTACAAAATATTTCTGTTTGAATGAGAACCATTGAACAGGTGCTTCAGGCGTTTCTTGGTCATCACCCATAGAGTTTGCGCCTAGGTCATCGAAGCCATCTTCAGCATTGTAAAAATTGATTTGAGCGGCTTTTCTGTTTTCATCTAGGTCGTTCTCTAAGATTTTGAGTTTATCTTCCCAGATGAATTTCACGTCTTTCTCTTTCAAAAGTGGATCTAAACCCGCCATATCCAAGTCATAGTCAACTTGGTATCCAGTACCGGAAATAGTATAATTTTGTGTGATTTTTTGGGTAGGACTCAAAGCTAGTTCAAAAGAAACCTTGGCGACTTCTTCTCCTTTTACAACCTGAGAAACGGCTGTCGTTGAAAAATGCAGTTGCTTGATATCGACTGGGCCATTCAAGGTAGAAAGAACGATATTCATATTTGAGTTGTTCTCATCAATCAATTGAAGAGCTTCCTCTTTGTTTGCTTCAAAAGCAGCGTATGTTTTGTACTTTTTTAAGATGACATTTTCAATTGTACCTCCTTTGGAAGAGAAAACAACTTTAATGTCCTCGTTTTCAATCGTAATATTTTGTGGTGTTCCTTGGGCAAATGAGGCGAAGCTACCGTACGTAGCTGCTAGTTGCGTAGAATCTGGAGTTTGTATAGCTGTTGAAGAAGCTGCTGCAGTGGTTTGTGTGGAGGGTGCTTCTACCTTTGTAGTGGCAGGTACTTCTGGAGTAGCCTCTGGTACAAAAAACATGTAGGCACCGTACATTACAATTAATAAAAGAAAGCCAATTACTTGGTTTTTGTCAATATTTCCCATTCTGGTTACATGTTGTTAAAATTTGTGCAAAAGTCGTAAAAAACTACGATACACGAAAATAAACTTATCATGACGTAGTTTTATCGTTTAGTTTCTGACGAGATTATCTAGTAGGATTCCTGTCGCTACTCCAGCGTTCAGTGACTCCGCACCGCCAAAACAAGGAATTGTAATTTTTGAAGAGATGTAGGGTTCAATTTCTTTTCTTATACCATGTGATTCGCTCCCTATAACCAAAGCTGCCGGTTTGATAGCCTGGATTTTATGAATATTTTCTCCTGTTAGATAAGCTCCGTAAATTGTTGATTCATAGTTATTTAGCCAATCTTCTAGCGAAGTATATCCTACTTGTACACGCGTAAAAGAGCCCATCGTGGCACTAATTACCTTCGGATTATAAAATTCAACAGTGTCATCTGAACATACGATGTTTGGAATGCCATACCAGTCTGCTAAACGAATAATTGTACCTAAATTACCCGGGTCTTTTATCCCATCTAGAACTAAAATGAGTGGTTTTTTTATCTCCGGAGAGAGTACCTGATTCTTTTTTTGACGTACAATCGCAACGCCACTATCATTCGCTTTAAATGTACTTACTTTTTCAATTAATTCCGGTTCATCGATACTATGAGAAACTTTCGTAGCCAACTTTTCATACTTTTCAATCCATTTTGTGGTGCAAAATAGATGCTCCACCTCAAAATCAGATTGCATTAACTCGACTAAATTTTTTGCCCCTTCAACCAAAAAAAGACCTGATTCTTGTCGGTTTTTCTTTGTATGCAATGCAAGGATATTTTTCTGTTGTTGTTTGGATAACATAGCTCCATTTCAAAATTCAAAAGACCAAATTCATTTTGATCTACGCAAAGATACAAACAGCTATCGGAAAGTAGGAAGTCAACTTGTTTCATTGACTCCCTACATACTCATTTTTTCTATTTTACTAAGGGGATAATACAAAAACCTGGTTTTGTAAAATGAATATCTTGTGGTTTTATCTCAGCACCTTCCGCCAAAATTGGCTCACTAGTTTGCAAACCTGATGTCATCTCTGCATAATCTGCTAAAGAAACTGTCAAAGGTTGTTTGTTTTTGTTGAGTACAACCATGACTTTCTCGTTGTTCATGTAACGGAAATACGTATAGATACCATTTTGAGGTGAATAATGCGTCAGTTTGCCTTGATGAATAACAGCGTTGTTTTTTCTCCATTGGAATAACTTTTGTGTAAATGCCAGCATCTCCGACTGGTCTACACGAAGATTTTTTCCTGTAAATACATTTGCCGTATCTGTTGGCCATCCTCCAGGCATATCCGCCCGAATTTCGCCATGGTCATCACTTTTCGGATTGGTTAAAAGTACTTCCGTACCGTAATAAATCTGAGGGATTCCGCGTGTCGTTGCTAAAAAAACGAGTGCTTGTTTCAGCCCCAGTTTATCTTCATTTATTTGTGTAAAAACCCGACTCATGTCATGGTTATCAGCAAAAATCACCAAGTCGTTTGGATGAGGATATAAAAAGTCATTGGCCAATGCACTATAAATAGATATCCATTTGGGGTCCCAAGGATTTTGCTTTTCTTTAACAGACTGAATAATAGCTTCTTGTAATGGGAAATCCATCAATGAAGGTAAAGCTGAAGTATAACCATTGCTATTTTTTTTATCTCGTTGCCAGTAAGATACAATGGCTGGATTCGTGGACCATTCTTCACCTACAATAGAAAAGTTAGGATACTCATTCATGACAGCTTTCGACCATTCAGCCATGAAATCTGCGTCAGGATAGGAATACGTATCCATCCGGATTCCGCCTAGTTGTGCATACTCTACCCACCAAATAGTATTTTGAATGAGGTATTTTGCCAGGTGTGGGTTTCGCTGATTTAAGTCAGGCATGGTCGTTACAAACCAACCGTCGGCATGTTTCTTTTTGTCGGCTTGTGTTGCATACGGATCTTGAATTGTTTCTCGGCGGTGCGTAGTCATGACCGGTTTTTCTTGGTAGTTCAAGAAATCTTTCATGGGCAAATCTTTCACCATCCAATGTTCAGAGCCTGCATGATTTAAAACGCCGTCAATGATTAATTTGATGCCTCTTTCCTTTGCTTCCCGCGCAAGTGTAAGATATAATTCATTAGAGCCATAGCGAGGATCCACTTTGTAAAAATCAGTGATAGCATACCCGTGATAAGACGCTTGAGGTTGTGCGTTTTCTAGAACGGGATTGAGCCATAATGCGGTAACACCTAATTTCTCTATGTAGTCCAATTGGTTGATGATTCCTTGTAAATCGCCGCCGTGTCTTCCATCAAGTTTGGAACGGTTCAATTTGTCCACATAGTTTGGGAGCGCATCATTTGATTCATCACCGTTCACAAAACGATCTGGAGTGATGAGATAAATCATGTCTGATGAGCTAAATCCCTTTCTATCAGCTGAATGTACATCTCTTTCTTTTAGCTCAAACGTATGTTTTTCTAGCGTTTTATTGTTTTTAACCAATTCAATACTTGCTTTTTCCGGGGTCGCATTCGGAGAAATACGTGTATATAGAAAAAGATAGTTTGGGTTTTCAGGTCGATAAATCTGTTCAATTTGAACATATTTTGCATTTAATCGAACCTCTAGATTTTGTATGTTTTTACCATATAATAGAATTTGAACTGAAGTATTCTTCATACCAACCCACCAGTTCGCCGGTTCTATTCGCTGAACAATTTTTTGTTCTTGTGCCCAAGTAAAAAGAGGAAAAAGAAGTAAAAGAATGCATTTTTTTAACATATCTTATATTTTTTTGAGTGACCAAATTGTGAAATTTTTTGCTGCAGCTTCCAAGGTTGCGCGCCCGTTTTGGTCTGTTTTTATTTCCTTATTTGTATGATTGGAGTAATCGACGAGCGTTGCGTTCTTCCATGGTGTGATGACCGTCTGAGTCATCGGGATTGTCCCGTTATTCAAAAAAACAACCAAACCAGGAACGGCTGTATTTCCTCCTCGAAGTGCGATGTATTTTTCACGGTCAGCAAATAATACGCCGGTTGTTCCTTTGGCTAGTGTTCTATTAATGAGCATTAAACGTTCTAATTCCCGCTTAGGTAAAACAGATTCATAATCCGAATAGTAAATGCAAGGTTCGCCATCGTGCGTTAAAATATAGGCATAGGCCAAAAGTTTATTGGCAACATTAATCTTATTCCCTTGATTTGTGTCTTTTTCGGTATCGTGATTCGCCGTGAATGTGACAGATTTAGCCGGATTTCTTTTCAAGAATGTATTTCTATCTTTCAAGATGTTCATGTTATCGCCATCCAAAGCTTGTTCTAAGGCATAAAATGTAGAAAACTCAAATACGCGAATCCCTGTCTGGTTTACGTATCTTTCTAATACATCTGGATTACCGTCCCAAAGTTCAGCGACGGCATAACCACCGACAGATTCCATCCATTTTTTGATAACATCCGGCGAAAAACCAAGTACATAATCAAAGCGCCATCCATCAAACTTCATGACATTTTTGTAATACTTGGCCACAGACTCATCGCTTTCCCAAAGCCAGAATCGGACATTGGGTTGTACATGAGAAACATCTTGCTCCGGAAAAAACAAATCTCCCTCGTCTTTCTGTCTCAGTGAATTGGGATGAAAATCTTCGTAGCTCCGCGGAAATTTCCCTGATTTTGGCTGAAAGAGGGTATATGTATTTTTGTTTCTGTACGGATTAAATTCCAAGCTTCCCCCACTGTTGTGGTTCAACACAATATCAGCGACAACTTCGATTTTATTTTGATGTGCCGTTGCGATAACCTGCTCCAATTCTTTTCTTGTTCCAAATCGAGTTGGAATGGTACCCATTTGGTCGTATTCACCAAAATCATAATAGTCCATTGGGTCATAACCCATCGAAAAACCACCTGACATTCCCTTTGAAACAGGGGGAAGCCAAATACGATTTACCCCAATAGCTGCCCATTGAGCTAATTTGGGCTCGATGACTTTCCACCAGCCACCTCGGGGTTCCACGTCCCAATAGAAAGTCTGCATCATGATATCACCCGAGGCAGGAAGGCTCGCTAAATCTGTAGGTGTATTGGCAATGGGCTCAGTTGTAGAATCAGGAGTACATTGCGAAAAAATGAAAAATGAAAAAAGTAGTACAAAATAAGGGTTTCTCTTTGTCATGGGAATTTTGGGTTTACGTGGTAAAAAAAAGCTGCACAAAAAATCGTGCAGCCTTTAAACATAACCTATAATGAAGCTAATAGACTAAACAATTAACTATCTTTTCACCATTTTGTAGGTTGGTGACGCCGGATTACTAAAATCCAACGTAATATCGTATGTACCTGCTGTAACAACAATGTTGGCTCCACCTTGCTCTAAACTACCGTTGGCACCATCATCTCCATAGTTTACAGTCCAGTCATCATTCTCTCTAAACTTGATTTCTCCGTCTTTCAATACCATTCCATTCAAGTACCAAATACCTTCTTTTGCATAATCAAGGTTGAATTTAGTGTCTGGACCATCCCAGCTATTTGGTGTTGCACTGCCCACAATTCCCAAGATTTTCTTTGCTTCGATGGTATAGGTATTTTTGTTGAAGTCAACAGTGATGAGGTAGCTTCCTTTTTTTACTACGATGTTATCACCGCCTGCATCTAGTGTACCATTCGCACCTGAATCTCCAAAGTTTACAGCCCAATCGTTGTTCTTTCTGAACTTGATTTCACCTTCATTCAACATAACTAAAGCTCTCCACGTATCGCTACTTGGGTCATAAGTTAGTGGCATATCTGGACCATTCCAACTGTTCACGGTTGCACTACCTACGATTCCCCATGTAAGTTTCTCGATTTTATAGGTCAAATTTGCTGCGTCAAACGTGATTTGGTATGTACCTGCTGTTACAGCGATGTTATCACCACCTGGGTTCAATGTACCATTTGATCCTCCGTAATTTTCGCCCCAATCGTTGTTTTTACGGATTTTGATTTCACCGTCAACCAAGCTAACATACGCAACAAATACATTTGGGACTGCCGTTTTAAAGAAAGGCATATCCGGGCCATTCCAACCATTTACAGTTGCACTACCCACAAGCCCCCAAGGTGAAGATAAATCTAGTTTATCTTGGTAAGCAGTAGCTTTCATAGAGATAATCGGAGAGGAGAGTACGGTTGATTGACCCAAAACAGCTTCTACTTTGATATCTAAATCACCCGCAGCACCCGGCTCCATGCCTAAACCCAAAAGCAAATTATTTAATTCTTTTACTTTGTAGGTTTTTGAGAGGGCTTGTCCCATTCCTACATTGATTCCCTTGCTAAAATCGCCTCCCTTTTTGTCAATTTTTAAATTATAAGACGCACCTGCATTAAATCCAAAATCAGGTTTTGACCAAGAAATGGTAACAGCATTCTGTTCTGCGTTGTCCTTGTCGAGAACAAGGGTCTGTACAGATACATTGACAATGGGTGCAGCGCCATCTGCCAAAACAGGCTTGATGAGCTCATCTTCACACGAGCTTAGCATCCAAAGGGTGCTTAAGCTAAATAGTATAGACTTAAATGTATTTTTCATTGATAGTTTTTCGGATTAATAACCAGGATTTTGTTTTAAATTAGGGTTTGCCACAATGTCTGATGCAGGGATTGGATACAACTTGAGGTGTTCGCTTACGCCTCTACCCGCAGGTACGCCCCCTTTCCATTGCCATACATAGTCACTTCCTGTAAATTTGTTGAAACGAATTAAGTCTGTACGACGAGTTGCTTCCCAATACAGTTCTCTACTACGCTCATCTAGAATAAAATCAAGATTAATGCTATTTACATTTCCTGCTGTTCCACTGTATGCTCTTTGGCGAATTAAATTCACATAGCCCAATGCCGTTGATAAGTCTCCACCCGTACCACCGCGAAGTACTGCCTCTGCATACATTAGATACGCATCAGCTAAACGGAACATTGGATAATCCGTATCTGGGTGGTTCCCTTCTGAGTCTGTACCCGGGCGACCATTCACGTCCACATTTTTGTATTTTCCAACTGCATATCCGTCTGTAAAGGTGAAGATGTCTTCTACGTTGATGTTTTGTCCGTCTGTATGGAAAATTGCTCGCTTGTCTGGGCCATTTGGTGAAGGGAATTTCGTTACCAAAGAAGGTGTTGTACGCAATCCTGACCAACCGCCATTGATACCAAATTCTGCCGGGTTCATTGTTCCACCTACTGGCGCATGTACCAAATAGGTCATCCCACCCCACGATTTGGTGTTCAAGCCATCAAAACGGATTGCAAAGATAATCTCAGGTGACTTATCGTTATCAGCTAAGAACAATCCTTGGTAGCTCGGGTGTAGGGAATAACCTGCAGCGATGACTTTCTTCGTTTGTTCAATGGTTTCTGTATATTTTGGTGTACCGATATATACTTGAGCGTTCAAGTATAATTTTGCCAATAACATCCAAGCAGCTGCTTTATCTGCACGACCGTACTCATTTTGACGTGGAGATGGAAGCTCGCTTTCAATTGCTTTAAGCTCGGATTCTACATAAGCGAATAAATCAGCTCTGTTGGTTTGCTTTGGTAAAAAAGAGCCTGGCGCATCGTTTTCTGTAACAAATGGCACATTTCCGAACATATCAAGTGCGTGGTAGTAGCTAAGTGCTCGCAAGAAGCGCGCCTCTGCTCTATAAGCTGCATATTCAGGTCCTGATAAATTACGCGAAGCTAATTTTTCAGGAGATGTTTCACGAATAAACTCATTACATAATGTCACCTGATAAAAAATCCGGCTGTAAAGTGCCGTAATGAACTCGTTGTTAGAAGTCCAGTCCATGTCATGGAAATCAGGTAAGCTACCGTCATTCCATCCGATGACAGACTCATCTGTTGGAAGTTGTTGTGCTTGCCAATATTGACGTAAATAGGCAGAGAAACCTTCATCAATTCCACCGATATCAGGTAGTCCAGCGGGGCCTTCTTGACCTGTGACAGCCAAACCTGCATAAAGTTTCGCTAATACGTTCTTATAACTTGCCGGATTGTCATAAACCGTTGCAGAGGTTACTTCAATAAAAGGCTTACGATCTAAATCATTGATACAAGAGGCACTAACGACGGTTAAACCGAGTGCAAGTGACGCTACTTTTGAATATTTATTCCAAATCTTCATTTTGTCTTGTTTTTGATGTGTGCTTTTGTAATTTAAAATCCAATGTTTACGCCAAGTGTAAATACGCGTGGACGAGGGTAGAAATTATTATCAATCCCGCCACCCACTTCTGGGTCTAGCCCATTATACTTGGTAATTACTAACGCGTTTTGAATGTTCGCGTTAATCGACGCATCTGCTTTGTTATTGAAAACTCTACCTAAACTGTATCCGAAGTTGATGTTGTCAATCCGGAAAAACGAAGCGTTCTGTAAATAATAATTACTGAAATATTGGTTATTTGCAAAGCCTGTCACCAAAGCATCAGAAGTTACGTTTGTTAAAAATGGATTCGAAGTCACGCGGAAAACTCCCGCATTTGAGTTTACGTTATTGTAAACAAAATTGCCAATGTTTGCTCTTGATACAAATCCAGCTGAAAACTTACCAATCGAAATTTGCGAAGATAAACCTAAGAATACATCTGATTGTGGTGCTTCGTAGCGAATTCTATCTTCTGGTGTGATTACCCCATCTCCATTTTGGTCTTCATATACGCCTTCCAATGGCTTGCCATTTGAGTCATATACTTGATTGTAAAGATAGAATGTACTTACTGGATAGCCCACCGTATGGATTTGTGCTGTATTTCCTACACCACCACCAATTCCACCTGTTAAAATACCAGGGAATGTCGGATCTGCTACCTTGGTTAAGTTGGTGATTGTATTTTGGTTGAAGGTAATGTTGAAACCTAAATCCCAATTTACATTTTTGGTGGCAACTGGTGTCGTATTGATGCTAAACTCAACTCCTTCGTTCTCAATATTACCCACATTGGTCAATAATTGATTTGTTAGGTTTGAACCTGCTGGAACAGGAATAACACTCAATAGGTCTTTGGTTAAACGCGAATAATAGTCGATACTACCCGAAATTCTTCCTTTTTTCAAAGCAAAATCAATCCCAGCATTGTAAGTTACTGTTTCTTCCCATTTGATGTTAGCATCGTATCCTTCTGGGCGAAGTGTCGGTAAGAATGTACCACCAAATTGGTATTGTGCAGTTGATTGGCTCAACGTATAACGAGGTAAATACGGGTAATCGCTACCAATATCTTGTTGACCTGTCACACCATAACCCAAACGGAGTTTTAATTCAGAGAATACATCGTTACCTTTCAAGAAACCTTCCTCAGAGATTTTCCAAGCCAATGCAGCCGAAGGGAATAAACCCCAACGTGTTTCTGGTGAAAAACGGGAAGAACCATCTTGGCGTATCGTTACTGTTGCTACATACTTATCTAGTAATGAGTAGTTTGCACGACCATAGAAAGAAACAAGTGTATTCTGTGTCTTGTAGTAAAAATCACGGAACACTTCTCCGTTCAAATTAACGTCTAAATCTGTGTTTTCACGAATGAAATCTTGGTAGGAGTACCCACCCATTACGTCAATACGGCTATTGATGGAAGGCAAATCTTTCACATAGTTCAAATAAAACTCTAATGTTTTATTGTTTTTATTTTGTGAATAGGTCAGTTCTTGCCCATTTCTATTGAATGCCAATGCAGAAGTAGCAGGAACAAGATTTGAACCAGAACTTGCTGAAATATCATACGCTACATTTAAGTTAGCACGTAACTCAGGTAGGAAGTGGAATTTGTAATCCAAAATCATGTTACCAATGCTACGTTGTACGTTACTTGTGTTGTTCCGCATTTCAAGCATGGCAAGTGGGTTGCGTGGTGCCAATGTATTGGGTCTTCCTGTGGATGGATCTAACCATTCGAAATACCCGTCATACAATTCATTTCCAGAAAATACAGGCTGAGTTGGATCAAAGAAAACAGCTGAACCGATGGCACCTTGGTCTGCAAACCGGTTATCTGTGATAGAACCTTTTAAGTTGATGTCCACTTTCAAATGGTTATCCATGAATGTAGGAGAGAGGTTCAATGAACCCGATGTTCTACCCATATTCGATGTTTTTAAGATACCATTTTGGTTTAAATAACCCAAAGATACACGATAAGGAACTCCTTTTGCTGCACCACTAACGCTCAGGTTATTGTCTGTTGTGTAGGCAGTTCGGTAAATTTGGTCAGCCCAATTGGTGTTCTCTGTACCAAGTGCCGCGATTTGCGTAGCATTGCCCCGTGAGCGAATTAAATCAGTAAATTCTGTAGCATTCAGTGTATTCACGTCATTCATTCGTGAAGCTGAGGAAGCTAATGAACTGAAATTTACACGCATCTTGCCTGTTTTTGAGCCTTTTTTTGTTGTAATTAAAATGACCCCGTTAGACGCACGCGAACCGTAAATAGCAGTTGCCGAGGCATCTTTCAAAACAGTAAAGGTTTCAATGTCATTCGGGTTAATCAAACTAAGTGCATTTGGTGAACCCGAAATGCCGTTGTTATCCAATGGAACGCCATCTAAAACAATTAATGGATCGTTGTTGGCATTTAATGAAGAACCACCACGAATACGAATGGTACTTCCGCTTCCTGGTGCACCACCATTGGAAGTGATTTGTACCCCTGCCAACTTACCTGATACAAGTTGCTCAGGTGTTGTCAATTGTCCTTTGACGAAATCTGCGGAGGAAATACTCACCACAGAGCCAGTCAAATCTTTTTTCTTTTGGCTACCATATCCAATGACAACGACTTCGTTCAGTATTTGTGAATCGTCCATTAATTCTACTGAAATGGTAGATTTGTTACCTACGGCAATTTCTTGCGTGGTTTTTCCAATGAAACTAAAAACCAATGTACTGTTTTCTGAAACAGCAATGGAATAGCTCCCTTGTGCGTCTGTCTGTGTTCCTTGTGTACTTCCTTTCACTTGAACAGTTACCCCAGGCATTGCTGACTTATCGCTGCCGTCTGTTACTTTACCAGTTACAGTTCTTTGCGCGAATGAGATAAGTGTCGTGAAGAAAAACAAAGAGAGTGTGGCGATGAAGCCCACAAAATGCGAAGGTTTTCGAGAGTTACCCGAAGTATGCGTACAACTTCTCTGCATAAGACTTTTTGTTAAAGTATTGATAAATGGTCGCCCTCTGTACAAAATGATACAAGGGAATGCACAAAATTATCAATAAAATGTCCTATTAGTCGTACCATATTCTGTATTTATAATTATTTCAAGAAATAATTATAAACTATTGATAAATAGGTAGTTGTGCGCTTTTTTTAGTGCCTTTTTCTTAAAATGGTACTAAGTTGTTTCTTTTTTTAGCTCCTCCAAATATTCTCTGGGAGTCAAATCTGTGTGTTTCTTGAAGGAACGGTTGAATGCAGTCTTTGAATTGAATCCTACCTCGTATGCTAAACTTAATAAGGTGAACTGTGCATTCTTATTATCTTGGAGCATTGTTTTAAAGGCTTCTATACGATAGGAATTGATAAAGTCGAAAAAGTTTTTCCCAAAAATATCATTGATTACTCGCGACAATACATGGGGTGGGATTTTGAGTTGATTTGCTAGTTCTGTTAAACTTAATTTTGGATTGGTATAAGGACGGTGTTTTTCCATATACTTTTGTAGTTTGTCAGCAATCGGTTTTAGGTCTTCTAGAGGTTCTTCTTCGTCTGTCAACAACAAAATTTCATCTTGAACAGAGGCACTAACGGTTGTGTCTAGGACGTCATCAAAAATGGAGAGATAAGTTGGAGATGCTTTGAAGGTTTCTGGTTGATGAATAGCGTAGTATCCAATAAAAAACGGAATTAATGAAAATGATAGCCAAATAAAATCGATGAGGTTTTCTAAGGTATTTGTCAGTTCAAGTTCCCAAATTTTAGTACTTGCCATCAATATAAAAAAGAAGGACCAAAGGATAATGGTGAGTAATTGTATCCAAGAAACTGCTTGTAAATAATGCAAATTTTGGTCGTCAGAGAAGTTGGTATGGAAAGCGCGCTGGTAAGATTGAACAGTCTTTTTAAATAAACGCCAATAGTAAATATTCCAGAGTAGTCCAAAAAAGCCACTTGCTGTAAATAAAGAAATTAGTGGCCAATCTTGATTCATTAAGTCTTCCAACAAGTTCGTATCATCTTTAAATAAGAAGGGTAGGTAGATGATAAGTTGTACGCCAAATGCAAAAAAGTGCCAATACCAACGCGATGGGAATCCCGAATTTTTAAATAAAAGCTTTACGAGATAAAAATAATAGAGTGGGCCATAGATGAATAGGATAAAGTCTGAAATAAGTAATATTTTAGGAAATCGATTGGCTATTTCTTGGTAGTTCCCAAAAATGTAAAACAAAAGCATAACGGAAGAAACACCCAGTGATGCAAGTAGCCAACGATTTGCTTCTTTGTTATTCGCCTGTATAGTCGGTATGGCAATGATGAGTAGGAAGCCTTGAAAAACAGAAAAAAGTAAGAGTAAGTCTACTAAGGAAAATAAATGAAGTGAACCTGTTAAGTCTTCCCATCCGTTGATAGCAACTGGAATAGATTCAAACGTAGATTTTTCATTGGCTTTAAATGTCCTGTTTGGCCTAGCTTTTCCATTTTCTCGGGCTTCGACAGACGCCCAATTCCCTCGTGTAAATTTATATTCTAACTTTGGTAAGTCAGTGTAAATTGTCGTTTCGAAAACACCATCTATACGTCGGATTAGTTTATACTCAGGATTAGCAGGGTCCCAATTATTAAAGTTTCCGGTTAGATAAATAGCCGCGTCATGTGGTGTGTTTTCAGGTAGTTTTTGAATGATA
>JBKBRQ010000009.1:0-16607 GCA_046292055.1 Spirosomataceae bacterium | reverse complement strand
TCCCAACCTAATATTTCAAAGTAGTACGTAAGATGCTCTCCAAGTATTTGCGTAGAAAAACGGCGATTAATGATGGGTTCTCCTCGCAATGTTCCCTCTGTAAGCCCCCAAGTTCCTTGTGTAAATTTAAACTCAAAGCCATCTGCTGGCAAAGGTAGCGAGATCGTAAAGGTACTATCGTTTTGTTTTTTTAGTTTGTAGTCTGCATTTCGTGGATTCCATTCATTTAGGTCAGTTGCGAGATAAAGTTTTTCAGGTTTCGATGCAGATGGGTGTATCCTAACCACAAAAGTTGCCTCTTTTTGTTGTCCTATACTTTCTGACAACAAAAAGAGGTGGAGGATGATATGAACAAGGGCCAATGAATAATAACCTTTTATTAGCTTAGAATAAGGCCAACTGGTTTTCAGTACTATCTTCCTCTTCATCGTCAATGTTATTTTCGTGGTTTTGAGTGAGTTCTTTTTCCAAAGGAACTACTATTTTTTCTGAAGCCAACGTGGTAACTTGAAGAATTTTATCGAAAGGAATTTTATTTCCCATCGCTTTCCATCCTCGTACATCTACGAACTCTTCTAACTTAAGAACTTCTTTCTCAATCGGTGAAGAACGCTTTTCACGCTTGAAACTAACCTCCACGCGTGGCATTTCATCATAGGAAACGGCTAGCAACTCACTCTTCGGGTGGTCGGAAATAAAACAAAACTTCTTATCTAGTGTAGTTGTCTCAATCTTGAAACGTTTGACATAATAATTTTTTTGCTCTCCATCCATGTAGACTGCGCTCACTACGCTATCTGGCTGGAGTTGTGCAATAATACTCACTTGCTTGGGGTCATAGTGATTCGTTAGCTCAAAATTTGTCAATTCATACTCCCCGTTTTTATACAAAACTACTATCTTATCTTCTGCTTCGAAATTTCCTAAAAATTGGCCATGTTCGTCTTTATTTAACCGGCCAATTGTAGGCAAATACCAAATATCAACGCCACCGAGTGTGGACTTTCCTGCTGTTTTGAATGCTACTTTCCGGACAGGATATTTTGTAACCAAATACCCCAAAGCAGAACGATTTTTGATGTCATTCTCCGCAAAATCCCATTCAAACACTTTCTTTTTAGCTGTACTTGCTGCGGTTAAGTGAATATTTACCTGCTCGGCTTCTCCATTTTCATTTGCAGAAAAATAATGCACTTTTGATTTAGGCGTTCCTTTCGTGACATCGTACTCTTTGTCGCGTGTAACAGATGTAACCGGGAAACGCTTAGCAAACGTTCTACCTGTTTGTCCATCTGAGTAGATGACATTGTACACCATTCGCTCGTCATTTTTTCGATAAACGGCACAATGAATGATGTCTTTTCCAACAAAGGTTTTGTCTTGAATCTTGGTAATCAGGTATTTGCCATCTTTCCGAAACACAATGATATCGTCAATATCTGAGCAATCCATTACATATTCGTCTTTCTTTAACCCATATCCAACAAATCCACCTGCGCGGTCTACATATAATTTTTGGTTGTTTGCTGCTACAACGGCAGCCTGTACATCCCCAAACTCTCTGATTTCCGTTCGTCTTTCTCTTCCTTTGCTGTATTTCTTCAGAAGCATTTGATAGAACTCTATGGCATAACGTACTATGTTTTGTAAGTTATCCTCTACCTGTGCAAGCTCTTCTTGCTGCTTGCGCATAAGTTCATCTGCTTTAAACGCATCGTATTTGGAGATTCGTTTGATGCGTATTTCTGTCAAACGAATGATGTCCTCTTCAATAATTTCTCTGTAAAAATCTGATTTGTAGGGGGTTAGTCCATTGTCTATTGTCTGAATCACCTCCTCAAACGTAGTACATTCTTCAATATCTCGGTAAATTCGTTTTTCAATGAATATTTTTTCCAATGAGCTGTATAGGAGTTTCTCCATAAGCTCATTTTTACGAATTTCTAGTTCACGTTGGAGTAAATGAAGCGTTTGGTCTGTGGATGCCTTTAGAATATCACTTACGCCAACAAAATGAGGTTTATTGTCAAGAATAATGACGGCATTTGGAGAGATAGAAACCTCACATTGTGTGAAAGCATATAGGGCATCAATAGAAATATCAGGAGATGTATTGGGAGCTAGATGTACGATAATTTCCACGTCTCGCGCAGTATTATCCTCTACTTTTTTGATTTTGATTTTACCTTGGTCATTTGCCTTGATAATCGAATCAATCAAACTTGAAGTCGTTGTACTAAAAGGTATTTCCCGAATAACTAATGTTTTTTTGTCTTGCTCCTCGATTTTAGCACGAACCTTCACCCGACCACCGCGCATGCCATCGTTGTAGTTACTGATATCAATGAGTCCACCAGTCAAAAAGTCAGGATAAAGGGTAAACTTCTGTTTTTTGAGGTATGCAATACACGCTTGACAAAGCTCTACAAAATTATGGGGCATGATTTTCGTCGATAACCCAACTGCGATTCCTTCGACACCCAGCTCAAGTACCAATGGGAATTTGGCAGGCAATGTTACCGGTTCTCTTTTTCTTCCATCGTACGAAAGTTGCCATTCTGTAATGTCCTCATTGAACAAAACATCGTGTGCAAATTTGGACAAACGGACTTCGATATATCTTGGTGCTGCAGCACTATCGCCTGTCCGTATATCACCCCAGTTCCCTTGAATATCTAGAAGTAATTCTTTCTGGCCAATGGTTACAATCGCGTCACCAATGGAGGCATCTCCATGGGGGTGATATTGCATGGTTGCTCCAATGACATTCGCTACCTTGTTGAAACGTCCGTCGTCCATTTCTTTGAGTGCATGCAGAAATCTTCTTTGCACAGGTTTTAACCCATCTTCTCCCGCAGGAACGGCTCTTTCTAGAATAACATAGGAAGCGTAGTCCAAGAAATAATTCTCGAACATTTGGTCAATCAATTCTCTAGGAGGTGTTTGTTCGTGGTTTTCAGTAGGTTCTTCTATCATGCGTATAATTCACAAAGTGAGGATCAAATAAGTCGCACAAAGTACGGATTATTTTACGAAAAAATCTAGTCCATTAAAGACGCGAAGGAGAGATGCGTTGGAGTACGTCGCAAAATTCGGCTAACATAGAAGCTGTTGCTCCCCATATCCAATGGTTGTTGATGGCATAGCCCGGAGTCCGAAAACTCTTTCCGCGTATTTCCATCACACGCTCTTCTATACAAGTATTTTCAAGGAATTGTTTGGCTGGGACTTCTATTATGTCGTCTACTTCTCGGCTATCAGGGAAAAAGTCAGGTCGATAAGGCATGTACCCTACAACGGGCTGTACGTAAAAATTACTCGGTGGAATGTATAATTGTGAAAGTGTACCTAAAATAGAAATATCGATGGTTTTTATGCCAATCTCTTCTTGTGCTTCACGCAAGGCTGTACGAATAAGTGACTCGTCTTCATTTTCCATCTTGCCGCCAGGAAGCGCCATTTGCCCGCCATGCACTCCGTCGTATTTGGGACGCTGAATGAGAGGAATGTACAGCGTATCTTTGTGTGGATACAATAAAACTAAAACGGCACTTTGTCGCGGAATGACTTCTGCTTTAGGGGTAAATACGAATTTCTCCCGACTCATCATGCGTTGATGGGCTTCAGCACCAGGTAAAGGTGAATGCAGATGCTGTGATATTTCGGAAAGTATTGAATCGTACGACACGCCTCGTTTTAGATAGTTTAATGTTTTCTTTTTTTCTTTTTTTTAATATCCTTAATTTAGCAAATATACTGTTTCATCCGAAATTTCATAATAATTTTTTTATAATTTGCTTTACATTCCTTTAAATTGATATGTTTGAATGTTTCCGCTTACGCATTTACCAACATATCTTCCGTAAACTATGGTTGCCCTCAAGTTATATATATATCGTATTTTTCAAGTTTCGAATGTTCGATTTTCACTGAGTTGGTGGGTAGATTGGTTTATTATTATGCTCATTATGAGTAATATAGCTGTCCTTATGCTTGAGTCTGTGGCGTCTTACAGAGAAAGCTTCCAAACTTTTTTTCATTGGTTTGACTTGATTTCTGTTGTTTTTTTTACGCTTGAATATGTACTCCGCATTTGGGTATCAGATTTAGTGCCTCGCTACCGTAGAAGACCATTTCCTCGACTTCATTACATGGTTAGTTTTATGTCATTAGTGGATCTAATCGCGATTCTACCATTTTTTGTTGTAAGTTCTGGATTTGTTGACTTACGTTCTATTCGGATTTTTAGATTATTAACCATTTTTCGCGTATTCAAAATTACGCGTTACGTTCGTGCGCTTCGACTGATTGAGCGCGTCCTTTATCAAAAAAGGGAGGAACTTTCTGTATCTATTATTTTCACCTTTTTTTTACTCGTCTTTGCGTCTACGCTCATGTATTACATCGAACACGAAGCGCAACCTGAGGCTTTTTCGAGCATCCCTGCGACGCTTTGGTGGGGGGTAGCAACGCTTACTACCGTTGGCTACGGGGATATTTATCCAATCACACCACTTGGTAAGTTTTTTGGGGCACTCATCGCACTTCTTGGTATCGGTATGGTAGCTCTTCCAACAGGTATTTTAGCTTCTGGTTTTTCAGAGCATCTCACAAAGTACAAGTCAAAGTCGGGTAAATGTCCTACTTGTGGTAAGCCGTACAAGGAACCTGTTTCACCACTTGATGATTTTTGATTTACGAGATAACATAATACCAAAATTGAACAGCATCTTGTTCATTTGGGCAAGTAAATCCAGTTTTTAACAAAAGTTTCGTTGATGCCACGTTTGTCCGCTCTGTTCGTGCCCGAATATACCGAACGCCATCTTGTTTTTTCACCCATTCAATGATTCCTCTCAGTAATTCACTCATGTAACCTTTGTTTTGCTGAGAAGGGTAAACGCCATAACCCAATTCCACTAATCCTTGTGCATCGGGAAAATCATAAAAACAAAAATCACCAATTACCTGCTGCGATGACCTAGCAATGACTATCCAATTCGTAAACCAATGTATATCTTTTTCTTCCTTTTTTAATCGGGGTAGAATAGCTTCTCTAAACAGTTCTTCCACTTCTTCCACGATATGTATAGCGGAGGTTTGGAGACCCATTGTTTCTTCAAAAAAAGGCGATTTCTGGAGGTACAACTCCAATTGCTTATCATCTAATGGAATAGCAAGCAAGCGTTCGGTTTCAATAAATGTAGAATATAGCATACAAAAAAAGCCCCTCCTCTGTGAAAGAAAGGGCTCTAATTAAATTAGGTTTAGTCTTGGTAACGAAGACGCATTTCTTTAGGGTATTTTAATGTATACTGGGTTGTAAATACCCGCTTTTCATTGGGTGCTAATTGTACTTGCCAAGTAACAATACCCGTTTCTTTATTCAAAGTAGCATTGCCTGAAAAATCGCCTGATATTTCAATTCGCTCGTCTCTTGAGACAGGAATCTGATCTTCAACTTTCAGTTCAATGGATCTATTTTTTGTGTTGTGAACTGTTGTTTTAAACTCAAAGGTCTCCTTCACTTCACCACCAATAAAAGATTTTTTGGTCTTCCATTCACGGATTGGTTCGTATTGGGAGATAATGCTTTTGTCTCTGCCCAAGGACAATGTCAACGGCTTGGATAAATCACGTACATCAAGGGTCGATTCACCTAGGTAGGTTCCTGACCAGAAAAGTGATACGGGACCACTTAGCAAGTTTTTTGTAGTCCAATCTTGAATTTCTGTAGTGATAAATCCATCTGTCGCTTTCTTAGGTACAACCTGATACTCGTATTTAGCCGGTAAAGTAAATTGCTGTATATCAATTTTTTGTGCTGTGTTATTTGATGGAATCGTATATCGCTCACGAATGGAAAATTGGGTGATAATAGATTCTGAAACAGATACCCAATCTGCAGAAGTTGTTGCCATTGGCATATCTTCCACCATAGCCTCAGAAGAGGCACTCATTCGTGCTTTTCCCATGACAGGAGGAGGAGGCATGGCAACTTTTGTATATGCAACGAAAGCAGGTTGTTGGTCTACAAAAACGGATGACAAACTAGGTTTCTCTCCTCCCTGAGTTGGTGTAGCTGTAGACAGAGATAGTTTTACATTATCCCAAGAAATACCTGTATTTTGATATACTTCTGCTTGATATTGTATAGTGATAGGTTGGTCAATATCAGTTACTCGTGCGGTATAAAGCGGGCGCCAACTTGCTCCATTGGATAAATAATGTAAAATAAATTGACCATCTGTATCTTGAGTGGCTAGGACTTCAACTTTTATACGCGGTTTGTCTTGTTCCGAAATTGAAGTTAAAATAGTTGTTTTAGTTTGTTGAAGCTGAGCTATTTTCTCTTCTAATTCTATTTTCTTCTGTCCGTTTTCTGTTAATTTTTCTTCGAAAATGGCAAGTAGTTCTTGAAAGTCATCGGGTAATAGTCCGTCTACTTCGCTCTTGAAAGACGCATTAGCCATCATGATTTTCTCCTTTTGTTCAACCACTTGCAAGGCCATTTGTGTTGATTTGAACAGGAGTTCTATTTTTCTTAGGGTATCTTCTTTTTGTTTCAAAAGTGCTTCTCTGTCATTTAATTCATAGCCAACAGAAGCAATAGTAAAAATACCTTTCCCCATGACTTGAATACTTTTCGGGTCTAATAAACCAGATATTCCTGTAAAATAGTAGATACTTTTTCCTTTTGGTATGGGTAGAATAGAGGTTGATAAATGGAGTTGAGCTTGTTGTGAAAATACAGTAACGCTGTCCAATTTAGGGTGTATTCGATGGTACTTTTGTTGTGCAAAAGCTGTAATAGAAACAAAAAAGCTGAGTAATACGAGGATTCGTGACATGTAGGTCATGTGTTTTATTTGAGAAGATAGAACGATTATTTTGGGTATTTCTGTTAGGTAAATGGGAAGTATCACATCACTTTAGCGATAATTTGATAATTTCGCCGAAATTTACGCAATTATGTTTGTAGAAAAACGAGTAAGAAAGTTTACAGAAAAAATATTTTTGGCGATAGGTTGTCCGCCTAAAGACGCTCGCTTGGCAGCGGATGTTTTGGTATCTGCTGATTTACGTGGAGTTGATTCGCACGGGGTCGCACGTCTAGCTGGCTATGTTCGTTTGTTTGATCACGGTCGCTTAAACCCAACGCCGCAAATTAAAATTATCCAACAAACGCCAAGCACCGCCGTGGTAGATGGAGACCGAGGGCTCGGTCTTGTTGTGGCGCCTTGGGCAATGAAACTCGCACAAAAAAAAGCCAATAAAGCTGGGACAGGCTGGATTGCTATTCAAAATTCCAACCATTTTGGGATTGCAGGCTATCATGCAATGCTCCCACTCGCCAAAGATATGATTGGCTGGGCCATGACAAACGCTGCCCCCTTGGTTGTACCCACTTTTGCTACTGAAAAAATGCTCGGTACAAACCCGATTGCCCTCGCTATCCCTGCTGCAACGGAGCCAGCTTTCGTAGCCGACTTTGCGACAACAGCTGTTGCGTACGGAAAAATGGAAATATTGCAACGCTTGGGCAAACCTGCTCCTTTGGGTTGGGTGCAAGATGAATTCGGAAATCCAACAGATAATGCGCATGCTGTCAAACAAGGCGGTGGATTACTGCCTCTAGGTGGTGATAGAGAACATGGCAGCCACAAAGGATACGGTCTTGGAGCAATCGTAGATATTCTTTCAGGTGTTCTTTCAGGTGCTAATTTTGGTCCTTGGGTTCCCCCTTTCGCTACGGCAGGATTTCATGATGTTACGGCTGAACAAGTTGGCAAAGGAACAGGACATTTCATTGGTGCTATGCGAGTGGATGGATTTATGCCGACGGATGAATTTAAGAATTCTATGGATATTTGGATTAAGCGTTTCCGGAATGCTAAGCATGTGGAAGGATTTCCTGTCCAAATTCCGGGTGATCAAGAACGGGATTTTGAAGCCGAAAGACGCCATTCAGGTATCCCATTAAATGAGAAAGTAGTAGAAAGTTTGAACGAATTAGGTGAACGTTTTAAAGTGAAATTTTAAATCATGAAGCAAGTTTCAATTGGATTGGTGCAAATGTCTTGCACAGATGATGTACAAGCAAATAAAGCGAAAGCCGTTCAAAAAATAAGAGAGGCTGCGGCAAAGGGGGCGCAAATTATTTGTTTGCAAGAATTATTTACGTCACTCTATTTTTGTGATACAGAAGACCACGCTAAATTTAGTTTAGCCGAGCCAATTCCCGGGCCTTCGACGGATCTTTTGCAGCCACTTGCCGCTGAACTTGGTGTTGTTATCATCGCGTCACTTTTTGAAAAAAGAGCAGCGGGTTTGTACCACAACACAACTGCGGTACTAGATGCTGACGGTTCGTATCTTGGGAAATATAGAAAAATGCATATTCCAGATGACCCGGGATATTACGAAAAATTTTATTTCACGCCAGGAGACTTAGGGTACAAGGTGTTCAAAACAAAATTTGCAACTATTGGTGTTCTTATTTGTTGGGACCAATGGTACCCTGAAGCCGCTCGGATTACCGCTCTAATGGGAGCTGAAATCTTATTTTTCCCAACTGCCATAGGTTGGGATACGAATGAGCCATCTGATGAAATAAAAAAAGAACAATACGAAGCTTGGCAGACTATCCAACGTAGTCATGCTGTAGCAAACGGTGTTTTTGTTGTTAGTGTAAATCGGGTAGGTCGTGAAGCTGAGCAACAGTTTTGGGGAGGTTCGTTCGTTGCCAATCCGCATGGGCGTCTTCTTTATTTGGCTTCACATGACGAAGAGGAAACACACATACAACCCATTGATATTAAGCAGTCTGAATATTACAGAACAACTTGGCCTTATCTACGCGATCGCCGAATTGATAGCTACCAACCTATTTTAAAGCGATTTATTGACGAGTCGTGAACAACTTTAAAACGGATGAAAATGTGGCTTTCATCCGTTTTAAGTTTTAATAATGCACAAAACGCATGTCTATCTACTAGCGACAAACAGATATTTTATATCGACAGTCGATGAAATAGTAGCTAGTTTTCGTTTTTGAAATGTATTTTTGTCCCTATATTTCAGTTTTGAGACAAATTATTTAATCCATATTCCAAAAAAACAGAGAATTGAACCCTTCTCAGTTTTATAAATTTTGGGATTAGAGGGCTTCCTATGCACAAAAAAACACAGAAAATCGTTCGTAAACACTTGCTTTTTAGTCTAGCTGGATTTTTCCTTTGGAGTGGATGTACGCGTCAAATTCAAATGGAAGAAGGTGAGTTTCTGCTAAAAAAACAACGTTTTGAAGGAAATTCGTATGTTTCATCGGATGAACTCCAAGGGCTTATCCCTCTTGCCCAAAAGCCAAATACGCGCCCACTAAGTTTTCTTAACCTTCCCTTTACACCAAAAATTTGGTACTTGAATTTTGGCAAAAATACGTTTAATCGACCTAAGCAAGAATTGGAAAAAGAACGTACTAAAGAGGCTATTAATAGTACAATTGAAACGATTTTTCAGAGCCCTATCCAAAATAGGAAATACCAAAAGCTTACGCGAAAACTCGCTCGAATTGAAGATAATTTGTCTGTTGGTTCAAGTGCACTCTGGCGCTCTTTAGGTGAAGAACCAACCATCATACGAACAGATCAGGTGGAGGAAACGGCAAAAAAAATACAAAAGTATTTACAAGAGAAGGGGTTTCGTGATGCTGCCGTAAGTTTTCAAATTGATACTGTTCAATCCTCATTAACCCGTAAAACGGTAAGGAAAGCGAATTTGATTTACCGTGTCTCTGAAGATCAGCCTTATCTGATTGACTCGGTCTTCTATGTTTCACAAGATTCTGCTTTATTAGCTATTTTCTTGCAATCCAACCAAGCTGCTCAAGTAAAGTCGGGAGACAGAATGGACAAGTCACTCGTCGAAGAAGAAAAAATACGACTTGAATCATTGGCTAAAAATAACGGGTATTACAACTTCTTGAGTAAATTCATTCGTTCGTATACGTCCAATGATTCGGGAGATTTTGAAGAGTTCAAACGTACGAAAAGAGGAAATCTTTTCTTCGAAATCAATTTACCTCCTCAGCAAGAAAAGCATACTCAATATAACATTAAAGAGGTGGTTTTCAAAGGTTTTGATAACTCACTCCTCGACAAATCAAGTAAACCTGATACCGTATTTCTAAATGGTATTCAGTACATTACACTTGAGAAACGCGTTCCAATACAATATATTGATAGACGTATATTGACAAGACCGAACACGCCTTACAAAACACAAAATGTATTAGAAACACAAAGGCAAATTGGATTTCTGAATCAGTTTCAGTTTGCTGGAACTATGTTCCAAGAACTTGACTCTACCCATCTCAAATTAGAGTATTTTTCTCCTTCCATAGACCGGTTCACATTAAATGCCAATCTTGGCCCGAACAACATCCAAAATATTTGGGGTGGGGGATTAACCTCTGGTCTTGTCATGCGTAACACACTTCGTCGACTAGAAACAATTGAGTTTGGAGGTCGTTTTTCTTTGGAAGGGCAGCCAGCTTTGCTCGACAGGCCTGGATTTCAGCGAAGTATTGAAACAGGTGCAAACATCGGAATTTCTTTCCCTACGCTTGTTTTACCTCCTTCATTAAGCTTGAAAGCCGTGCAGAAAAACCCTTCTACTAAACTTGGGGTCGGTATCAATTATTCTGTTCCCATTTGGGGAGAACGGCTCAATTTTAAGCTGAATTCAAGTTATTCATTTCAACCTACACGTTTTTCCTCTGTTTCTTTCTCTTTGTTGGACTTGAGTTTGGTCAATACCAACTATTTTACGCAACGTGAAGAAGGTCTTCAATTCTATACTAGTTTACTTCAACTCCAAGCAGAAGGCAATAACTTGAAAATTACGTTTGACCCGCAATTCGTGTCAAGTTTCAACGCTACTTATCAATTCAATAACCAAAATTTACAAAAACCATATTCTTCTTCTCGGTTTTTTCGTGTTTTTTTAGAATCGGGTGGTACATTTTTGAATGTACTAGGGAATAATTCAAAATTAGCTTTAGTAGAAAATCTTTTCCCTATCCGAAATAACAACCAAGCGTCTGACTCGAGTCGTGCCTATTTCCAATTTGTCAAATTAAACGTTGATTTTAGGAAATACATCAACCTGACTGCCAAAAGTAGTTGGGCATATCGTGTAAATATCGGGGTTACTAATCCGTACGGAAAGAACAGAGCATTGCCTTACGAAAAAAACTTTTTTGCTGGAGGTAGTAATAGCCTTCGTGCTTGGTCACCGAGGTCTTTGGGGGTTGGTTCCGCACCCGCAGATATTACAGAAATTGGAAATGTAATTCCACAACCAGGAGATATCTTGTTGGAGGGGAGTATTGAATACAGAAGACGTGTTGGGCAATTTTTTGGAGACGTACAAATGGCTACCTTTTTGGATGCAGGTAATATTTGGAAATGGTACCCTGTTCCCACAAAAATAGGCCAAGCTGAATTTGATTTGCGCCGTTTTTATAAAGAAATTGCACTTGGAACGGGCATTGGTTTTCGTCTTGATTTTACGTATTTCCTTTTTCGCCTAGATTTAGGAATCAAAGTTTTTGACCCAGCACAGCCCGTCGGAAAACGCTTCGTTTTAGATGATTTCCAATTTGGTTTTAACAATAGATATGGCATCTTACCTCAAATTGGCATTGGGTATCCCTTTTAAAGAGCATTTGAATGATTTTTTTAGTCAATGTCTGTCAATTTGGCAGACATTGTTTATTTTTGCGTAGTAACTGCAATTAAGAAAAACGAAATGTCAACAAATATAGAATCACTAAAAATTCTTACAGATAGCGATAAAGAAGATTTAGACACCCCAAAAGTCACAGATGCAGATAATTTGGGCGCTTCCCGTAAATTATATATTGAAAGCTACGGCTGTCAAATGAATTTTTCTGACAGTGAAATCGTAGCATCGATTCTTCGCGAAAATGGTTTCTCAACAACTACCATTGCAGACGAGGCAGAACTAATTTTGTTGAATACGTGTGCCATTCGGGATAATGCCGAACAGAAAGTTCGAAAAAGATTAACCGCCCTGACTCCTTATAAAAAGAGAAATCCAGATTTGAAAATCGGGGTACTTGGTTGTATGGCTGAACGTCTGAAAACCAAGCTATTAGAAGAAGAAAAAATGGTCGACATGGTGGTTGGGCCGGATGCATATCGTGATATTCCTCGCTTACTTTTGGAAGTAGAAGACGGGAAAAAAGCTGTAAATGTCTTCTTATCCCGTGAAGAAACTTATGCAGATATTTCGCCTGTTCGTCTTAGCTCAAATGGGGTAACTGCCATGGTGTCTATCATGCGTGGATGCGACAACATGTGTAGTTTCTGTGTAGTTCCTTACACGAGAGGTCGTGAAAGAAGTCGTGAACCCAAAACAATCGTGAAAGAAGTAACCCAGCTATGGGAAAGTGGTTACAAGGAAGTAACCTTGTTAGGTCAAAATGTTGACTCTTTCAAATGGACAAACGAAGATGGTTCGCTTGTTAATTTTGCACAACTTTTGGAAATGGTTGCTGCCGTTCATCCGCAATTGCGTGTCCGTTTTTCAACTTCACACCCCAAAGATATTACGGACGAAGTACTTTATACCATTAAAAAACACGAGAATATCTGCAATTATATTCACCTTCCTGCTCAAAGTGGAAGCTCTCGTATTTTATCTCTGATGAACCGGACGTATGACAGAGAATGGTATATGCAACGTATTGATAAAATTCATGAAATTATTGGTGAATCTTGTGGTATTTCACACGACATGATTGCCGGTTTTTGTACAGAAACAGAGGAGGACCACCAAGAAACGCTCTCGCTTATGGATTACGTGCAGTATGATCACGGTTACATGTTTGCGTATTCAGAACGTCCGGGTACACCTGCTGCCAAGAAATTAGTTGATGACATACCTGAAGAAGTAAAAAAACGGAGACTCCAAGAGATTATCGATAAACAGAGACAACATTCGCTTGAGAGACACCAAAAAGTAATTGGTCAGACGTGCGTTGTGCTTGTAGAGGGTTTCTCCAAAAAATCAGAAAATGATTTACACGGTAGAAATGACGAAAATAAAATGGTGGTTTTCCCCAAAGAATCCTACCAAAAAGGGGATTATGTACTTGTCAAAATCGAAAATTGTACAACAGGTACGCTCATTGGTAAAGCTGTAGGCTACGCATTTCAAACCAATACAGAAGAAGTGAATGACTAAGAATATCGATTTGCAAACGGTCAAAAATCGGTTCGGAATTATCGGGAATGCCCCCGCGCTTAACCACGCACTGAGCGTCGCTATGCAAGTTTCAGTAACTGATTTGACCGTTCTTATAACGGGTGAAAGCGGAAGCGGGAAGGAGTCATTCTCTAAGGTAATTCATGGTTTAAGTAACCGAAAACACGGGAATTTTATCGCAATCAACTGTGGTGCAATTCCTGAAGGAACAATCGATTCTGAATTATTTGGTCACGTAAAAGGCTCATTCACAGGAGCTATCGACGACAGAAAAGGTTATTTTGAAATTACAGATGGAGGAACAATCTTCCTAGATGAAATTGGTGAAATGCCCTTGGGCACGCAAGCTCGACTTCTTCGTGTGCTTGAAAACGGAGAGTTTATTCCTGTTGGCTCATCTAAAGTAAAAAAAACGAATGTACGCGTTGTTGCAGCCACAAATGTAAACTTGCTTGAAGCAATAGAGAAAAATACATTCAGAGAAGATTTATATTATCGTTTAAGTACTGTGCCTATCTCTGTTCCTCCACTGCGGGACCGTGGGTTTGATATTTTCCTGCTTTTCCTCAAATTCACTACTGATTTTGCAGAAAAACAACGAATCCAACCTATTGAACTAGATGAGGAGGCACAAAGACTTTTACTTGCATTTCGGTATCCAGGTAATATTCGTCAATTGAAAAATATTGCTGAGCAAATCACGATTTTAGAACAAGAAAGGGTAATCACAAAGCAAATTCTTAAAAAATACCTGCCCAAAGAATATGCGAGTAGCGTACCCGCTCTTTTTAAGTCACAGTTTGCTAGCAGCCAAGCAGGTGATTTTAGCGAAAGAGATATCTTGTACAAAGTACTTTTTGATATGAAGAAAGACATGTCAGAATTAAAAAAATTGGTACATCTTGTTTTACAAGGGGATTTATCGTCCAAAGACGTACTCCGAGATCATCAGGAATTGTTTGAAGAAATTCAATCGGATGAAGAAGTTGCTATGTTACCAACTCGAAACTTTACACCTGCATTGGCGCCCAATTCACCTGCTATTTCGTACGGAAAAGTGCCTGAAACGCATATATCAACGAATGGAATCGTTCAATTGGATGACTATCACGAAACTAGACACGATGTAGAAGATATCGCGCACGAAACAGAAGAAGAATCTCTTTCTCTCGAGAAAAAAGAGAAAGAAATGATTATTCGAGCACTCCGAAAAAACGGCTTTCGAAGAAAATATGCTGCCAAAGATTTAGGCATTTCAGAAAGAACATTGTACCGAAAAATTAATCAATACGATATCCAAGATGAATAAAATTACACCTATTTTAGGCATTCTTTTTTTGACATTTCTCGCTTCTTGTCGTATTTATTCGTTCACAGGAACCACGTTATCTAGCGACTTGAAGTCAGTGACTATTCAAAACTTTACGATGGCAACGGCGGGAGGTCCTCAAAATTTGACATTGACTTTTAATGAAAAACTGAAAGAATATTACCAAAGAAATACAAGTCTTAAGTTAAAACCAACGGATGGCGATTTGTATCTCGATGGGGCAATTACTGGATATGAGTTGACTCCCGTATCTACCACTGCAAGTGACAAGGCGGCATTAAACCGCTTAACAATTCGGGTGGAAGTTCAGTTTAGAAACCGATTAGATGAAGCACAAAATTTTGAGAAAGAGTTTTCGTTTTACCAAGATTTCCCACAAGAACAGTCACTTACAGATGCCGAGGGTGTTCTTGTTCCTAAAATCATAGATCAATTGATACTCAATATATTTAATGATACGGCGGCTCAATGGTAAAAAAGGTAGAGTTAAGGCATCTGTCTGCTTGTAAATGCGCAAACATTTTTATATTTGCTTTCAAACAAGACATACAACCCTAAGATAGTGCTGAAAAATAAAGAATAAAGGAATGCTTTCAAAAACACAATTTCATCAATTGCTCAAAGATCCAACGGTACAGACCTTGGATGACATTATGTTGCTTGAAGCAGCAGTGAAAAAATATCCCTTCTTTTCGGTTGGACATAGCTTAACAGCCAAAGGAGTACAGCTCCTCGCACCTTCTGTGGCAGGAGATGCAATACGCAATGCCGCAATTTATGCATTGAATAGAAATGTCTTGCGGCAAATGATTGAAAACGAAATCAGTTGGGGTGATTTTTATTCTTTGACGAAGCAAACAGCCACTGGAGCTGTTATGAATAAAGAAGTCGTAGAAAAAGTGGTGAATGAACTATCTGTT
Source organism: Spirosomataceae bacterium (assembly GCA_046292055.1). GTDB lineage: Bacteria > Bacteroidota > Bacteroidia > Cytophagales > Spirosomataceae > CAYNRA01. Next base: position 1,061 of record JBKBRQ010000009.1, on the reverse strand, counting down.
GAGAATATAGCAACAACTACAACTTTTGATACGCAAGAAGTGACAGAGGATAAATCAGTTGAAGAAGAAATAATTGATACATTTATTAAAAATGAACCAAGGATTTCGAAGCTACCCATACACGAATCAGAGGAAGAAAGTGAGCATTTGGTGGATTTAGGGGAGAAAAGTAGCCAACTTCATTCATTCCCATTCACAGAGACCTATGCGAAGATATTGGTCATCCAGCGTAAATTTGATAAAGCAATAGAAGTTTATACGCATTTAATTGGAAAATATCCCGAAAAAAGTAGTTACTTTGCGAACCAAATTGGAGCCATAAAAGATTTGTTAAAATCTTGAGGGAATGGCTCAAATTTTAAGATTAACTGATAAATACGATGTTACTTACGACAATTTTAGTTTTAATGGTTATTGCAGCAATTTTGCTGATTATTGTTATCCTGATTCAAAATCCGAAAGGAGGCGGCTTATCTGGTGAGTTCGGAGGAGCCACTTCTCAGATGTTTGGCGTTCAGCGTTCAGGTGATATTATGGAAAAATTAACTTGGGGTTTCTTTGCCTTCATTATCGTAGGTACGTTAACAACAGGTATTATATTCAGTAATGCAACTACCAAAGCAGCAACAAATGCAGCTACAGATGTAGAGCAAGCACAAACAGCACCAGCTACACCAGGTGCTACATTACCTGCTGCAACTGCACCAACAACAGCAGATACTACGAAATAAGAATTCATAGATTTGATTTTCTAAATGAGGATGCCTTTCAAGGTGTCCTCATTTTTTATGCAGATAGATTGAAATGAAGTATACCTTGACATGTACTGTCATGTAAAACTGAAAAATTGTCAGGTAATGGGCTAAATGTATGTATTGGCAAAAAAGTTGTCATGATATAGTGTAACATTTTAAGTTTTACACAAAACCAAAAAAAATAAAGTTATGTCAGTAAGCGTAAAACCTTTAGCAGATAGAGTTTTAGTGGAAGCTGCTCCCGCTGAAGAGAAAACAGCGTTTGGTATCATTATTCCTGATACTGCCAAAGAAAAACCTCAAAAA
>JBKBRQ010000098.1:0-10491 GCA_046292055.1 Spirosomataceae bacterium | reverse complement strand
CACCTATTCCCTTGGATTCTGCGACAATTTTTGACTTACGCAACATTCGTGTCAATTATCCTCCACATCAAATACTTGATGGTATTTCTTGGAAAGTACAGGCGGGTGAAGCGTGGGCATTACTTGGTGCAAATGGTTCGGGCAAAAGTACATTATTAAGTATTTTAACAGCTGACCACCCGCAAGCATATCTCAATGATTTTTCGCTATTTGGCAAAAAAAGAGGGACGGGAGAAAGTATTTGGGAAATCAAACGCCGAATTGGCTTTGTTTCACCCGAAATCCACTTGTTTGTGGATAAGTCCATTCCAGCTTGGAAGGTTATTGGTTCTGGTTTTTTTGACGCGACGGGATTGTACAAAAAGCTAGATGAAACCCAGGAAGCCATTTTGGAATCATACATTACACTGCTCCACCTTGAGCCACTTCGTGACCGAACACTTCGGGAGTTATCCATGGGAGAGCAAAGGCGGGTACTTTTGGCTAGAGCGTTGGTGAAAAACCCACCGGTGCTTATTTTGGATGAACCCTGCCAAGGATTAGATACCAATCAAATGATTTATTTTCGGGATTTAGTCCATGAGATAACTGTTCAGTTGGGGAAAACTCTCATTTACGTAACGCATTACGAAGAAGAGATTCCAGCCTGCGTGACCAAAAAATTGGTTTTATATGCGGGAAAAATACTTCCCTCGTAACCAACCAACGTAGGGGCGTTTGCCATACACGCCAAATCAAAATATACAATATGTACCAAAATGACCATGAAAGGAAATTAAAATGAATAATAAGTCAAAATACAATCCCAATATCCACCACCGTAGGTCTATTCGATTGAAAGGATATGATTATTCACAGGCGGGTTTATATTTCATTACTATTTGTTGTCAGGATAGAATTTGCCGTTTTGGAGATGTTGTTAACGGTGAAATGGTATTGAATGAATGGGGACAAATTGCATTCGATGAATGGATGAAGACCATAGAAATACGTTCGAACGTAGCATTAGGAGAATGTATCATCATGCCCAACCACATACATGGTATCATTCAATTATTCGGTAGGGGCGAATCGCATTCGCCCAGCAACCCAAACAAATCGCATTCACCCAACAACCCAAACGAATCGTATTCGCCCAACAACCCAAACGAATTGCATTCGCCCAGCAACCCGAACGAATCGCATTCGCCCAGCAACCCAAACGAATTGCATTCGCCCAGCAACCCAAACGAATCGCATTCGCCCAACAACCCAAACGAATCGTATTCGCCCAGCAACCCAAACGAATTGCATTCGCCCAGCAACCCAAACGAATCGCATTCGAATAACAACCCAAACGAATCGCATTCGCCCAACAACCCAAACGAACCGCATTCGCCCAACAACCCAAACGGATCGTATTCGAATAACATCCAACAACAAGGCGTATGCGATACAAACATTCAACAACAGGGCGTATGCGATACAAACATTCAACAACAAGGCGTATGCGATACAAACATCCAACAACAGGGCGTATGCGATACGCCCCTACGGTCACCGTCACAAACAATCGGTGCTATTGTACGGGGATATAAATCATCTGTTACGAAACAATTAGGCTTACTAGGGCTAACGGATAAACTATGGCAACGCAATTACTATGAACACATTATCCGCAATGAACAATCACATCAACGTATTTCCGATTACATTCGTTGTAATCCTGAAAAATGGGAAGATGATGTATTTTTTAAATCTTAAAGTTCTCTTGAAATGGAACTAGTTTGCAACCAATCATTCTTTATTCCTAAATCAAAAATACCTCGCTTTATCCATTTTTTAGGGCATCGTATAAAATTTCGATAGAATGTGCTGAGGAACGCCCCGTCCCATCTTTGATTTGGTGCCGGCAACTTGTACCCGTTGCCGCGATGAGTGTACATTTATCTTGGCTACGGACTGTTGGAAATAAAACAAGTTCACCGATTTTCATCGACAAATCATAATGCTCTTTTTCATAACCAAACGAACCCGCCATACCACAACAACCAGAAGGAATTAAATGTACTTCGTAGTTTTTAGGAAAAGAAACGGCTTTTTTTGCTTCTACCAAACCTGAAATAGCTTTTTGGTGGCAGTGGACGTGCAGCTTAACTATTTTCTTGTCGAATGTAAACTGCTGCTTCGTAATTTTCTCTTCCTTAACTTCTCGGTTAAACCATTCCTCAAATAAAAAGGTATTCTCTGCTATTTTTCGCGCGGCTTCTTTCTGCTCTCCATCCAATAGGTCAATGTATTCGTCTCGGAATGTTAGAATTGCGGAAGGCTCAATACCGACCAATGGTGTATCTTTTGTTATTTTTTGAGCGAATAATTCTACATTGAAAGCCGCTTTTTCGCGTGCTTCACGAAGAAATCCCTTTGATAAATACGTTCGCCCACTTTCTTGATGACCAAGAATAACGACTTCATAACCTAGCGATTCCATCAAAAGAATGGTTTTAATACCAAGGGAAACATCGTTATAGTTGGTAAATTCATCCACAAACAGATATACTTTGGAATTCCCTTTTGCTGTGTTTTTCGCGTGTTTGTCCCACCAAGCAAGCACCGTAGTGGCTCCAAGCAGCGGCATTGTTCGCTCTGGTGCAAAACCCACCAACCGATTTGCCGCCTTCCGGAATGCCGGATTGCCAAAAAAGTAATTGTATAATTTAGGTGAAATACTCGCCAATTGCATCATCTGAGAAAAACGGGCGATGAGTTTTGCGCGAACAGGAGCACCCTCTTTGTCGTAAACAGATTGCAAAAACTCTGCCTTCATTTTGGTAATATCTACACTAGAAGGACATTCAGTTTTACATCCTTTGCAAGAAAGACACGTATCTAGTGTTTCCTTAAGCTGGCTAGCGTGCACTTCGGTTTGGTCTCCGTAGAAGTTTCGAAGCATGTTTGCGCGCGCGCGCGTTGTTTGTTGCTCTTGCCGTGTAGCCATAAAGCTAGGACACATCGTCCCTCCTGTTATTTCTGTTTTCCGGCAATCTCCAGAACCACTGCATTTTTCGGATAAACGAAGGATATTTTCTTGTGCTGAAAAATCGAAGATAGTTTTGGGTAAATGGTTCGTCTTGTGAAGATAATCTACACGTAAAAATGCATCCATCGGGGGAGTATCGACAATTTTACCACGGTTAAAAATACCATTGGGGTCAAATATTTGCTTTGTTTCTTGAAAAAGCGCGTACACCTTCTCTCCCATCATTTGGGGGATAAACTCCCCACGCAAACGTCCGTCTCCGTGTTCGCCAGACAAAGAGCCCTTGTACTTTTTCACGAGTTCTGTTGTTTGTCTCAAGATTTCTCTAAAATCTTTTCGACCCTTTTCCTCTTTTAGATTAAGCATGGGCTCGACGTGTAACTCACCCGCTCCAGCATGGGCATAAACCGAATATTGAACTTGAAAACGTTGAAGAATCAGTTCCAATTCATCCATATAATCTGGTAAATCCTCCACAGCGACAGCACAATCTTCAATCAAATTAACGGGTTGCGTATCACCAGGTAAATTTCGAAGTAAACCAAGACCTGCTTTACGTAAATCCCATGCTTTTTTTGTTTCATCTCCATGCAGAACGGGATAAGCAAATCCTTGTTGCTTCGTCTGTAGAGAAGAGATAAATGCAGTATATTTAGGGGTCAAGTCGGCTAAAGTATTTCCAAAGAACTCCACCATTAACAAAGCTTTGGGCGAACCAACTACAAAATCACTGTTGGCTTTTTGTTGTGGATTTTGAGCAGCAAAGCCCATAATAAAATCGTCAACTAATTCTGATGCCGCGCAGCCGTGTTCTAATGCTGTAAGATTTATCTCTAGTGACTCTCTCAAAGTAGCGCAATGAACAGCAACAACTGCGACTTCTTTGGGTGGTAAAGGAATCAACCGAAGCTTTGCTTTCGTAACAAACCCTAAAGTTCCTTCTGAACCTGCAATTAGTTTGGTCAGGTCAAGTCGCTGACTTGTCTTTTTTTGAGTGAGAAGAACATCTAAAGCATACCCTGTATTTCTTCTTTTTACTGATTTTTTAGGGAAATTTTGTTCAATCAATTCTTGATTCCCTTGTTCATCTAATATACTATCTAGTTTATTTTCAATCCTTTGGAACCATTCTGACTTCGGAGCGTCATTAGGATTTTCATCCAGCCAATCTGTTTGCCCGTTTGCCCAAATGATTTCCACACCCATCAGTTGGTCACGGGTTGTTCCCCAGATAATGGAGTGAAGTCCACAAGAATTATTTCCGATCATCCCGCCAATCATGGCACGGTTTGCGGTAGATGTCTCTGGACCAAACATCCATCCTTTGTCTTTAAGAAAGGCATTCAAGTCATCCCGGATTACACCTGGTTCGACAATAACCCAGCCTTCTTCTGTATTTATTTCATGTATTTTGGTAAAATGCGTAGATATATCGACAATTATACCCGAGCTGACGACCTGCCCGGCCAATGATGTTCCGGCAGCGCGTGGAACCAAGGTTTTTTTATTTTCATTCGCCCAACGAATCAGTTGAATAATGTCCTCTTTATCTTTTGGGATAGCCACCCCTTCTGGTTTTTCTTGATATACAGACGCATCGGTCGCATAAATCTGTAAAACTTGCTGGTGTTCTGTAGAAGAACTAAAAAACAATTGACCAGAAAACCTCTTTTGTAAAATCTCTAAGCTCATATATAAATCAATCAGGCGTGTGTATCTCAGGGCACGAAGTTAATGCGAAATACGGATTTACAGCCTGATTCTTAATTGATTGACAAAAAAATCTTCAAAAACTCATCATTTTTTTTTCATCAACTTTACAAATTTATCATTTTGTGTATATTTACTGATTAATACTCAAAATCCCGAAACAATTTGATTCATTAGATTGAGAAAAAACGTCTATATGGCTCTTCGCAATGATTATAAATCAATTAATCGTGCGGTGTATGCTTTCTACTTATAAATTTACGTCCTTTATCTCAACTGCGTATGCGTTGTTCTTTTTATTTGGTTGTTCTGGTTCTGAGCAAAAGTCACTGAAAGACGCTGTCAATTTGTTAGTCAGTGACCAGACGATTTCTGCTCCTCAGCGTATAAAACAAGTTGATTCACTTATCCATTACCCCTTTCGGTTTACAATTCCTTCAGAAGATATTTATAAACTTTACGAAATCAAGAGAGATGCTTTGATTGAAATAAATGATATTCCTACCGCTGTAGAAACTAACGATAAAATAATTCAACTAGCACAATCTTTGCGTGACTCCGTTACAGTCGCTAACTCACTTACATTCTATTATTTACAAGATATAGACAAGAACTTTTTCCAACAACATATTTCGTATTACCCTTCCATTTTGACCTTCACATCAAAATGTGAAAATCAATTAGTACATGGTAGAAACTTAGTAATCTACGCTTATACTTTGATGTACAATGCAAAATATCAAGAAGCAGAGAAACAGTATTTTGATGCGGAACGGGTGTTTCGAAGATATCGTTCAGAAACGGATTTAATCAAAGTGTACTTGGGTCTAGGTAGCAATTTACTTTACTCACAGAGTCGTGAGAAAGCTGGGATATATTACTCAAAAGCACTTGATTTGAGTCGACAAATCAATAACCCAGGACTAATTGCTAGTTCATTGATGAATTTAGCGATTACAAATAAAATTAGTAACCCTGACTATGCACTGAAGCTATATAATGAAGCACTTTCCTTACTTACTGAACCAGAAGATAACTTCCTCAAAATAAAGACAAAGTTCAATATGTCTAATATCTATAGGGCAAAGAAGAACTTCAAAAAAACCGAACAAATTCTAAGGGAAATATTAGCAGAATGTATAGAGCAAAATTTTATCGAAGGTGTCAGTGTGGTGACGGGTTCTTTGGGATTACTTTACGCGCAACAAGGTCAACTTGAAAAATCTATTGCACTTTTAGAGGCATCCAGGCAAAAAACCGACTCATTGCATCTCAAGAGCTTGTCTCATGCTTTTTTGCCTGATTTAATTGATGTTTATCGGCGTACCAATCAATTTGAAAAAGCTTTTCGTATTTCTCAGGAACTTATCAGTCAAACAGACTCTTCTATTTCCTTGGAAAAACAAAAAGAGATATTGGATTTAGAATCTAAATTCATGTCTGAAATGAAAGATATTGAAAATGCGCAACTCGCGCGTGTTGGCCACCTTTGGGAGGTGCTTACATGGGGATTATGTATTGTTTTGTTTTTCATTGTCCTTCTATATTTTTACAATATTAAATCTGATGCAGAAAAGCAGAAAGCTCAGTTGTATTTAGTAAATTTCTACAAAAGGCAATTAAACAAATTTCATCCAAATCATACCCAACCTACCAATCCATCCTTAGCAAGTCATCTGAGTTTTGTACTTATCACACAGAAACCATTCACAAACCCTGCACTCACGCTCGATGATTTGGCCCAATTACTCCATGTTTCTGCCAATGAATTACTCGATGAAATTAAAGCAAGAAAATACCAATCTTTTGAAGAATTTGTTCATTTCCATCGAATCCAAGAAGCACGAATACTCATTGACTCCATGGAACTTGACACCATTGACGACATTCTTTACAAAGTAGGATTTACAAGCAAGAATTATTTTAACTTAATTTTTGAAGAAGTAACTGGCTTAAAATCAAATTATTACATAAAAAATGTAGTAAAAGGGTAATTTCCTCTAAGCTCTTTCTTTCGATTATTTGAAACAGTTTTCTTTTTCTATACTTATATTTACTACAGAAAGTCAGGACACTTTCGTTTCAATTTTGCCCAAACAACCTCTTTATTTTATCTAAGGAGAAAAGATGACCTTGCAGTTATTTTATTGATATTTAAACAATACAAATAATATGCCTCCTAAGAAATCACTTGTACGAATAGGAACACTGACATTCCTCAGTATTCTTCTCATGAAATGTGTTTCTCCTGAAGAAAAGAAGTTTCTGGATCAAATAGATGTGCTTGCATCTCAAGACTCAACCCCAATCCAGCAGGTAAAAAAAGCGGACTCGCTCATTTCTTCTCCTCAGTCTTTCTCTGTTTCAAAAGAAAGTCTTTACCAACTTTATGCCATCAAAGAAGAAGCATTCACTCGTTTGAAAGACATAAAACGTGCTACTGAAGAAAATAAAAAGGCACTCCAACTCGCCGAAAGTGTACAAGATTCCGCTTACATTGCCCAACTACTCCCTTTTTACTTGTCAAAGAGCGTTGATGAAAATGCATTTCGTGAAACCAAGCGGTTTTTTCCGGGTATATTAGCATACGCGAATAATAAAAGTGTGGATGGGAAATTACAGCTTCTTTACGCAAATCTATTATATACCAACGCGCAGTTTGTAGACGCAAATGAGTACTTGCAAAAAGCACAAAAAATATTCGAGGAAGAAAAAGACCAACAAAGTTTGATACGTACCTACATTGCGACAGGGAATAACTTCGCAGGGATTGAGGAGTTCAATAAATCAAATGAATATTACCACAAAGCTATTTTATTAGCAGAAAAAACCAATGATCTGCCATTGATTGCTAGTGGATGTATGAATCTTGGTATCAACTTTCGAACTTCCAATCCAGATAGTGCCATTTTCTACTATAAAAAAACAATTGCTATTGCCGATTCTGTCAAAGAAACCTCATTAAAAATTAAAACCCTATATAATCTTGCGAATGTTTACTTTGCACAGAAAAAGATAGCAGAAGCAAAAGAAGTATACCTTCAAATTTTGGATTTTGCCAATGCTAATAACTCCCCCGAGGGGTATATCATGGCATCAAGTGCGTTGGGAGCTGTATATAGTAATGAAAATAAACACGAACAGGCGCTTCAACTCGTACTGAAAGCTATTGATAAAGCAGACTCAAACAAACTCATGGAAATTTCTAGACGGCTTCTGCCAATGAGCATCGGTATTCATACGAATAGAAATGATTATGCATCTGCCTTGAAGCAATCAGAGAAGTTACGTGCCTTGAATGACTCTCTTCTCTCTATTCAAAAACAAGAAGCTATTTTGGAACTTGAAAAGAAATTTCAGACGCAGAAGAAGGAAATCGATAACCAAAATTTGCGGGAAATTAATAATTTCCGAGGTTACATTATTGTCCTTTTATTGCTGTCTATTTCGGTTATCGTTTATTTGTTTTATCAGCGTTCTCATTTGTATAAAGAGAGACAATCTGCCTATCAAATTTTGGTTCAAAAATACAAAAATGAGGCTGAGGCACGCTCAAAAGAAGACTCCTCTACCTTTGGTATACAGACGTCGGAACCTAATACGAACCAACTCTTACTGTATTTTCTACAAAAAAAGCCCTACTTATCTCCTACCCTTACCCCCCAAGACGTCGCAAACGCACTCTTACTTACAGTACCACAACTTGAACAAGAAATAAAGACAAAAGGGTATGCAGACTTTACTCATTTTGTAAACAAATACCGTATCGAGGAAGCAAGAAGTATCTTTGACAATCCTATTTTCAACCATTTAAGTATGGAAGAGGTAAGTACGAACGTTGGATTTGCTCAGAAACAAGATTTTCAAAATGCGTTTGAGTTCTTCACGGGATTAAAACCAGAATATTACCGAAATCAGGTCAATAATCTCAATTAATTTCTGGACAAATTATGTCATTCCCATCTGTATTTTTTATGTACGGATGGGAATATTTTTTTTAAAGGCACACCCAAAATCAATGAGCGATTCTGTTTTTAAAATACCCGGAATGTGGTCAATTTTATCGTACAGCACCTCCCGCATGTGTTCACTATTTTTGGCGATTATTCGAATATACAATGCGTACTTCCCTGTAATATAATAGCATTCAATCACTTCAGGAATTTTCTGTAGTTCCGCGATAATAGCTTTGGAGTCTGAGTCCTCTTTTAAGATAAGCCCTGTAAATGCACCCCATTCAAAACCCATTTTCCGTTCGTCCAATACCAAAGAGGCACCTTTGATGATGCCGTTTTTTTTCAATTTGGCGATGCGCTGATGAACCATCGTATTCGAAATTCCCAACGTTTTGGCGATTTCGGAATACGGTTTTCGTGGGTCTTTCTCTAAAATCAATAGAATTTGATAATCGAATTCATCCATCATAAAAGTCAAATTTTATATATTAATTCGTATTAAAGTCAAATATTACATTAATTAAGTAAAAAATAAAAATATATACACATTAATAGTACAAATAAAGTCAATATGATATTTTAGAAGAAAAATACTAATCATATGTCAGCAATAACCCATCTCACAGAATCAGACGTACTCATTTCTCTGGAAGAAACACACGGAGCGCACAATTACCATCCGCTGCCCGTTGTACTTGACCGCGGAGAGGGTGTTTTCGTTTGGGATGTTGAGGGAAATAAATATTACGATTTTTTATCCGCCTATTCTGCTGTGAACCAAGGACATTGCCACCCAAGAATTATTGGTGCCTTGCAGGCACAAGCGCAAAAACTCACGTTGACCTCCCGTGCATTTTACAATTCTATGCTAGGGAAATTTGAAGAATTTATGACCCGGACTTTCGGATATGACAAAGTTTTGGTGATGAATACAGGCGTTGAGGCCGTCGAAACGGCATTGAAATTGGCGAGAAAATGGGGGTACGAAGTCAAAGGAATTCCGGAAGGAAAAGCGAAAATTATCTTTGCCAGTCATAATTTTCATGGACGTACACTTTCGGTCATTTCAGCTTCCACAGACCCAAGTAGCCGAGGTGGATTTGGGCCTTATATGCCTGGTTTTCAGGTAATTCCTTACAATGACATTGAAGCTTTAGAGAATGCACTCATGGAAGACCCCTTTGTTGCTGCCTTTGTTGTGGAGCCCATTCAAGGCGAAGCGGGGGTTGTCGTGCCCAACGCAGGATACCTTGCCCGAGTTCGGCAGTTGTGCAAAGCAAGTCAAGTTTTGTTTGTTGCAGACGAAGTTCAGACGGGTATTGCACGGACTGGAAAGATGTTGGCTTCTTGCGGAAATTGCTCCTGCCAAAAGGGATGCGAACGTTCGTACGAAGCGAGACCCGATATACTTATTTTAGGAAAAGCATTATCTGGAGGTGTTTTGCCTGTTTCGGCTGTACTTGCTGACGATGAAATCATGCTATGTATCAAACCAGGGGAACACGGCTCTACGTTTGGGGGAAACCCGCTGGCGTGTGCTGTGGCGATGGAGGCACTTCAGGTTGTAATAGATGAAGAATTAGCCGCCAATGCCTCGAAGATGGGACAACTATTTCGGGATAAAATGCAGGAAATTGTGGATAAGTCTTCGATTGTTCGCCTTGTTCGTGGAAAAGGGTTGTTGAATGCCATTGAGGTAAATGCGCCGGAAGAATCTAGTTTGGGCTGGGATATTTGCATGAAACTGAAAGAAAATGGCTTACTTGCCAAGCCGACACACGGCAATAAGATACGATTTGCACCTCC
>JBKBRQ010000097.1:0-10611 GCA_046292055.1 Spirosomataceae bacterium | reverse complement strand
CAAATCGAAAAGGCAAGAAGATTGGATATTACAGAAGATATTTATTTTGAAGTAATTCGACAAAAAACGGCCTCTTTGATTGCCTCATGTTGCGCTGTAGGTGCTGCCTCTGTTGGCGCAAGTGAAGAATTAGTGGAAAAGGCAAAACTTCTTGGTGAAAAAATCGGGATGGCTTTTCAAATTAAAGATGACCTTTTTGATTACGGTGATGCTGAAATTGGTAAGCCAACGGGTATTGATATTAAAGAAAAAAAGATGACCTTACCGCTGATTTTTGCCTTAAACCAGGCTTCTTGGTCGGAAAAACGGCGAGTAATCAATCTTGTGAAAAATGAATCTAATAAACCTGCTAAAGTACAAGAAGTAATTGATTTCGTGAAACGCTCTGGAGGTATTCAATATACACAACAAGTGATGCACAGGTTCGTGGAGGAAGCAAACGCGATTTTATCTACATTTCCTGATACTGTTTATAGAAAGTCTCTTTCCAATCTGATTCAGTTTACGATTGAACGAACAAAATAATAAAAGCCCTCTGAAATTATTTCAGAGGGCTTTTTATGGAAAAAAAGTTTTATAATTAATACTTTGTTCCTCTACCTACTCCTTTCTTGGTTTTTCGTTTGGGTTTTTCAACGAGGTCAATACCTCCTTTACCAAATTTCCCCATAAACCCTTTTGCTCCTTTGGGCGCTGTATTGCCAAAAGGGCCGGGTTTGGTTACTTTTGGTTTAGCCGAAACCTCTACTTGGAGCTTTCTGTCACCAATTTCTGCACCATTTAACGCAAGAATTGCCGCAAGAGCCTCCATTTCATTGGGCATTTTGACAAATCCAAAACCCTTATTTTGTCTGGTTGCTTTATCAATAACAATTTTAGCATCGGCTACGTCTCCGTAGGGGGTAAACAGAGCGATTAAGTCTTTTTCCTTGTATTTAAAAGGAATGCTGCGAACAAATATATCCATTTTTTAAATTAATTTTCTGTGAGTAAAGGGGCTCTTTTTGAACCCTTGTATAATTCGTATCCTTGTAATTTACATGGAAGTGCCCCATTATAGAGTGCTATCTTCTTGGAAGGTTTAAGTCCAAAATATTTGATGGCTTCCATATTTGAAGAAATAATCCAGGCATCGTGGTTCTGAAAGTGTTGTTTCAAATGTGAACCAATTTGTTTGTAAAAGTCAACGATTTGTTCTTGGCGCATTCGTTCACCATATGGCGGATTGAATAGAAGAAATCCGGTTTCTGCTTTTGGTTTGGACTCGAAGAAATCTTCTTTTTTAACTGTAACATAATCTTCTACTCCCGCGCGAGTGCTATTTTGAATCGTGATATCGATGCTTCGGGTGTCAATATCTCGTGCGAATATTTGTCCTTCCCACTCAATTATTTGGTCATTTGCTTCTTTTTTTACTTTTTCCCACAACGTACTGTCAAAATTTTGCCAATGTTGAAAGGCGAAAGAGCGAAGATGTCCGGGCGGAATATGACAAGCCATCATAGCAGCTTCTACAGAAAACGTACCTGAACCACACATAGGGTCATATAAAGGAGATTTTTTGTCCCAGCCACTAAGGAGTAAAATACCGGCTGCTAGTACCTCATTTAAGGGTGCGTCATTTCGTTGCAAGCGGTAGCCGCGTCTGTCAAGTGTTTGACCAGTGCTATCCAAAGACAGCGTAACCATATTTTGATGAATGTGGATATTGAAATAAATATCTGGAGAAATCGTATCAACAGAAGGTCTTTTCCCGATTTTATTTCTGAAATAATCTACAATGGCATCTTTTGTTTTGAGAGCTATGTACTTCGAATGTTTGAAAAAATCACCGCTGACGGTCGCCTCAATCGAGAATGTCTGCTGCGGAGATAGGTAATCAAACCAACGTAATCTATACAAATAATGGTAAAGTTCGTCTTCGTGGTCGGCAGTGAAAACTGCGATAGGGAGGAGAACTTTGAGCGCTGTTCTTGCCCGTAAATTAATGGCATATATATCTTCTAACGTACCTTGACACTTAACAGCACGGTTGAGTACAGAAATTTCCTGCAAACCCAATGCGTTCAATTCATCGGCTAGAACATTCTCTAAGCCAAAAAGCGTTTTTACTATAATATCTGATTGCTTCATACAACAAAGGTAGTGGAAATCTCATCAGAAATGAAAAAGCAGGGTGGGATTGAATCGCTTCGTGGTTTTTTGAGAAGTTTTGACAATTTTGGCCTAAATTTGTTATCTATTACGAACTCTTTTTTACCCATGCGATTCATTAGTACATTAAACCAGAGCCCAGAAGTTGGTCTCGAAGAAGCAATATTTAGAGGCTTACCTCCTGATAATGGATTGTATATGCCGACTGAAATCCCTGTTTTACCTTCTTCTTTTTGGGCGACCATCGAGCAGAAATCATTGGTAGATATTGCCTACGAAATTGCTTTTACTCTTTTAAAAGCAGACGTAGAAGCAGATACCCTTCGGACAATCGTAGAAAAAGCCATTGATTTTGAGGCGCCTGTGATTCCTCTGGATGACTCACTAGGTGTTTTGGAGCTTTTTCATGGCCCTTCTATGGCCTTTAAGGATTTTGGAGCCCGTTTCATGGCAGGGTTGATGTCTTATTTTTTGGCAAAAAATGACCAACAAATTGAAATTCTTGTGGCAACATCTGGAGATACAGGCGGTGCTGTCGCACAAGGATTTTTCCAAACGCCTCATGTGCGTGTAACCATTTTATACCCCAAAGGAAAAGTAAGTGATATTCAAGAAATGCAATTGACCACCCTCGGGGAGAATATTCGTGCTTTGGAAGTCGATGGTACGTTCGATGATTGCCAAGCTTTGGTAAAGCAAGCCTTTTTAGACGAGTCACTTCGCAGTAAATTGCAGTTAGCATCAGCGAATTCTATCAATATTGCACGACTTATTCCACAGGCCTTTTACTTTGCTGCCGCGTATGCACAAGCAAAGAAAAAAGGTTTACCTATCGTTTTTTCTGTTCCTTCAGGTAACTTTGGCAATTTGAGTGCAGGTGTATTAGCTCACAAGATGGGCATGCCTGTTTTTCAGTTTTTGGCGGCTACGAACGCCAATGAAGTAATTCCAAACTACTTAAAAACAGGTGATTACCAGCCAATTAGTCCGTCAGTTGCTACTATTTCGAATGCCATGGATGTAGGAAACCCAAGTAATTTCCCTCGTTTAAAGGCATTATTTGACTTGGATTTTGACGCACTTACATCAATGGTAACTGGTTTTTCGTACACAGATGAAGAAACAAAAGAAGGCATACGAGCTGTATATGAAAAATATAATTATCTGATGTGTCCGCATACAGCTATTGGCTTTTTGGCATTAGAAGACTACAGAAAAGCACAGGAGACGCCGTTCTACGGGATTGTACTCTCAACAGCTCACTATGCCAAATTTTTGCCCGAAATGGAGCCTGTTCTTGGTACTAAGTTGCCCATTCCGGAACGACTAGAAAATCTATTAGTGAAGCAAAAAGTAGCCAAAGCTATGCCCGTCGATTTTACTGTGTTCAAACAGTATTTAATAGACTCTGAGTAAACAACTTTTTTATGAAATTATCTTATCAAACAAAGTTGTTTACTGCATTGGGGCTTGTCTATGTAGTTTGGGGTTCGACGTATCTAGGTGTTAAATTAGCACTTCATGTTTTTCCACCTTTGCTACTTACCGCCGTTCGTTTCTTGATTGGTGGTGGTTTGTTGTTTGGCTTTACGGTTTGGAGAGGTGCTGGATTACCCACAAAACAACAAGTATTGGGGGCATCAAAATTGGGTGTGTTCTTGAGCGGAATCGGAACAGGCGCTGTTGCTTTTGCCATTGGGTATGTGCCTTCAGGTATTGTTGCCCTTCTGGTTGCTACGTTGCCCTTATGGACTTTTTTGCTCGATTTCTTTTTTTTCAGTCGGTCTAAACCATCTCTATTATCAGGTATCGGTCTTTTACTTGGTATTGTGGGAATGGTTTTTTTACTGAATCCCTTCGAACATTCCACAGAACATATTATTCCATTCTGGCCTACATTGGTCGTTTTTATTGGTAGTATTTCTTGGTCTTATGGTTCCTTGATTAGTTACAGCACCCCACAACCTGCCCCAATTCAGTCTACTGCTCTGCAAATGTTTGCAGGAGGTGTTTTTGCATTGTTATTGAGTATCTTTTTAGAAAATGACCAGCTAACAGTATTACAACGTGTGGATAGCCAAGCATTTTGGGCACTCGTTTATTTGATTTTCATCGGCTCCTATGTTGGTTATACAGCTTATGTTTGGTTAATGAACAATGCACCACCACTTTTGACCTCAACTTACGCATATATTAATCCTGTTGTCGCATTATTTCTAGGGTGGTTTTTCGTAGATGAGATACTTGATTTTCAGACAGTTATTGCTTCTTTAATTATTGTTTCAGGTGTAATTTTGATGACTTTGGGTCGTAAAAAAGGACGAACAGAATAATATATCTATGCTTATTATCCGCACAATTTCTGAGCTTATTACTTGGAGAAAAGATTGTTTTCAACAAAATAAATCCGTTGGTTTTGTACCAACTATGGGCGCTTTACACGATGGACATATCAGTTTGGTTGCACGAGCATTGCTTGAAAATGACCAGGTCATCGTCAGTATTTTCGTAAATCCGACCCAATTTAACAACCCAACCGATTTAGAAAAATATCCGCGAACGGAGGAAACAGATGTAGCGCTTTTAAAGAAAAATGGCTGCACTGCGGTTTTTATCCCCAACGTAGAAACCATGTATTCTGCGACCTCTGAGGTTCAGATTACGTTTGGATATCTTGAGAAGATTATGGAAGGGGCGTTCCGGCCAGGTCATTTTCAAGGAGTAGGGCTCATCGTTGCCAAGCTCTTTAATCGTGTACTACCTACGCGCGCGTACTTTGGACAAAAAGATTTGCAGCAAGTCGCTGTTATTCATCGGTTAATTGAAGACTTAAGTTTTCCTATTGAATTAATTGTCTGTCCAACTATTCGCGAAGTTTCCGGTTTTGCTATGTCTTCGCGTAATCAGAGATTAACAGTAGAAGGTAAACAAAAAGCAGCTCAAATTTTTGCTCTAATTTCGGGTTTGGCGTCAGATTATTCATCTGGCTATTCTTGGGATGTATGTTTGGAAAAAGCGCAAAAGGCTTACCTGACACACGTTCCTGAATTAACCATAGAATACATAGAATTAGTTGAATACCCTTCTTTATGCAAAATAGAAGAAGAGTTTAGCAAGTCCAAGAAATACGCAATTTGCTTTGCGGGTTACATAGAAGAAATTCGGTTAATAGATAACATCGTATTTTAAGATGTATCAAATTCATCCAAAATCGAACTTTTGTCTTCTTGGTTCTTGTTTCTTTTCTAAACCACGTACATTCCCGTACTAAACTGCATTTTTTCGTATGAATTGGCATCCTTTACAAGATATACAACAGTTAGATAGTATTAAACAAGAATCAGAAGAGATTCCTGTACTTATTTTTAAGCACAGTACGCGTTGCCCGATTAGCTCCACAGCAATGAATCGCTTGCAACGTTCTTGGAAAACAGAGTTAGATACCCAAGTAAAGTTATATTACCTCGACTTAGTCGCCTTTCGAAATGTCTCTAATGCCGTGGCGCAGTCTTTCTCAGT
The DNA here is from genome assembly GCA_046292055.1 of Spirosomataceae bacterium. Classification (GTDB taxonomy): domain Bacteria; phylum Bacteroidota; class Bacteroidia; order Cytophagales; family Spirosomataceae; genus CAYNRA01. The sequence goes on along the minus strand of JBKBRQ010000097.1, from coordinate 4,938 downwards.
AGAGCACGAATCTCCACAAGTAATCCTGATAAAAGGAGGACACGCGGTATATAATCAGTCGCATTTTGCGATTTCTACAGCCGAAATCGAGGAAAAATTGGCTTAATTTACTTACCAAAACATTCCGCTGAAACGCGACGTTTTCAGTGAAAAACACAACATAATGAGCTTGACAGAAAGTTTAGATATAACAAAAATTAGAAGTGAATTTCCAATTTTACACCAACAGATAAATGGCAAACCGTTGGTGTATCTGGATAATGCAGCAACTACCCAAAAGCCGCAAACTGTCATTGATGCACTTGTTGGCTATTATGGCGGTTACAATGCCAATATTCACAGAGGGATTCATCATCTTGCTGAAAAAGCGACGACTGCTTATGAGGATACAAGAAAGGCCGTGCAGCATTTTTTGAATGCTTCTAGTACAGAAGAAATTATTTTTACGTATGGCACAACAGACGGAATCAATTTGGTCTCTAATGCCTATGGACGTGTTTTTTTGAAAGAAGGAGACGAAATTATTATTTCGACACTTGAACATCACTCTAATATTGTGCCTTGGCAAATGCTGTGTGAAGAAAAAGGGTGTACTCTTCGTATCATTCCTATCAACGAAAAAGGAGAGTTGGATATGGAGGTATTTGAAAAAATGCTTTCTGAAAAAACCAAATTCGTTTCTATTGTGCATGTTTCCAATGCGTTGGGAACGGTTAATCCGGTAGCTGAAATCATTGAAAAAGCGCATAAAGTAGGAGCAAAGGTACTTGTTGACGGAGCCCAAGCTGTCGCGCATTTTACAATTGATGTACAAGCCTTGGACGCCGACTTCTATGTTTTCTCTGCACATAAATTGTATGGGCCAACCGGAATGGGCGTTTTGTATGGAAAAAAAGAGCTTCTCTTAGCCATGTCACCGTATCGGGGTGGTGGAGAAATGATTAAAGAAGTTACATTTGAAAAAACAACGTACAACGAATTACCTTATAAGTTTGAAGCCGGTACGCCTAATATTGCGGATGTCGTTGCTATGAAATTTGCGCTTGATTATATTCATTCTTATGGAAAAGAAGCATTTTTGGCGTATGAAAACGAATTATTGGCGTATGGTACACAGGCATTGAGCGAAATCGAAGGACTTCGGATTATTGGTCAAGCCGAAAATAAAATTGGGGTTATATCTTTTGTGCTTGCAGGTGTTCATCCACAAGATATTGGCGTTATTTTAGACCAACAAGGTATCGCTGTTCGTACCGGACACCATTGTACGCAGCCCTTGATGAATCACCTCGGGCTAAACGGTGGAACCGCGCGCGCCTCTTTTGCTGTTTACAACACGACACAAGAAATAGACGTATTGGTGCAAGGAATCCTGAAAGTAAAGAAATTTTTATTGTAAGCTGGCAAATCATGAGTATTAGAGAAAGACAAGACGAAATTATCGAAGACTTCGCACTTTTTGAAGACTGGGAGGAGAAATACGAATACCTGATTGATTTAGGAAAACAACTCCCTGCGATGTCAGATGAATTAAAAGTAGAGGACAATATTATAAAAGGTTGCCAGTCAGTGGTTTGGTTACATGCAGATTACAAAGAAGGTGTTCTTTATTTCCATGGTGACAGTGAGGCAATCATTGTAAAGGGACTTGTCAGTATGCTCTTGAAAGTACTTTCGGGTCATTCACCAAAAGAAATTTTGGATGCCGAAATATACTTCATCGAAAAAATTGGTTTTGCAAGTCATTTGGCACAAACGCGTTCGAATGGATTGGCTTCCATGGTAAAACAGATAAAATCCTACGCGCTTGCGTACAGTATCAAAACAACTTAACCCTGTAATTTTTGTTATGACTCCCGAAGAAATTGTATTGAAAGAAAAAGTAGTTGAAGCTATCAAAGAAGTCTATGACCCGGAAATTCCTGTGGATGTCTTTGAGCTAGGCCTCATCTACGATATAAAAATATTTCCAGTGAATAATGTCTATGTTTTGATGACACTTACGTCGCCGTCGTGTCCGTCAGCAGAGAGTATTCCAAGTGAAATTGAGCAAAAAATTCGAGAAGTGGAAGGCGTATCTGAAGTAAGTATCGAACTTACTTTTGACCCCCCGTACTCAACGGAAATGATGTCAGAAGTAGCCAAATTAGAACTTGGCTTCATGTAATCGGCATCTATTTATTTTTTATTTTACACAATTAATTTTTCAAAATATGTATCCTCCTCATTTAGTTGCACCAATGAAGCAACAACTTACGAATGCTGGTTTCCAAGAACTTTTGACAGCAGCTGACGTTGACCAATTCATGGAAAACCAAAAAGGCACTGCCTTAGTGGTGATTAACTCGGTATGTGGTTGTGCCGCTGGTACGTGCCGTCCGGGTGTTTTGATGTCGCTCGAAGAATCAGAAAATAAACCTGACCAATTATTGACTGTTTTTGCAGGTGTTGATACAGAAGCAACACAAAAGCTACGTGATTATTTGAGTGAGTTCAATATCCCGCCTTCTTCTCCCTCTATTGCTTTGTTCAAAGATGGTGAGTTGGCTCACTTTGTAGAAAGACACCACATTGAGGGTCGTTCTGCTCAAATGATTGGTTCACACTTGGCTGCAGTTTACGAAGAAGTTTGTGTTGAAGAGTAATCAATTTGTCTGTATTATACAAAAAGGGTCATTTGAAATTTCAAATGACCCTTTTTTATTATATCAACATATCAAAAATACCATTTTTCCATTAGAAGATGAAAAGATAATCCAGCAATAAATCCTGAACAGACCATCACCCATGTTGAACGACGTACATTGATTAGTTCAAGAAATAACAAAGCTAAAACAAAAGACCCTCCAACAATTAGGAGTTGTCCGATCTCCAATCCAAGATTAAAAGCGAATAATTCCAATACGATACTTTCACCTTTTCCTAGTAAACTTTTTAAATAGTTAGAAAAACCCATGCCATGAATAAGTCCGAAAATAACAGCTAACGCATACTGAGCATAGATGTTACTTGGTTCGTAGTTAGTTCTAGAAATGGTTCTGTGTTTATATCCCATAACATTTGCTAGACAAGTAAGGATGATTGTGACAGGGATTAGGAATTCAATGAGTGCTGAATCAACGTTGATGATTTCGAGAACTGCCAATCCCAAAGTAAGCGAGTGACCAAGCGTGAAAGCCGTTACCAAAATGAGGACTCTTTTCCACTCTCGAATAGAATAAATAATACAGAGGGCTAGAATAAACAGGATGTGGTCGTACCCATTAATATCTGTAATGTGTTCAAAACCTAGTTTAAGGTAAATTAGAAAGCTTTCCATTGGGATGGTTTATGAGGTTTGATCGAAATAGTTAATTTCAATATTTGATTGAATGCCGTGAAATTAATGTATTTTGGGTCAAATGGAAAAAAATTGAGTGATAAGTTTTAGGAATGCCTCCCAAATACGGAGATTTATCGTCCACTGTTTTTTTATTTCAATTGACTTGGTTCATTTTGTATCTTTGTCTTATGGAAAAGTTTGTAGTATCAGCCCGAAAATATCGTCCAGCTACATTTGATACAGTGGTTGGCCAGTCTCATATCACGACGACGCTCAAAAACGCGATTCGTACTAATCATTTGGCGCAAGCTTTTCTTTTTTGTGGTCCCAGAGGAGTTGGTAAGACAACTTGCGCACGTATTTTGGCTAAAACAATTAATTGTCAATCATTGGAAGACAGCATAGAGCCTTGTCATACATGTTCTTCCTGCCGTAGTTTTGATCAAAATACGTCCTTCACTATTCACGAATTAGATGCGGCTTCGAATAATTCTGTCGAAGATATTCGAAATCTCATAGACCAAGTTCGTTTTCCGCCACAAGACGGAAAATACAAGGTGTATATCATTGATGAGGTGCACATGCTCTCGCAGTCGGCGTTCAATGCGTTTCTTAAAACGTTGGAAGAACCACCCAAACATGCCATTTTTATTTTGGCTACGACGGAAAAACACAAGATTCTTCCGACTATATTGAGCCGTTGTCAAATTTTTGATTTCAATCGGATTCAAATCAAAGATATTGCAGACCATTTGGCTAGTATTGCAGTCAAAGAAAAAATTGAGGCTGACTATCCTGCGTTGGAACTCATCGCTCAAAAAGCAGAGGGCGGATTGCGTGATGCACTTTCTATGTTTGACCTTAACGTCACGTTTTCAGGTGGGAGAGGGTTGACGTACGAAGATGTACTGAAAAATCTGCATATTCTTGACTATGACTATTATTTTCGAATGACAGATGCTTTGTTTGAAGGGTCTATCTCAGCTGTATTGCTTCTATACAATGAAATTCTGGAAAAAGGTTTTGATAGTCACCAATTTATTGTTGGTTTAAATGAACACTTCCGGAACCTATTGGTTGCTAAAGCGCCTGAAACAGTTAAATTATTGGAAGTTTCGCCGTCTGTTCAAGTACGTTATCTGGAGCAATCCAAGAAACTACAAACAGGATATTTGATGTCTTGTCTAAGTGTTGGAAATCATTTGGATATACAATATAAATCAGCCAAGAATCAGCGATTACATATTGAAATTGGTTTATTAAAAATTGCGCAAATTCAACAGATTTTAAAGTTGAGTGAATTGCCTTCAGTAGACCAACAACAAACTGAAACTGGGCAATCATCAGTAAATAGACAAGAAACACCTATCAAAATCGAGGATAAGTCTGTTTCGCCTGTTGTGAAGAAAGTCAATCCGACGGTAGTGGCAGAAAAACCAGTGCGTAGGCTCACGACCTTGAAGTCCACTTTGGTTTTGGAGGAGGATGTTAAATTAGCAAGTGAAGCGCCTCAAAAACAAGGTGTTACGTCTAATCTTACCAATTCAAGTGTAGAAAATAGTACGTATTCTTCGTTTGATTCTGCTACTATCTTTGCTGTATTACAAGAGTTTTCA
>JBKBRQ010000096.1:0-10635 GCA_046292055.1 Spirosomataceae bacterium | reverse complement strand
TCTGGAAAAGAATCACACCTAGCCCCCAATGAGCCTCTGGGTTATGTCTGTTTAGAAGCCAAGCTAGATTAAAACGTTGCGTGGCAAGTTCCTTCGAACCTTCCGCTAGATATTGCCATCCCATCTGACAAAAAAAAGAACTTGCATTCACTCGGTTACCAAAATTATTTTCGCAAGAAGAGATAAATGCTAAATCTTCTAACTGTTGTTCCAAAGATTTGGGTTGATGCGCAAAAAAAGGAATCATAGAAATATCCTTTTGGTTATTTCTCGTAGTGCTAGCGGATTCTGATTGAAACTTCATTGTCACGGTAGTCTGGCTGGAGCTTAAAAGATAGTCCCCTTGTGCCCAAGCTAGTACGGGTACTTGTAGAAGTAGAAAAAAAGAGAGGGGAGTTTTGAGCATAATTCTTTGCAACATACAATCACGAAAGCAAGAAAATAGGAAACGTCCTTTAAAACGAATTGTAATTTACAAAAAGTATGCTATTTTCCGAAAAAATCACTTAAAAACTAAAATAATCTGTAAACTGCAGTTAGAAGAATAAAATATGGAAAGGTACCCAAGATATTCTCATGCATTTTTTATGCAAAAAGCTATTGATTTAGCTCTCCAAGCTGCTGATGAAGGTGAAGTTCCAATTGGTGCCGTTGTAGTGGCAGAAGGAAAGAAGATCATTGGAAAAGGGTACAATCAAACGGAAAAGCTACACGACGTTACAGCTCATGCAGAAATCATTGCCTTGACAGCTGCCTCACAGTATTTGGGAGGGAAATATCTTCAAAATTGTACTATGTATATTACTTTAGAACCGTGTACAATGTGTGCAGGAGCATTGAGTTGGAGCCAAATAAGTAGAATAGTTTATGGTGCAGCTGAGGTCAAAAGAGGATTTACGCAGTTCAAACCAGGACTTCTTCATCCCAAAACCGAAGTCGTATCAGGCATTTTGGCACAAGAATGTCAACAAATTTTAAAGTCTTTTTTTCAGGAAAAAAGGAAATAAACCGATATCTGATACATATCGTATTTTTGGGAATAATGCAGTATTATTTTTGAACAAAAAATGTTTTCATTTACTGGGCTGGTTGCCTTGATTGTTATTTTACACTTTATCGTAGGCGTTGGGTTTATTGTGTACAAAATATCCTTGGCACCGAAAAAGAAGGATTCGGAGGAAAAGAACTAAAAAAAAAGGTCGATTACGAACAGAATTTCTAAAACAGTTGTTAGCTACAAGATGATTATTCGAAAACATATTTCAAAAATATCTTAATCTTATGGCTTTTACACTTGCTCCTCTACCTTATGCGAACGATGCATTAGAACCACATTTTGATGCGTTAACCATGGAAATTCACCATGATCGCCACCACAATGCGTATGTTACGAACTTAAATAACGCTATCGCAGGTACAGAATTAGAAGGAATGGAATTGACTGCTATCATGGCAAACATAAGCAAATATTCTGCAGCGGTTCGTAATAATGGGGGTGGTCACTTCAACCATGATTTATTTTGGAGTATTTTGTCTCCGAACGGAGGGGGTACTCCAACTGGCGAATTAGCTGAAGCAATTACGACGGCTTTTGGGTCTTTCGATGAGTTCAAAACGACATTCAAAAATGCAGCAGCGACTCGTTTTGGTTCTGGTTGGGCTTGGTTATGTTTGAAAGCTGACGGTACGCTGTGCGTATGCTCTACACCAAACCAAGATAACCCATTGATGGATGTTGCAGAATGCCCTGGAACTCCTTTATTAGGCTTAGATGTGTGGGAGCATGCTTACTATTTGAAGTTTCAAAATAAACGTCCAGATTATGTAGATACATTCTGGAATATTGTGAATTGGGATGCGGTAGCTGAAAGATTTGCAGCTGCAAAATAATAAGCATACAGATAGAAACTAAAAAATCCGATTTACTAAGAAATACTTAGTGAATCGGATTTTTTAGTTTATTTATAATCAATAATTTATGAACCTACATTGATTTATTATTTGGGGTCTTTTGTTTCGTTGATTAGAAAAGGTGTTTTTCCATCGGTAATAATTACCTTGCTATTTGGGGATTTGGAAAGCTCCTGAAACGCTTCAATACTTCTAATCTTAATAATCTCTGGAGTAAGCCCTTCGGCCAAAATCTTCTGTGAATCCCGAACTCCTTTAGCTTCAATAATTCGTCTGTCTGCTTCTAACTCTGCTTGCTTCAAGACAAATTCCATCCGCATGGCGTCTTGTTCTGCCTGAAGTTTTTGTTCAATGGAACTAGCCAAACCTGCTGGAAGTTGGATACTTTTCATTAATACACCTTCAATAAGAATACCTTGAGATGTTAATGATTCTGTCATTTTTACTTGGATGGCTTTTTCGATTTCAGCACGCATGCCAGAGTGCATGTCTTTTGCATAAAATTTTGCACATACGTCTGAGGCTGCTGAGCGAAAAATATTGGCGATGAGTGGCTCATACCGAAGGCCTAGTTGCTGAATTACCTTTGGAACTTTCTCCGCATCTAATTGATAGAGAATGGAAATCTGAGAAGTAATACTGAGACCTTCTTTACTAGGTAATGACATGGAAAGCTCCATGTTATTGGTGCGAACAGAGGCAATGATTACCTTGCTAACAATGGGGTTATATGTGACAATTCCTGGAGAATAAATCGTAGATGATAATTTTCCAAGTTTTTGTTTTACACCAACTTCACCAGGACGTACAATGGCGCAGCTACTTGCTACTAGTGCGGTTAAACTGAAAAGAGCTATTTTCTTCATTGTTTCATCTTTTTTTTAATAACGGACAAAATACAAGCTTGAATATAGAAAAAGTATTGATTTTATCTATCTTATTTCCCCTCTTGAAAAGAAAGAAATTTTAAATTTGTTTGAATAAATTATCAGGTCATAAAAGAAATTCGCGGATTAAGAAGTTTGTATTAACGCGATGTGTAAATCCAGATTATATAAGAAATTTAAGTACCATTATACTTCTAGTCTATTTATTTTTGTGTTTTTAGTTTGATAAAATGATATAAAAGATATGATAAGAATCATTGCGTGTCTGTGCGTTATTTTCAGCAGTTTGCTTGTTCATGGACAAAAAATAGAGGAGAAGGGAAACTTGGGTGACGAAACTTCCTTTTTGTTTGATGTAACAGGTAGAAAGGTTGAGTGGCAAAAAGTTTTTTTACTTGATTCAAGAATTCAAGTGAGTGCAATAAGAGATTATTTTATAAAAAATAAGATTATTCTTCCTGAAATCAGTGAAGAAGATGAATTGTATGGAGTAATTCCGTTGCAAAAGATAGATGTTGTGAAATATGGATATACAGTCTGGGAAGCACCTATTGCTTTTAGAAGTGTTTTTGGTGCAGATGTTAGAATTGAAATTAAAAAAGGTAGATATCGGGTGACTGTTACAAATATACATTACATAGACAATGGAGATACAGACTTGATAGTGAGAGCTTTATTTATGATGGCACCTTCAAGTAAAGGAAACAAGCATACCTTGAACGGTTCTTATACGTTTAAAGAAGAGGGAGAGGTACGAACAAGGACAAAAGGAGTTTATACCATTTTGGATAAATTCTACACAGATCTTTTTACAATGCGAAAGCAAGAAAATAAAAAAGACTTTTAAGTAAACTAGTATAGGAGAATAAATAGGGTATGAACACTTTTATTGAACAGATAGTATTTTATTACCCGGTAAGTTAAACCTAACTCAAACCAAAAACACCAAGATGTATGACAAACGTAAAGAAGTTTATTAAATATAAGAATAAGGGCACCAAAACGAAAGAAATAAAAAGAGTGTGTGTACAATTAATTAGATTTTCAGGGAAATGATTTATTCGTTCAAGGATCCACGGGTTAAAGAATTAGAAAAGGGAGAATTTGCCCTACCAAACTTAGATTGGGGCAATCTCACGCGTCCTGTACCTCACACAAATGTAACTTCTTTTCATTCAATTGCTTTCTTAATGAGTAAGCACGGGTATGAAAAAATGATTGAAAAGTTTGTCTCTCAAATGGGAGGAGTTTTTACACCAGAAAGCGCCTATGCGTATATTGGAAAGCGTATTTCAGACTATTATTTATCTCAGAAGACAGAAGATTTAGAAGAAATATTCCACTTAATCCAGCTTTGGGGCGGAAACGGCAGTAAGACATTCTACACACAAAAAAGAAAACTCAAAATTGAGATATATGAGGAGTTTGTTCGTACCATTGTGTCTTGCGAAAGTGTTTTTGCTGCGTGTATATCAGTGGATAAATTAGTGAATCAAATTCCTAATTTTAACATCACATTTGCAGTAAAGCATGTTAGCATTTGGCAGCGATTCACACCACATTCGGTCCTTAAGTTACCCTTTTATGATCATCATATTGCAATGAATATCATGGGAAGATACACCACTAATCAGGCGGGTAAACGGATTGGTGTAACTAACAATCATTACCGTGATTTAATGAATTATTGGGTCAAAATGTTGGAAGTGGCTGATTTGCTGGAAATAGATGTTCTTGACATTGAGCGGCATATTTATTATTTCTTCAGAGAAGGAGAAAATCCCGAATGGAATCGGTTTGGGAAGAAATAAAAAACTATAGGTTTTTCATAGCCCAGATAAGGAGTGCGTTTTTTTCCTTCGGAATTTTGAGTTTAGAAATAATGTTTTTTCGGTGTACCTCAACTGTTTTTTCTGAAATAAACAGTAGCTCAGCAATTTGCTTAGATGTTTTTTGTTGACTAACAAGTTCTAGCACCTTTCGTTCAGAAAAAGAAAGTGAATTAATTTGATTTTCTTTTTCTGACTCGTCCATCTTAATTTGTTCAGTATGAATAGATTGACTAAAGTACTTGTTTCCCCTAGTTACCTCAGCAAGACATTTTTGGAGTTCGGTTTGCGCTTGTTCTTTCAGAATATAACCGTATGCGCCAAGCTCCTCTGCTTTGGTAAAAATACTTCTTTCGTTGTGCATGGTTAGAAGAACCACTTTACAAGACAATTTTTGTTTTTTAATTTCGGTAAGAACATCTAGACCATCTAGTCCTGGCATATTTATATCTAAAATAGCTAGCTGAATCCGGTGACTTTTAATATGATTTAATGCTGTAATGCCATTCGAACAAATATATTGTACGTGATAACCTAGAGACTCGACAAAAAATTTGGTTCCTGATAATGTGAATGGGTGGTCATCTGCGATAAGTATTTGCATAGGTAGTATGTTGTTAGGAAATAGATGTAGGAATGACGACATGAACCTCAGTTCCTTTTGCTGTAGACCGAATAGTGGCTATACCACCAAGGGCGCGACTTCGTTCGATGATACTATGTAAACCAAATGAGCTTTTATTTTTGAGAGCATCATCGACGTCAAATCCGACTCCATTGTCAAGAATTTGTAAGTGAATGGTGTCGAATTCTTGTCTGAGAAGTATCTTCGCTGCATGTGCGTGGGCGTATTTTATGCAATTGGTAAGTGACTCTTGAATGATACGATAAATCTGGAGTTCCTCAGGGGTGGACAATTGGTTATTGTATTCTATTTCTGAAGAAATCATGAAATTGTGAGTAGTTTGTAGTCGTTCGATGAGCTGTGTTATGTTGGGAATGAGCCCAATTTTTTCAAACATGACAGGATGTAGGTTTCTACTGATACTCCTGACTTCATGAATGAGAGAGTCCACTTTGGTTGGTAATAGTTGCCTTTCTTCAAATGGAATATTTTTCAGTGTTAGTAGCTCGTGACCAACGCTATCGTGCAAGTCGTTCGCAATTCTTCTTCGTTCGTCTTCGATACGCTGAAAAAGGTGTTTGGTAAACGTGGTCGTAGCCTCTCGCTCATCTTGTAGTGCCTTCTGTTTTTGCCAAAATATGTAAACGATTGCTACAAGTAATGACACAATTAGTAAAATTCCTAGTGCGAGAATTTGAAATTGTTTTTTAGATAATTGAGCTTTTTGGATATCTATTGTATTCTCTTTTAGTTTGGTTTGATGTGTTCTATCCAATTGGGCAATTCGGTCTCGAACAATCAAATTACTCATGCTATCCTTTGCGATTTCTGCTAGCCTTGTATAGGTAAGCGCCTCTTGAAAATCCTCATTTGTGACAGCATTATCAGCCAAAATTGAGTAATACAACTGTAATCTTCCATAATCTTCGTATTCAACTAAATCCTTTATTTGGTTCTTATAAAAGTCAGGGTCTTCTGCTCCTTTTTTTGTTTTTAATTCATAAAGTGAGAGAGCATTCGCGTAGTAGTCGGTTAAGATGTGATTATTAATTTTAATAACAGTAGGTTTTATTTCATCCAAGATGATTTTTGCTTTACGTAAGTTTCCCAAATAAGCTTCTCTGTAGGCTTTCCAAGCGTCGATTTCATACTTTCTATTTGGTTCATTGGATCTTGGAATCCAAGATGAAGCAAAAGTAAGAGTAGAATCTATGAATGGGATAAGATTTGGATGATTAATACTATTGTATAGATTAATTTTATTCAAAGAACAGACATATATGTTCGAGGAGTCCCCTGACTTGATGGATAATTCATAACCTAGTTGTTCTTGTTCGAGTGCCTTGGAATAGTTGTTTTCAAATAAATGAACACAGGCAATACCAGAATATACAGGACCGAGGTAAGAGGAGGAGTCAATAGATTGAAATAAGTCAAGGGATTTTTGTCCAGAAGAGAGTCCCTCAGCAAGATTTCCAGTATGTAGATAATTGAATATAAGGTCGTAATGATTCTTTGCATTGTTAAATAATACCTGATTATTATTGTTATTTTCAATAAGCCCTCTATTTAAATAGAATATCGAGGAATCAACTTGGTTGGAAGAGTTAAAGTAAGTTGCAATAAATCGGTGCAAGAAGCCCCAATAGTTTGGTGGTATATGTGAGGGGTATTTATTCGTAAATTGAATACAATAATAGGTCAGGGTAGAATCATTTATATGATTTCGAAATAGGTTTTTTGCCACAGTGTATAGCGTAATTGTAGCAGAATCAACTTTATTTTGCTTGAGGAAAGAAGTAATATAAGATTTTGCAGTGATACTGTATAAAGGGTCGTTAATATTCTTTTCTTGGGATAAATAGGCAAAAGTAGGGTGATTAATTGGTGGAATCAACCTAGTAGAGTCTGTATTTGGTTGGTTTGTCTCTTTGCATGAGAAAACGGACATCCCAACCAAAATAGAAAGTAGAAATGCAAAGCTTAAGTAATGATATTTATTCAAAAAAGTGATTATTAAATTTGGGTACAATTAAAACGAGTAGGAAAAAAAAGAAGAATGGGTAAAAAGTAAGATGGCCAGTTAAAAGAGACCAAAGCAAGATTTGATAGCTATTTTTTGTTGATTCTTTTTTGCTGAAAAACCGAGTGTGTAGGAAAAAATAAAAACTAAAAATCAAGGATAGAATCCAACCTGAGAGTAAAAAGGCATAAATGAATAGCGTCATAGTATATTGTTAGTAGTAGGTTTTGGGACAAACAAGTTAGCTGGTTTTCAAAAATAATCCATATGAATAGTCTCAAACGCAAATCATATACGATAGAGGCTAGAAATGGATTACATATCGAAAAACAAATTTACCATTAAATAAAAATAATCAAAAAAATAGAACACAAATCTAGGGTTTCCCCTTATACTGAGTGGAATAGACAGATGCAGCCCTGATTTTAAATAGTTGTTGTATCCTTGAGATTAGCATAAAAAAAGAGCACGCTTGTTTAAAAAGCGTGCTCTTTTAGTGGAATAAGATACCTTTAGTTTTTGAAAAAACGAGGTACTTTGATAGCATCTAGGTACTTGTTTAATTCTTTCTTTACAGTTGGGAATAAGAAAAGAAGGCCAATCATGTTTGGAAAAACGAGAGCTAAAATCATTGCATCAGAAAAACGGATAACAGAATCTAGTTTAGCTGCTGCACCGATTACAATAAAGAGTAAGAAAAGTACTTTATACGTTAAATCGGCGGCTTTCCCTTTTCCAAAAAGGAATTTCCATGCTTGAAGCCCATAATAAGACCAAGATATCATAGTAGAGAAGGCGAAAAGAATAATAGCAACTGTGAGAACGTATGAAAAATGAGGGATTACCGAGTCAAAAGCCATAGCTGTTAAATCAACACCACCTACTTGTTGTCCATTTGTAAGAACTACTTGTCCACCGACACCACCGTAAGTGAATACATTGTCTGAGTTGAACATGATAATGACAAGTGCCGTCATTGTACAAATAACTACTGTGTCAATGAATGGTTCAAGGAGAGCAACAATTCCTTCAGATGCAGGATATTTAGTTTTTACAGCTGAGTGAGCGATAGCTGCAGAGCCAGCTCCGGCTTCATTTGAAAACGCAGCTCGTTGGAAACCAACAATAAGAACCCCAATCATACCTCCCATTCCTGCTTGTGGGGTAAACGCTTGTGAAAAAATCATCCCGAATGCATCATCAATAAAGTCATAGTGGAAACCAATGATAACCAAAGATGCAAGGATATAAGTAACTGCCATAAATGGAACGACTTTTTCTGTTATTTGCGCAATTCGTTTGATACCACCGATGATGACAATAGCTACAATACCAGCAAGGATAAGACCAATGATTGTTTTCACACCACCACCTTCTAGTTGAAACATGCTTGTAATTTGTTGGGTAGCTTGATTGGCTTGGAAAGCGTTACCGCCACCAAAAGAAGCACCTACGCAGAGAACAGCGAAAAGCACGCCAAGAATCTTACCGAATGTAACGAATCCCATTTCGCCAAGTCCTTTCTTAAGATAGTACATAGGGCCGCCATAAACGACACCTTGCGCATCTACGTCTCTGTACTTTACACCAAGTGTACACTCAACAAACTTTGAACTCATGCCAAGAAGCCCACAGACAATCATCCAGAAAGTAGCGCCAGGCCCACCAAGACCTACCGCCACAGCAACACCTGCAATATTCCCAAGCCCAACAGTGCCTGATACAGCCGTAGCTAGTGCCTGGAAATGGCTTACTTCGCCCTCTTCGTGCTGAACATCTTCTGGCTTTGCGTCTGCAGGTAGTCCCTTTTCTATGTGATCATATTTTCCGCTTACTACTTGTATGGCAAGAGGGAAACGACGTATGTTGATAAAAGCAAAATAAATGGTAAAAAATGCAGCTCCAGAGACAAGTAGAAGTACGACAAAAGGAAGGTATTTTCCATTTTCTAAGGGAATACCAGCTAATACGAAGGATTCCCAAGCAGTGGCAATGGGAGAAAAAGCATCGTCAATGCGTTCATCGAGTCCTTTGGGAGTCGCTGTTTGAACTTGTAGTAAAGTACTAGCAAGAGATTGTAAAATTGATTGATTCATAGTTCAGGATTACGAGATGATAAAAGTATGTTTTAGATAATTGAATAGTGTTTAACCAGTTGTTTCGTGAGTCTTATATTGATGTTTTAATTTGATATGTCGGCAAACATACAAATTATGGATAATGTTTTAAATCTATTTTTTCAAAATTTAGGGCAAGAGAGTTCTTCTTTGCGACGTTGCTTGTAAAAAGGTATGTTTTTTTGGAGTTTATCTAATTGGTATGAGATAGAAATTTCATGAGAACCACCTGTTGTTCCTCGTAATGGCGAGATGGTTAAGTCATAGCTGTATCCAATTGAGAAGTTATCCATGCGATAGCCTATTAACCCAATGAATGCATCATTATTCAAGAAACTACCCCCTTCACGACGGACAGGAAGACCTCTATACCAAAGACCAATCGTAAGTGGAGAGTATGTCAAGTAACTACCAAGACTAAAAAGGGTGCTCGTCGCCTGTTTTTGGAGGATGAAGGCAGCGGTTGCAATAAATTCCTTCGATACAAGTCCTGCTGAAGAATAAGGATTTGTCAGTGGAATGTTTATTCCGCCTGTGAGTGTGTATTTCACGGGTAAATTAGAGATATCAGTTCGATTAATAGCAACATTTGGTCTAGTCAAATGGTTTGCAGTTAATCCAATCCAAAGGTCTTTGTTGTATAAAAGAACACCGGATGAGAAGTCAGCATAACTGAATTGATTACCTGCAGCGCTTTTAAGGGGGTCAGCAGTAGGATTACCCGTGAGGCCATTTGCATTCAACTGATCTCCAAAGATAAGATTGGCCGTACTTGTTGTTTGGTTTATGGCATAAGCAGCTTGCAGACCAAACCGAATAAAAAAGTCATCTGTTGCCTTCATCATATATGAATATTGGACTGCCACTTGTGAATTTCTTAGGCGATTTATCCCTTGTTGGTCATCTAAGAAGCTAATACCTACACCGCTGTTCAAAGATTCAAGGTGATGATCAACGGAGAAGGAGGTCGTCTGAAAGTTAGCATCCAAGGAAGGCCATTGGTTTCGGTAATTCATAACAAGTCTCGGTGCAAAGGCTCCCCCCGCAAATGCTGGGTTGTGATATACAGGAGCCGCAAAAAACTGAGAAAATTGCGCATCTTGCGCAGTCGTTTTGTGGAAAGTGCCGTATATCAGGAAAGCAAGTACTACAAAGAGTGGACGGTTTCCCATAGTATTAGGTTATATATGAATTCGAAATTAGTGTAAATATGCAAATAAATCAACTTTGGCTAGAAGTGCCA
>JBKBRQ010000095.1:0-10682 GCA_046292055.1 Spirosomataceae bacterium | reverse complement strand
GCAAGAAAGTAAATGTATGTTTTCATGAATCCATTTCTGGAGGCGTAGAAAGTTTCTTATACCCTTATCAACAGAATCTATTTGACCAGAAAAAGCCCTGGTTCTATCGAGTGAATCAGTAGCTACTTGGATTGAATAACTTTTTTTATTCTTTTTTAAACTAGCCCATTGAGGTAAATATTCTCTGATTTTGGTTACTTGTTCTTCTGTACATTTGTTCAAAGTGGCATCAATAATTCCTTGCCTAAGTTTGTGGTAAAATGTGATGTTACGTATTTTTTTATCTTTTAGAACGGGCCAATCACTATCATGCGGTACTTCTTGGGGCATTTTCATAGCAATGCTAGGAAAATTATTTTGAAGATATGTCCAATAGGATATCCAAAATGTTTGAACAGGAAGAGAATTGGTAGGTCTGTAACCACGTCTTTGCTTATGAATAGCTATATGAATTAACTGGGCTTTAAAAAAACCTCTTGGCGTATCTTCCCTTTCAAGTCTTTGAGCAATGGATTCATAGGTAATGTATTTCTCAAATTCATTTTGTTGTGTGCAGTAATTGAGTGGCGCTACCAGAACAACAAAAGCTGAGTCGCATTCTTTTTTAGCTTCGTAATTTCTTGCGCGTTGCACGTATCTGTTGTATTGTTCTTCTTGGAAATGCGTGTCTAATTTATTTTCAAGAAGTAGAAATAGCGTACGATGATCAGATTTATATGAAAAAAGAAGGTCAGTTTCACCTAATCCGAAAGCAGAAATACTTTTCCAAGCACCTAGAAAGCTATCTAAAGGAGGTAAATTTAATGCATTGACGAACCATTTACGAAAGGAGCAATCAGTAGATAATTCTTCAAGTAAAAGTAGGTCGAGGTCTCTTTCCTGGATAGATTCGACAGGGAGTAAAGATTGATTCATGGAATGTACTGTTTTGGGTGGTGTTTAGAGATTTGTTGTTTTCGTCTTGCTAAGAAATACAAAAGTACTACATTTTGAACGCATACAAATAGAATATGATAAGTAGAATATAGCTCATGATTTGCTCGAAAGAGGGGGGGGGGGGGACGTAAGAAGAGTAGGAGATGTCATTTCGTCACCCTTTTAGTTGTTTCGTGTACTTTGCAGGTCGTTCGTCACCTCTTTTTTTGGATGTATAAATTTACTGGTGTAATATTGATTAATTCAAAATGTTGGAATGAAAGCAGTCGTGTAAATTTTTCGGTTCTCCAAACACATGAAGAGTATAAAATTTTCAACATAAAAAATGGAAGAGCTGCATGAAAAGACAAAATAGGGCTGGATTTTAGATGAATAATCTTTAAAACCGGAAAACAAAGTAAAAGATATGCAAGTGCTGTGAACAAATACGAAGTCCAATTCTTATTTCAAAGCCAAAATAATTAAATCAGTATTCATTCATTAAATCAAACAAGTCAAATGAAACAATCTACTCTACGTGTATTGTTAAGCGTTTTGGTGTTCTATGTCCTAAATGGTTGTACAAAGGAGGAAATTCCTGCCTCTCTGATTTCGGGTAATTGGGGAGTTTCTGAAGTAATTGTAGTTATCAACACGACAAATACACCTATATCAAATGACACTTATACACAAAGCTTCAAAAATGTAAAACATGCTTTTAATGAAGACAATACGTATGTTTTTACAGATATCGATGGTGAAAAAACACAAGGAACTTGGGCATATTCAGCGGATACAAAAGAGCTAGTTATTACGTATCCTACCTTAGATTACGAAGAGCGTTTCGAGGTTTTGACTAGTACAAGCAATGAGCTCATCTTAAAAACGCCTACTGTTGATGTAGAAAAAGCAAGCAGTGACCAAGATTTGGAAACACTCTTTACAGCAGGTTTTCTTTTGCTAAATACACCTGCAGAAGAAATTGAACCCAAAACGGTTGCGATTACTTACAAGCTGACAAAATAAAAGGCAGCTTAAAGGCGCTATTTTCCTTTGCACTAAAATTACAGAAAATCATTTTGGTGCATGGAATTAGTTCACCCCAGAGGGGACTTTTCCTATAAAATCATACTACCTTAATTAGGGTAGTACATTTGTGGAAAAGTCCCTTTTTGGGATTGAATGAATTAGTGAATATACATGTGAGATTATTGCTTCGATTCAATATCTTGTATTTCTCAGGTATCTACATTTCTAGGCTTTGACTGAACAGTGCTTTTCTTTTAATATGAAAAAAAATTACCTCTTATGACTAAAAATTACTTCTTTAAGCGGGTGTATATGACCTGTTTTTTCATCTTTTACATAGTTATTTGTGCAGAAGCAGGTAGTCACCCCAAAAAAATAAAAGGTGAAACACAACCGAATGATAAAGTAAAAGAAACCGTTATCAGTCCGGCCTTTGTACCCATGCAACCCAATTCAGCAGACCAGTTCCAATTGGATAATGCGCTCGCTAATTTACAGGGTAAACTCACTAGCCAGATACCGCTTCTTGATCATATGGAAAACATTGAGTTGAATGTTTCTGACAGTGTCGCGAGTAATCGAGGACAAGCCAGCTCCATGTTTTCATATCTGGATCAAAATCCAGAAAAAGTAAAAACATTTATAAGTTTTGAAGACCTCGTAACTTTACCTATTGGTCTGAAACAAAATTTGAAAGATAATACGGAAGTCTCTCTTGGGATTTATAGTGTTGAATATACCTCATCAGGAGCTAGATTAACTGTGTTTGTTCGTATTAAAATGAAAGTGAATGACTCAAACACGGAACGGGTACTTTTATTCGGTTCTGATGCGGTTACGTTTACACGATCAGGAGGTTTGGGCGCAGGTGGTACTTTTAAAGTGGCCTTACTTGGTGACTACCCGATACCGATGAAAAACTGGACATTAGTCCTAAAAGGTGCATCTGAAATGGGTAATATCAATAGCTCAACCACTTTTGCTTCCTTCAATTGCGATACATTTTCTGGAGCTGGACTTGGTCTCGATATCGTTTTTCCTAGAGATGTACTTGTGCCGTTCCATGAAACAGAAAGGGTGGCAACGGATAATCGAGTGAAGCTTTCGGCATTTGCGAGTGTAACAGATGGTTTCAACGATATCTACGCTGCGATCACTACACCTACTACTTTTGCATCAGCTAGTCTTCCTAAATTTGGTTTCAAAGCAGAAAATATCGTATTAGATTTAAGTGATTTTCGGGGAGGAAATGAGGTTGGATTGTTTCCTCAGGAATATGAGAATCCTGATAAGGGAAGTTCACTTTGGCGCGGAATTTTTATTGGTAAATTTAGCGTATTGCTGTCAAAAGAGTTTAATAACAAAGATGTTTCTTCGATAACTGGTACACAATTACTAATAGATAGAACAGGTTTTTCAGGCACTGTGAGTTTCAACAGGAGTAGCCAACCACTTGTGTGTGATGCCCAAAAGTGGCCACTTACAATTTCCTCTTTTTCACTTTCTATTGTTCAAAATAAATTCATACGTGGTGGCTTTGGTGGATCGATACGAACTCCATTGAACACAGATATGAACGATGCGAATGCGGCACTCGGATATAATGCCATTATGGATGCTACTGGAGAGTACCTAATAAGTATCAATACCGCAAATGATAGCTATCCAATAAAATGTTGGAGAGCAAAGGCGGAAATTTACAAAGGTTCTTGGATAAACTTGACCGTAAAAAACAATCTGTTTTATCCTTCTGCCAATTTGAACGGTGAATTGAATATTGCCGCGAATGCAAGTACGACAACTGATGGAACCCCAGAAACCGAAGGAACTGTCGCCATGAATGGAATTGTCTTTTCAGATCTTATGCTAAAGGTGGACTTCAATGGTAAATTTCAGTTTTCTGTGGGGGAATTCAAATACCAAAATACAACCAATTCCCGCTTGGCTAGATTCCCCATATCTATTACCCGTTTTGAAAAAATAAATGGAACTTCTGAAAATGACCTATGGATTGGTATTGGATTTCGGGTTGGTTTGGCAGGAGACCGGTTTGCAGGTGCAACAGACCTCGTCATTAGAACAAACTATAATAAAGGGCTAGGTAAATTTGTTGCGGGTTCTTCAGATGGTAAAAGATTAATTCAAATAAATCGACTTTATGTAAAAGGAAGCATTCAACTAATGGATGTCGAGGGCTATGTAAATTTCTTTGAAAATACGTCCGAAATGGGGCTATGTTCTAATTTACTGACAGGAAATATCCCAGAAAGTAAAGGTTTTTGCGGGAAGTTAGATATGGTCATCAAAAAACCATTTAAAGTAGGAGTTGAGCTGAATGCACTTTTTGGCTACAATAAATTGGCTAATTTTTCATACGGTTTTTTTAGTGCCTATGTCGGGGATACAGATGCAAGTTTGAAAGGGGTTTCGCAAAATGCGGATGGTACGGATAAGACTGTGACTGATGCCAACAAAAGAATTAGTAAGCCAGGAGGAGGTTTTGTGATTCCTACAGGTATTGCAGACTTGGGTATAAATGGGCTTGGCATTGGTGTGTATTTTAATATGAAACCGAAATTGAATGCAACCCATGTTGTTTATGAAATAAATAATCAGATTCCTTTTGGGTTTAAACTCATGCTCGGAATTCAGAATAATTCATTGGTTGGCGCAACGGCATACATAAAACCAACTTTTAAAGGAAGAGTCAATGTAGATTTTGCTTTGGACAGACAGTATGGAATAAATAGTATTGCGCTGAGTGGCGTTGGAACATTTGCAAGTGAGTTATCTGGAGGAAACTCAAAGGTAAGTATGGCAGATGGGCTTGGTAAGTCCATTAAAAATGCAGGAGTAAGTAACGATGCACTCATGAATACCGCTCCCTCTGACCATACGCCAGCTGCTCTGATTTCAAAATCTAAATCGGATAGTACCACCACAAAAGTAAGTAGTTCAGGGGATATCGTGGTGGCTATGGGGGTTCTTCTGGATATTCCTAAGAAGGTTTTCCATGCAGAAGCTGAAGTGTATATGAATTTTAAAAATCCAGTAGATAGCTCAACGACCATGAGAGGAATTGGCGTAAATGATTTAGCAGGGCGAGCTATTATCCATTTTGAAAAATCAAATACGTATGTTCATATTGGTAGGCAGGAAGTCGTTAATCGGGTTGGCATTCGCTACAAAAATAATTTTGAATTTGGCGCCTACTTAATGATGGGCAAAGGAATTGGCCCCTTACCACTCCCTCCCATAGAAGTGCTTTCGTTTTTCCCTACCATAAAAACACACTTAAATGCAGTGAATTCAAGCTCTGAAATGAATGGAGTTAGGTCTGGCAATGGCTTTGCCGTTGGCGCACACATAAAAGCAAATATCAACGCAAAAGGATTGCTGTACTCTATTAAAGGGTTCGGAGTAGGAGGAATGGATCTCTTGCTTATTGAGAATGCTTGTCCGTCAGGCGGTCTCTCTGGTAAAATGCAATTGTATGGTGTTGCACAAATACAAGCCAGCCTTGGGAAGAGAAATAATTTGTTTAACGGTACTGTTGGTTTTTATCTGAATGGGAATGGATTCAGGCCATTCAACGCTACGGGAAATATTTGTATCACGTACGGTAAAAAAGATAAAAAACTCTGTCCCTCTATCACGGTAGGAGAAACGGGCTGCATTTGATAAAATCGTACACCCGACTAACACAAAGACAATTATGAGAAAATATATATATGCTATCGTATTTACCTTTTTCGTTGCTTTCCAGCTTGTAGCTCAAACACAACAAAGTACGAATGTTAATTCTTCTGATTGGACAACCATGTATCGGATTAAAAGCCCGAATGTGGTGATGCTTCGATGGTTTCCTCGAAATGCAACAGATTGGAAAGAAGGAATAGCCAACGGATATACTATCACAAGGAAAAAGTATGCGCGTACAGGCGAGCTCAAAGAAACATTCAATATATCCGTCCCAAAAGTAAACGGTGCAGATACTACCTTGGTAAAGTGGGCTCCGTACTGGAAAACAGATAGTGTCTATCACAAAGAACTTCTTTATCTGACTGTCAATTCTCAGAAAACGAATTTGAATGAAGAAGTAAACGAAATGTATTTTTTTGCCAATATTATGGCTGACCAAAGTTTTACAGCTGCGTCTCTTTGTGGACTTGGTTATACAGATACTTTTGCCACGACAGTTGAAAATGGCTTCTCATACGAATACACAATCCGAATTAATTCGACAACCAACCAAACGCAAATTAAAAATGTCGTATTGTCGCCCGTTCCGTTGCCAGATGTTGCTCCCTCAATATTTGAAGCAAAATCGCGTAAATTAACAATTGGATGGCAAACGAATAAGTTGATAGATACGTACTCCTCTTATTTTATCCAACGGGCTGAGAAAATCAATAATGTTTGTTCTACATACAAAACGTTACATACAGCACCCTTAATCAAATTTTCTGAAGATAGTACCATGTACCACGTGGACTCGCTTCCTAACAAAACCCAGACCTATTGCTACCGTATAATTGGAAAAAGTTATTTTGATGAAAGAAAAGTGGGTACTGTAGTTGAATATTTGTTTAAAAAGCAATTGGAACATGTCCCGATTGTCCAAGCTGTCACCTTTTCCGGAGGAAACGTAAAAGTAGATTGGCAATTCAAGGGTTCTGTGGAGGATGCTTCGAGTTTCCGGATTGCTGTCAGTAAAGTGGATACAGCGCAAAGAGGGCAATCTTTTTTCAAAGAAATTAAAACAGGTATTTTACCAAGTAACCGAACTCTTACTTTCAGCTCTGCTGATATTAAGTCAGCTCTTGGAGATACGAACAGTATTTATTATCTCTTTGTAGGAGCTTTAGCCGATGAAGGTACTAAATCTGTTCTTTATTCTTTTCCGTATGCAATCACTCCAAAAGATAAAATCCCGCCATCTGTACCCGTTTCTGCTACTTCAGGTTTACCTCCCTTTAATTCCTTTGAAGTCATGCCACCGACGCAAGAAGGTGTAGTACACATCAAACTCAGGTGGTATCCAAGTGTAGATAACCCAGGTGGTGTTGGATTAATGGGGTATCGTGTCTATCGGCTTTTTGAAAACCAATCGGTTGATTTAAAAGTAGAAATCTCTGGAGGTATTATCAATCGTACGGAAAAAGTAGGAGGTGTTACGACTGCCTTCGTCGTTGATTCGCTTGGTGCCAATTTTAATTTCCCAAGTGCAACGTATTTTGTTTCTGCCCTAGATAGCAACTACAATGAGTCGGTAGTTACTACTTTCAAGTATGTGAAGCCTGTTACAAAAAGACCTAGCCCCCCGCTAATCAATAAAGTGGAAACAGTTTATCAAGGGGCAATACCTTCCGTTACATTGTCGTATGTTTTTTCACCCTCAGGAAGCTCAGTTGTTTATAAACTACTTAAAAAGGAGAATGTGGCTGGAAGTGGGTGGGGCGAAGTCAAGCTGTTGGCTTCTAGTGCCTCCTACATAGATTATTCGGTGAAAAAAGGAAGCGAATACGTATATAGTATTCAAGCTATTGATACGGTCAACAATTTCCGCTCCTGTTTTAAAATACCTTCCTTACCTGTCAATGTCGCTCTCCATGACAGTTGTTATCAACTTGTTGTAGTAAAAATCCCAAATACGGCATTGAAGCCTGCTATATCAACATTTACAGCAACTTACCAAGAAGTTGAAAAAAGAATCAGACTCAATTGGTCAGCTCAGCCTGGTGCTATCAGTTATGAAATATACAAGGGCATCATCCGAATACCCGCGGACTCAATGAAAATCGCATTATTGGATTTTGTGAAGGCACCGAACCTTGCCTATTTTGATACTTTCTTTGAACTTGGGCGTGCGTATAAATACCAAATAAGGGCTGTGTTTGCAGATGGAACGGTCTCCGCTTGGAAAGACGTTTCGACAACCTCTCTCGTCCAGAAATCTTTGTTGGTCAATGTATCAGAAGTAAATTTTACCACTAAAAATGAATCCAAATCTGTCAGTATTACGGCAAATATACCTTGGACAATTGCTTCTAGCAACGCAACTTGGTTAACAATAAGTAGATCTTCTGGATCAAATAACGGGACTTTTTTAATTACAGTGACCCAAAATTCGGGTGCAGAAAGAAGTGGAACGATAACGCTAAGTGGAGGCGGAATAACCCGAGAAATTCGTGTCTTTCAACTCGGTGTTCCCAACGGAAAGGGTCTCACCGGAAAATATTATAACCACATCGGTTTGGCTTCTATTCAGGGGAAACTCCCAGATATTACAGTGATCGAACCCACCCTGAATTTAATGGCAGGCGGCTCTCCGAAAGCTGGTGTTAGTGAGAATTTCGTTGCTGTTTGGGAAGGGTATATCCAAGTCAAAGATGCAGCCAATTATACTTTTTATCTTTCTGCCGACGATGGTTTTCAGTTTTATTTCAATAATGCGTTGGTTCTGAAAGGAAACGCATACAACGTAGGTGTAGAATTTCAAACCCCTAGTTTTAACCTTCTACCCGGTGTCAATTATCCCATCAAAATTGAATTTTGGGACGATGCCTCTGTGGCTGCTTTCGTTCTCAAATGGGCCAATAATAGTGGGCTGGCCAAACAGATAATCCCGACAGCCCATTTGTTTCCTTTATTTGAGCCAGAACCCCTCAGTAGTGACCCGTTGCACAATAAATGCTTCGTCATTCAATCTCCGCAAACAGGTAAAGCCTTGCAGCTTATGCCCAATTTCTTGGTGCAACAACAATCATTGACCAATAACAACGACCAAGTTTGGAAATTAGAGAAGGTGAATACCAGCTACAAAATTATATCTCAAATTGACCAACAAGGCAAGGTCATGCAGGTACTTGGAGGGGGTAGCAACAATGCAGATAAGGTAATAGGGGGCTATTTCTCAAATCTAAACCACCAATTATGGGATTTTACGCTCAAAAATGCCAATTTGTACAGCATCAAACAAAAAGGTACATCACATGCTTTTTTAGAACTTTCTGATGGAGGAAATGCAGACCAAGCCATCATTTATAATTACGCCGAACGAGAATATAAACTCCAACCTATTGGTTGCCCGAGTACGTCCAATTCTATTTTACTCGACAAAAATTACGTTAGTTTGGGTAGTTTGCCTAGCTCAGACCAAGTTGTCATTACGACAGGATTGGGTTGGTCTGTTACCACTTCTGATACGTGGATTCAGGTGAATAAACCAGGAGGATATGGAAATGGAGTACTTACTATCTCCGCTTCACAAAATACGGAGTTCACTGAACGGAAAGGCATAGTGACTATTTTTGGAGGCAATACCAATTATACCATTTATGTAACGCAATTCCCCGCACCAAGTGGTTCCGGACTAGATGCCAAGTACTTCAATGTCACCAGTTTTAGTGGAATGACTTCTGCTACGCCTGTTTTAACCAGAGTGGATGAAAACATCCATTTTAACTGGGGTGATACTTCTCCAGGGCCTGGCGTAAATGCCAATTTTGCTGCCCGGTGGGAAGGATACATCGAACCGCCCGTAACATCAAATTACACTTTTTTTGTGGCTTCTGATGACGGATGTAGGTTATGGATTAACGGCGAGCTAATCATAAATGACAATACCGCACACTCTGAAACGGAGTTTCAGGCAACAAAAGAAGTTAAAATGATTGCCGGACAAAAGTATCTTATAAAGCTAGAATTTTGGGATGGGGGTAGCGGTGCTGCCGCAAAATTAAGATGGCAAAACAGCAGTGGTTTGTCTAAACAAATCGTAGAGAAAAAGTTTTTATACCCATCTGGCTTAAGTTTAAGTACAAATAGTCTGACATTTTTGAAAAACGGAGGTACAAAATCCATCCGTATTTCTTCTGACAAAGCCTGGCAGGTAAGTGGAGGAGGTACGTGGTTGACGAAAAGTCCAGTGAATGGAACTCAGGCAGCACAAGTTGAAATCGCAGCAAGCCCTCTGTCTGGAGGAACCTTCCGACGTGAAAACCTCATATTTGTTTCTGAGGGTATTACCAAATCGCTTCAAGTAACGCAATATCCTACCAATAGTAATGGACTGACCGCCTCGTACTTCAATGTAATTGGTTTCAATGCTATGGAAACCGCTGTGCCTGCCTTGAAACGCGTGGATGAAACCGTGGATTTCTCTTGGGCGGGCTCTCCTGGTCAAGGAGTAAATAATGACTTTTCGACTCGCTGGGAGGGGTATGTTTCTCCACCAGAAACCGGGAATTACCGCTTTTTTAGTGCCTCAGATGATGGAGTACGCCTCTTTGTGAATGGTATCCAAACAATTTATGACAATAATCCGCATGGTGAAATAGAGTTTACCTCTGACCGAACTTTCTTCCTAGAAAAAGACAAATTATACCCCATCAAAATGGAGTTTTGGGATAGCGGCGGCGGTGCCGCTGCCCGTTTAAGGTGGGCGAATGACGTAGGTCTATCCAAGCAAATTATTGCCAAACAGTTCTTATTTACTGCCGAGTAGTACGCCTTTTGGGTTCGTCCTTCTTTGTTTATAAGAAGGACGAACATGGGCTGCTTCGCCCTTTGTGTTTCGTTGACTTGACTTCATTTGGATTTTTTCTCCTCCATCAAAGATATTGTGTATGAACAAATTTTTCCTTTTCTCTCTAGCTTGTTTTTTTTCATTTACGTCTCTTTTCGGGAACGACGACCCTCTCTCCAAGTCCAAAAAAGACCTGACGAAAGTACAC
>JBKBRQ010000094.1:0-10852 GCA_046292055.1 Spirosomataceae bacterium | reverse complement strand
AAAAAATGGGCCGTATATTCATTCACCTTATTATATACACGAGAAGTAATGGGGTAGTCTTCAAGTAATTTTAAAGAAGCAACTCCCCGATGAGGGAGCTCCCAAGGTGGTGTAAGTGCAGTTGTATAATCGTTGATATGTTCCACTGGGCGTCCTCGTTCAATGAGAAGTACACGTAATCCTTTCGTGCATAATTCCATGGCAGCATAACCACCTGAAACTCCAGAGCCCACGACGATGGCATCATACTGATTTGATTTGGTTATCATAGATTGCGAGGAAATGAGTTGAATGTAAGACCACTTTCATTATTAATACGACAAAAGTAAACAATACATCTTTATATAAATTGTAACTAACTATTAATCAGGTAAATATATGTATTCATAACAAAAAAACGAATTATTATTTTTTTAAATATTTATATAAAAATTTGTACTAAAATAATATTAAGAAAATTTAAAAAAACAATATATTTACCAATGATTACAAACAAATGTAATCGTGTTCGTATTCTACCACCTAATCTCCAACCATTATATGAGACACAAACCTCTATTCATTCAACGTGTAACACAATGGTCCTTTGTTTGGCTATTGTTGTTATCCCAATTATCACTCGCACAGAGTAAAATTACAGGAATTGTCCTAGACGGGGAGTCAAACACGGGGCTACCCGGAGCTACCGTTCAGGTAAAAGGAACAACCCGAGGAGCAGCTACTGACATCGACGGAAAGTTTGCCTTGGAAGCCAAGTCAGGTGATGTTTTAGTCGTGTCTTCTGTAGGTTATGTTTCAAAAGAAATTAACCTAGGAAATCAAACGAATTTGACGATTGTTTTGGCGACAGATGCCCAAAGTCTAGACGAAATTGTAGTCACCGGTTACGGGGCACAAGCAAAGAGAGACATTACTGGGGCTGTAGCAACGGTTGATATGAAAAAGGCATTGGCTGTACCTGCTACCAACCTTGCCCAAGCGATTCAAGGGCGTGTTGCCGGTGTGAATGTCAGTAATGAAAATGCACCAGGTGGAGGCGTGATGGTTCGTGTGAGAGGTTTTGGTACTATCAATGATAACTCACCTCTTTATGTTATCGACGGAACTCCTACAAAGGGTAACTTAAATACCTTGAACCTGAATGACATTGAGACCATGCAAGTACTTAAAGATGCTTCTGCTGCTTCTATTTACGGTTCACGTGCAGGAAACGGGGTAGTTATTATCACCACAAAAAAAGGAAAAGGCGGCAAACCTAAATTAACGTATGACACCTATTACGGAAATCAAAGACCGATTAAATTCTTGGATTTAATCAATACACAAGAATATGCCGATTTACTTTGGGAGTCACGGATTAATGCCCAAAACCCTGGTTTATTGGTCAATGGGGCGATTTCAGACAGAAGTAAAATTGTGTATCCTAATATTCCGATGTTTGGTGGCCAAGTCGCTTCGCCAATTATCCCGGATTACATCACACCCGTAGGTGGCCGAGATGGACAAGTAGATGAAAGTAAATACTCAGTTACACCGAAGAACCTCATTACTAGAGCAAATAAAGAAGGTACTGATTGGTTTGGTGCTATTTTTGGCAATGCACCTATTCAAAATCACCAGTTGGGTGTATCTGGTGCAACAGACGCGGCACGCTATGCAATGTCTGTAAACTACTTTGACCAAGAAGGTATCATGAAGTTTACGAGTTACAAACGTATTTCACTCCGTTCAAATACCGACTTTGTAGTAAACAAACGCCTACGTATCGGCGAGAACTTCCAAGTTGCATACGGCCAGCAGGTCGGACAACCCAACGGAAACCAAAGTGAATCCAATGCGATTTCATTTGCGTACAGAATACCTCCTATCACTCCATTATATGATATCCGCGGCCAATTTGCTGGTTCTCCGACCGTCCTAGACAACAGTCCAAACCCATTGGCATTGTTAACACGTAATAAGGATAATACCACAAGAGAACTTCGCGTTTTCGGTAATATCTACGCGGAATTGGACATCTTAAAAGATTTGACGGCACGCTCACAATTCGGGATTGACTACAACTCCTCGAATCTGAGAAACTATATCTTCAATAACATTCAAGACCCTGAACCACGCGGAACAAATACATTGCAAACAAGCAATAGCTATGATTATTCTTGGACTTGGTATAATACCTTGACCTACACCAAAAAGATTGGAGATAATCACCGCTTGAATTTCTTGGCAGGAACGGAGTCTATCAAGAGTTATTTTGAATTCTTCAATGCAGAACGTTCTGGTTTTGCAGTAGATGACATCAGTAACCGATATTTATCAGCAGGTCGTGCCGGAATTAACAATGCAGGGGGCGCCTCTGAGTGGCGTTTAGCCTCTGAGTTTGCCAAAGTGAATTATGGATTTGGCAGTAAATACTTAGCTGACTTTACGCTACGTAGAGACCGGTCAAGCCGCTTTGCCCAAGAATTTAGATCTGCGATTTTCCCAGCAGCGAGTGCAGGATGGGTCATTTCTGAAGAATCGTTTGCTAAAAACTTGAGCTGGCTTTCATTCGCTAAAGTTCGGGTAGGTATTGGTCAAACAGGTAACCAAGAAATTGGTAACTACAACGCCTTCTCTACGTTTGCCACTTCACCAGAATCTTCATTCTATGATTTACAAGGTGCAAATACCTCTGCTCTCCCTGGTTATGAATTGGGACAATTTGGAAATGCGCGCGCTAAATGGGAAACCACGACTTCGCAAAACATTGGTATTGATGCCAACCTCTTCAAGAATAAGCTAGATTTCAGTTTTGATTTGTTCCAACGGACAACTTCAGACATGCTCTTCCCGGTTGAGGTACAATTCACACAAGGAGTTGCAGCCAATCCTTTCCAAAATATTGGTGAAATGGTCAACAAAGGATTTGAGATTAGCTTGAATTATGGAGATAAAAAAGGTGATTTCTCTTACTCAATCGGTGGGAATATTTCTACGTACAGAAACAACGTGACACGTACCAACGGTGACCCCAATACACAGTTCTTTGGCTTTACGACTCGTTTAGCACCAATGAGCGTTACACAACAAGGATTCCCGCTTGCTTCTTTCTTCGGGTATCAGATTGATGGTATATTCCAGTCAGATGCAGAAGGAGAAGCACATGCAACTCAGTTTGGTGGAGGACAAATGAACAAAGCAGGCTCATTCAAATACCGTGACATCAACGGCGACGGAATTATCAATGCCGCAGACAGAACCATCATCGGAAGTCCACACCCAGATTTTGCGTATGGTATCAATGCAACATTAGGTTATAAGAACTTCCGTTTGGATATTTTCGGACAGGGCGTTCAGGGGAATGAATTATTCAATTACGTAAAATACTGGACAGATTTCCCAACATTCGGAGGAAACAGAAGCCGTACAATGTTGGAAAAATCTTGGAGACCAGGCATGACGGACGCCGTTTTACCACTTCCACGCTCCAATGATGTCATTAGCTCCAATCCATCGACGTATTATATTGAAGACGGCTCGTATTTCCGTTTGAAAAACGTACAATTGAACTACACCATTCCAGCGTCTATTCTCTCAAAAGCAGGAATCAGCAGTGCTACTGTTTATTTACAAGCGATTAACCTACTTACTTTGACCAAATATTCAGGTTTAGACCCAGAAGTAAACTTGAGAAACTTCAGCGCGGGTTCAGACAGACAAATTGGGGTTGATGAAGGATCATATCCAGCATATCGTTCATTTAACGCAGGTTTAAGTCTATCGTTTTAATGCATAACTATTGTTAATAAATGAAACCAATGAAAAAAATAATCACCTTATCCTCACTCTTAGTTCTTGCGAGTACGATTTCGTGCAAGGAAGAATTCTTGAATGTACAGCCCTTGGGCGTACTTAGTGAAAGCAACCTAACCAATAAAGTTGGGGTTGAATTAGTTCTTACGGGCGCATATTCTTTAATGGATGGCGTCCAAACCAACGTAGGTTCTGCCTTTGCTGACTGGCAAGGTGCCGCTGATAACTGGGTCTATGGTGCTGTTGCTTCTGATGATGCCTACAAAGGTTCAAATGCAGGTGACCAACCAGAAATATCTGTCATTGAAGCCTATAACCACACTGCCGACTTGGTGCACTTCCGAGGAAAATGGCGTGCTGTGTACGATGGTGTTGCACGTGCCAATGATGTTATTCTACTTGTGGCAAAAGCTGAGGATATGACCGAAGCTGAGAAAACGGCGGTCATTGCGCAAGCACGTTTTTTACGTGGCCACTACCATTTCGAGGGTCGAAAAGTATTCGGTAAAGTACCTTACATTGACGAGAAAACGTACAATCCAGCAGATGCTAACTCAACCAAAGTACCCAATACGGAGGAAATTTGGGGTCAAATAGAAGCTGACCTAGACTTTGCCTACAAGAACCTTCCAAATCGTTGGGCTGGTTCACCAGGAAAGGCAACCAAATGGGCTGCTGCGGCTACGCTTGCCAAAGCAAAACTATTCCAAGCGAAATTCAGTGAAGCAAAACCTATCTTGGAAGATATTCTAAACAATGGTGGGTATAGATTGGTAGATAAATACCACGACAATTATCGTGCAGCAACCAATAATAATGCGGAATCTATCATTGAAGTTCAGTATTCTGTGAATGACGGAGCGGCGATTTCAAACAACGGAAATCGCGGGGGCACATTGAATTATCCGTATGGAGGTGGGGCCTTGACAACCTGCTGTGGGTTCTTCCAACCTTCGCAGAACTTGGTAAATAATTTCAAAACAGATGAAAACGGCTTACCAACCATGGATTTCAATAATAGCGATCTCCCTGGTGATAACTCTGTTTCATTTGCAGGAAACGTTGACCCACGCCTAGACCATACGGTTGGCCGGGACGGTGTTCCTTATCTTGATTGGGGAATTCATAACCCACAATATATCCGTGATAGAGCCTATGCAGGGCCGTTTTCTCCTAAAAAAGGATCTCCATATAAATCTGAAGCAGGAAGTTTGACTTGGACAAACAACCCGCGCCAAAATGCAAACAATTATCGTCTCATTCGTTTAGCACATGTTATTTTGTGGTTGGCAGAATGTGAAGCAGAAGTGGGAGATTTGGAGAAAGCACGCGAATATGTCAACCGGATTCGTCGCCGTGCTGCCAATCCTGAAGGATTCGTTCAATTGAACGGTCAGCCTGCTGGAAATTATTCCATCAAAGAATATACAGCCAGCTGGACAGATAAAACTGCTGCAAAAGAGGCCGTTCGTAGAGAACAACGTCTTGAGTTCGCGATGGAAGGCCACCGTTTCTTTGACCTAGTGCGTTGGGGAATTGCAGACAAAACCATCAACGATTATCTAGTAGTTGAATCAACTAAACGGACGTACTTGAGAGGAGCTAAATTTGTAGCGGGCAAGCATGAATATTTCCCGATTCCGAACCAGGAAATCTTGAATAGTGCAAAAGATGGTCAAGCGACATTAAAGCAAAATAACGGGTATTAATTCACTCATTATCCAACCTCAAAAGAGAGCAGGAACTGAAAAGAACCTGCTCTCTTTTTTTGAGTTGATTTATAGGTTACGTCTAACTATCCACGCATTTCATCCAGCACTTGTTGTATTTATGTATTGAATACTCTAAATTGAACCAATTTCGGTGATAAAAAACCAAGTCATTTTCTAATCAACTATTCTTAAAAACAAAAGAAATGAAAAAAATAACTCCATTTCATGGACTGTTTGCCTTTCTCTTGCTTTTCGTTTCTACCTTTTCGTGGGGACAGGCAAACCAATGGGTAAAAGACAATTACACCAAATATGTGTACAAAATTCCGATGACAGACGGAACTCTCCTTCACACGCATGTATATGTACCCAAAGACGCGGGTGAGTCCAATACCTACCCAATGATCATGCAGAGAACTTGCTACAGTGTCGCTCCCTATGGCGAAGACACCTACCCAGCGAAACTCGGGCCGTCTGAACATTTGATGAAAGAGAAATATATTTTCGTTTATCAAGATGTACGCGGACGCTGGATGTCGGAAGGTAAATGGACCAATATGACACCCAACAACCCAGGAAACGGCAAAGCAATTGCCCCAGACGAAAGTGCGGACACGTATGATACCATCGATTGGCTTGTCAAAAACGTGAAATTCAATAATGGAAAAGTAGGTCAATGGGGTATTTCTTATCCCGGATTTTATACAGCTGCCGGTATGGTAGATGCACACCCTGCTCTCAAGGCATCGTCTCCACAAGCACCGATTGGTGATTTTTTCTTTGATGATTTTCACCACAACGGAGCATTTATACAGGCATACTTATTTACATTTCCTGTTTTTGGTGTACAACACGACGGGCCAACATCCGAAAGTTGGTACAATCACCAAATCATTCGTCCAGATACGAAAGACGGCTACCAATTCCAACTTGATTTGGGCCCTCTAAAAAACGCAGATAAATATTACAAGGATAATTTCTATTGGCAAGAAACAATGGAACATCCGAATTATGACGAATTCTGGCAAAAAAGAAGCATTATTCCTCATTTGAAAAACGTAAATCACGCTGTCATGACAGTCGGTGGCTGGTTTGATGCAGAAGATTTATACGGTCCTTTGACAATCTACAAAACAGTTGAAAAAAACAATCAATCCAAAGGCTATAATACCCTTGTCATGGGACCATTTGGTCACGGGCGTTGGTCAAGAGAAACGGGCCACACCTTGCATAGCAATATTTATTTTGGAGATAGTGTCGCTACTTTTTATCAAAAAAATATCGAACAAAAATTCTTCAATCACTTCCTGAAAGGTCCTGGCGATGGAAAAACTGGACTTCCTGAAGCCTATATGTTTGATACAGGTTTGAAAAAGTGGGATACGTTCAACCAATGGCCACCTAAAGAAGCAACTAAACAAACGTATTACCTGCATTCTAATGGGAAACTCACTACACAATCGCCAGCCAAAGTAACAGCGGCCTCCTTTGAAAGTGACCCAGCCAAGCCCGTTCCTTACACTGAAGACAATACGACCACCATTGGATTCACGCCATTTAACTATATGTCTGAAGACCAACGATTTGCAGCACGTCGCCCAGATGTACTTGTATTTCAATCGGATGTATTGACAGAAGACGTAACTGTCTCAGGAGAAATTATGGCAAAATTGAAGGTAGCTACTACAGGTTCAGACGCGGATTGGGTCGTAAAACTCATCGACGTTTATCCAGGAGATGAACCAAACCACCCGTATATGCCAAACAAAAACATCATCTTGAGCAATTACCATCAAATGGTACGGAGCGATGTCATGCGAGGTCGGTTTAGAAATAGTTTCGAAAAACCAGAACCTTTCGTTCCAAACCAAAAGACCAACGTAAACGTGAAATTACAAGATGTTCACCATACGTTCAAAAAAGGTCATCGTATCCAAATACAAGTACAAAGTACGTGGTTCCCGTTGATTGATAGAAACCCACAAAAGTTTGTGCCTAATATCTATAAAGCCAACGCGGAGGATTTCATCAAAGCGACACATAAAGTTTTTGCTGACTCGTCTATCGAAATGGATATTTTGAAATAATTGCTTTAGCATCAATCTATAAAAAGGGAGGCACTCTAAAATTAGAGTGCCTCCCTTTTTATAGACTATTCATTTATCAAACAAATTCCAAGCCTTTTGTTTCTGCATCAGACACAAACTTTTTAACAAGCTGCTCGTCTTCTTTTTTACAAATCATCAGAACATTATCGTATTCTGCGACGATGATATTATCCAAACCATTGACGACCACTAATCTCTCTTTAGGTGTTTTAATGACACAATTTTGTGTGTTATATAGCATCACTTGACCATCTACGGCATTTCCGTTTTCGTCTTTATCCGACATTTCATAAAGGGACTTCCAAGTTCCTAAATCTGACCAGCCGATATCGCTCAAGACAACAAATACGTTTTCTGCTTTTTCCATCACGCCGTTATCAATCGATATACTTCGGCATTGCTTATAAGCTACACCAAGTGCTTCTTTTTCATTCTCTGTAAAAAAAGCTTTTTGAGCAACTTGGAATGCCTCCGCCATCTCAGGTAAATAGGCATTAAAAGAAGTCAAAATACTTTTGACATGCCAAATGAAGATACCTGCATTCCAAACGTAATCACCACTTGCAATGAATTTTTCAGCTAGTTCTAGATGCGGTTTTTCTGTGAATGTTTTCACACGTTTGACCTCCTCTTCTTCCTCCAAAAACTGAATATACCCATAGCCTGTATCAGGTCGTGTTGGAGTAATGCCAAGCGTAACCAAAACGTCTTTTTTCGCTGCATACTCTATGGCTACTTGGGTTCTTCTTTTGAACTCCTCTTCTTTCAAGATAATATGGTCAGCAGGTGCAACCACAATTGTTGCATCTGGGTTTTCCTTTTCAATTTTATAACAAGCATATGCAATGCAAGGCGCTGTATTTCTGCGGCTAGGTTCACATAGTATTTGTTCGTCTGACAAGTAAGGAAGTTGCTCTTTCGTAATTTGATAATACTCTTCGCTGGTAACTACATAGATATTTTCCTTTGGACAAATTCCTTCAAACCGGCTTGCCGTTTGTTGTATCAATGTTTGCCCTGTACCCAGCACATCATGGAATTGTTTGGGGTTCGTTTGCCTACTGAAAGGCCAAAACCTAGTTCCTACTCCACCTGCCATAATGATCACATAATTATCCTTCATGCTCGATTTCTCTGTTTTAAGTTTGTTTTTATTTGAATGGGACGGCTACTTATTGAGTATTCACTCGTCGTTACTACTATTTATTCTCTATTGGACTGGCTCAAAAAGTTTTCCAATCGCAAAGCTACATTTTCTCGAATGTTTCCCCAATATAAATTTATATCTGCGTAATGCCAAATTTTGGTTCGTAGGAAGATACGACCTTTGATATAAGGTTGATGAATCCATAATAATCCTTCGTGTACTTGGGCATCAGCTGGATTTTTCACCCATTTAAAGCCCAGTCCAACACCACCCACATTTTGTTTTTCAGAAATAAATTCCTTGGTATCCGTCCAAGTCAGCGGATTCACACAATACGAGGTATGCAATCCGTTCTTGTGGTATGTGGGATAATAACCTGTCAAAAACGTATTCCAACTCACGAAACCTCCGACATCACTAGGTGTTTTACTTGGCGAAATAGACTGGAATGTGTCCGGTTGAACCGCGATACCAACCAAATAAGCAGCAACTAGCTGCTTTTGTCTTGGAGTACCATCAAAAAAGTCTTTTAAAAGTCTGCGTGCATGAATTGTTCCTTGGCTATGCGAAGCAATCACGATGGGACGACCATTGTTTTCATTTTCCAGATAATAGGCAAAGGCTGCTTTCACATCTTGATATGCCAATTCCAATGCTTGCCGATTAGCAGACGTATCACTCGTCAAGAAAACACTGTAATGTGCTTGGCGGTATCTAGGCACAAAAACACGACAGGAACCATTGAAAACCGATGCTTGATTCAAAATAGTTGAACCATCAATTTTTTCATTCAATACGTCGTCGTTTACTGAGGCATTCCATGTGTATTCATTGGTTGGTTTATCACCATAGATAGTAGGATACACAAAAAAGACGTCGGCTTTTGCCTCTTTTTGTTGGTCTTGGAACGGCGAACCTTTCGGGATTTTATCTGCCATATCGTCTTTGTCAGGATGTGCCGCCCACATAGATATTTGTGCGTAATCGGGTGCGGGAGGCACTGCATTTTTATTGAATGGGTCTTTAATTAAGTACCGTTGAGCCAACAAAATGGGAGAAGAAAAACAAAAGCAAAGAATGAAAATGAAAACGGAAGATGACTTACTCATATTAATATTACTATTTTTTGTTTTTTTTGCACAAAAATGATATTTCTTTTGTGTAATATTACCACAAAATTAAACTAACTACCTAATAACTATGTCTAAAATCTACATTAAGAAATGGCTAATTAGCACATTTTCGCTCATGTTGATTTCAATTGTTTCTTTTGGACAAGCGAAAATCACAGGAATCATCACAGATGCAGATACCAAAGAACCACTCATCGGGGTGAGTGTACAAGTAAAGAATAAAATCATTGGAACGATTACAGACACCAAAGGGAACTTCTCTCTTTCTACTGCAACACCTGTTCCTTTTTCTCTTATCATTTCTTCCGTTGGGTACCAGACTATGGAAGTGGAAGTCAAAAGTGATGTTACTTCTTTGAATATTGCCTTGAAAGAGCAGTCCATTATGGGTCAAGAAGTGGTCGTTTCTGCCTCTCGCGTAGAAGAAAGTGTCATGCGCTCCTCTGTTACCGTAGAAAAAATGGACTTGCGCGCGATTCAACAGTCGGCAGCCCCTTCTTTCTATGACGGTTTAGCTAACATGAAAGGCGTGGATGTCACCACCCAAGGGTTACTTTTCAAATCAGTGAATATGCGTGGATTCGGTGCAACAGGTAACCCACGTATCGTTCAAATGATTGACGGGATGGATAACCAAGCACCTGGCTTGAACTTTGCCGTGGATAACATCGTCGGTATGCCTGAACTGGACGTTGAAAGCGTAGAAGTCCTCCCTGGTGCAGCTTCTGCTTTGTATGGCCCCAATGCCATCAATGGATTGATTCTAATGAACTCCAAAAGTCCTTTCTTATACCAAGGATTGAGCGCGACAATCAAGTCAGGTATTATGAACTCAACAAACCGGACGAATGCTGATGGTTCTGCTTTGGGTATCACTCCGTTCAATGATGTAGCAATCCGTTATGCGAAAGCTGTAAATGACAAATTTGCCTACAAAGTCAATGTCTCTTACTTAGC
>JBKBRQ010000093.1:0-10966 GCA_046292055.1 Spirosomataceae bacterium | reverse complement strand
ATACATACTTTGGTACACCTCTTCTTGGTCGTTTCTTACAGAAGAAATACAGTCGAAATTGGATAACCTGACGTGTTGGAACGACTTAAAATTGGGGTCGTCCTATAGTTTTATACTTTGGGATAAGCCAGCTGCTAAGTATTTGATACAGGTGGATGAGTTTGCCACTTGTCCGTTGTTTTTTCTTGAATCTCAAGGGACATATTATATCGCAGACGTATTCAAGGAATTGGTTGATTTATTTACCCTTTCATTGACAATAAATACGGCTTTTGTTCAGGATTATCTCCAACCATTTTCTTCTACTAGATTGGTGCATAACCAAACAGTTTACAATGAAATTGAGCGAATAGTACCTCAACATCGTTTATTGATTTCTGCAAATGAAAACGTCATCATTGAGCATTATTTAGCAAATTGGGTCCCAATGTCTGAAATCCATCATTCAGACGAGATTATTCAACAAGTAAGGGCTCATTTTACAGCGTCTATTTGTCGGTTTACAGGAACAAATAACTGTGTTGCTGCGAACTTAAGTGGTGGACTTGACTCATCATCGATTGTCTCTATGTTGCTCAGTTGTAAAAAAAATGTACACGCTTTGTACGCTGTAATTGATGGCAAGGAGGCAGACGAATCTTTTTACATTCAGGCAATGGAATACGATTTTCCAGCATTGCGTATAGATAAAATACCTGTACAGCCTGCAACGTACTCAGCTGTTCAAAACACTACAGTTGTAACAGGACAACCCGATGGAATGGCAGCTCCGTCGGTACTTCATGCCCCTCTTTTTGAGGTAGTGAAAGCGAATACTATTTCTCTCTTTTTCTCTGGGCATGGTGGTGATTCAATTATTGGAACCAGTGAGTTTTACAG
This sequence comes from Spirosomataceae bacterium, assembly GCA_046292055.1. Classification (GTDB taxonomy): domain Bacteria; phylum Bacteroidota; class Bacteroidia; order Cytophagales; family Spirosomataceae; genus CAYNRA01. The sequence continues at coordinate 10,087 of JBKBRQ010000093.1, read as the reverse complement.
CATATCCATTTGGGAAAAACTAGATTTTCGTGCATTACGCAGATGGAGAACCTCACCCCATTTTCGCCCTTCACAATATAGGTTAGCTTGGATAAATGCGGCAGTTGCTTGGAGAAAGAAGGGAATTCTTTTCTATCTTGTCAAACAAGTACATTGTTTTCTGCATGCTGTTTTACCTGCTACTTATCTGAAAAGTTTTATAAGGCTCTTACTCCAGGTGCCAAACAAAAAAGATTTGCCTGTTTCCCATGAAATAATGAGGTTACAAACGCCCAATGGATTAACATCAGAACAAAAAAAGCATTGGGAAAGTCATTTCTCTCTCATTACCGTTACTGCAAACGAATTGCTTTATACGCTCGGACGCGCAGCTGGGACAAAAGTTATTTTTCCATTTCAAGACTTTCAATTATTCGAATGGGCGCTATGTTTTGCGAGTGAACGAAATTTTGCACAGGGTGCACGAAGAGGATTGCTACGTGAGGCAATGCAAGATATTTTACCCGAGGAAATTAGACAAAGGACTTCTAAAGCCACATTTACCACGTACTTAACGGACTCGCTTCGAAATGTACTACAAGGGTTTTCTGAAAACAAAGAAATGAGCGTCCAGCAGAAATTGTTTATTTCTGAGAAGGATTGGTTAGCGTGGCAAAATACTAAAAATAAGGTTTTACAGAATAAAAAAGTGTCCATGAAACAAATTGATAAATGCTTCAAAATAACGTACTTCTTAATCTGGTTAGAAATATTTCTTCCTTGCTCCTAATTATCTGCTGTATGGCTTGTGAAAAAGAAAGAATGGAAGCCCCACTTTCTTGGTCCTCTATTCCCCTTTCTGATGGAATGACACAAGTTTTTGAAATAAATGAAAGAAAATTCATTCCGTATGAACCTCCGAAAAGCCGTCGATTCTATTTGAAAATGGTTTTTATTGCAGATTCATTAAGATTTGATAATCAAGTATTTATTGTTGAGTATTACTCGGCTACTTCTTTAACAACTCCATGGAAATTGGATTCCATTTCGTTACTCAAGCAAACACTCGCTTCGTTTGTGATGCTTGAGAAAAATCAATGGCATACAAAACTCCAATTTCCGCTTTATACAAGCAAATCGTGGCCGATGTATGCTCAAAATTTCGGTCAAGATGCAGTATTTGCACAGGTTACGTCTCTTTTTGCCGAAAAACAATGGAAAGAAAATGTGATTCCCCTTGTCACAGAAATTACATATCAATCTGATTCTTCCCTTATTCATCTCCAAAAACACGTAGAATGGTACGCACCGTCTATTGGACTTTTAGAAAAATACCAAGTGAATCTCCAATATTGTGAAGAGTCTCCTGATTGCGTCGGTTTAGGTATTATTACAAATGGCTACGAACGAAAGATGTCCCGGATTCGATTAGGGAATACATTGAATAACTAATTCCTTTCTTTGCCATTCATTTTCTTTATTTTTCCATTTTAAGTAAATGATATAAGTTCCTGATTGCCAATTTTTTGTATGTATGATATGCTCTCTTTTTGTTAAGTTGACTTCTTGGGAAAACATGACTTTTCCTTGCATATTCACGATTGTAAGCAAACCTTTTGAATCGTCTGTTTTGAGTTCCCACCTAGTTTGTAAGTAAGTACTGAATGGATTCGGACTCACGCGAAAAAAAGGCTCACTATTTTCTTTGAGGTAAAACGAATTTTGAAGAAAGTTGGAAAGGTTGCCTTTGAGATCTTTTCCTTGCGCCCAAAATTCATAGGTATCTGAAGAAAACGTTTGAAGAGAATAGCGAAAAGAGATGCTTCGGGAAGAGGTTTGTTGCACTTTGTCGAAGGGCAAAAGGTGCGTTTCGCATGTGGGGCAGGTTCGATAAAAGAGATGAAGGTGTTCCGTTGCTTTAGCTATATTTAAGGGTTCGTTGTCTATTAATTCAAGATAAAGAAAGGATTTTGTGTGCAATGTATCAATTGGTTGAAGCATTTTATCTGTTGTTGAGAAATAAAGAAGGGGAGGCGTTACATCATAATAAAATGCCTCTGGATAGGTGGTGGAATTGCTATATATCTGAAAATCAGGAAGTTGTATGGTTGCTTTGTTGTTTTCTTGTGTGAATTCCCGGATGCTTTTTTCAGGATTAATTTCGATATGCAATTGGTAGGGCTTATTTTGGGTAGAAATAGGTAGTACCAAGGTATCTTGATAAGCAAAAAGAGGAAAGTTTTGAACGTATTTTTCTTCGTGTTTGCCACGGCTAGTAATTTCCACAGGATAGGTGATTTCAGGATTGTATTTTCCTCGATTTTGAATTGGAATAATGACAAACACAGAGTCATTCTCGGCGATAGGTTTACTTAATTTGGTTGATTGAAGATAAACAGTTTGCTCGTTTACGGATAAATCGGGTTGTGTTTTCCGGAATAGAACAAGTGCAGGGTCACCTTGCAGAATGATTTGTTGGATATTTGCTCGTAAATAGGCATCGGTTTTTGCACGTTGTTGCAACTTTTTGTACACATCCAACTGGATTTGTCCGATGGTCAGGTCTATATCTGTTTCTTGGTTAAAAATAACATCATACAAAGTCTGGAGATAGATTTCTGTTGGACCTAAAAAACTCCAAAACGAATGTGCTAGTACAGCAATCGCGCCTTTATCTTCCGCCAAAAGCCAATCGGTAGTCAAGGTTTCGCGCCGATTGAAAATATTCCCGACACCACAGCCATTGAAAAACAAAAGGGGGTATTTCCCTTTATTCTCAATTTGATTGCTGGGATTGGATGCAAAACCAATGTCAAAGTCTAAATAGGTAGAAGCCCCATGCCCTAAAAACGTAACCATTCCAACTCCTTCTTGAAGTTCTTTTTGAATCGTCACTTTTTCTATTTCTTCGTTTGTTGATTTACTTTTCGTCCAAAAAATTGGTGACAAGCTACCTCCTTTGGTCTTTTCAGCCACATTTTGAAGCAATCTCTTCAATTGTTCTCTTTCTGTTATTCCTCTACCACCACTTAAATGAAGAACCTTTTTTTGGAGGAGATAGGGTTGGTTTTGTTGCTCATATTCTTGGACTTTTTTTAGATATACAGTTATTTCTTCTTCCTCCATACAAGGTAGTCGTCCAATCGGGTAAGCTGGCATAGATTCATTTAATTGATTAAAGTTAGTGGTTAGGAGGAGATCAGAGGCAGGATAACCGTAAGTTGAGACGAGATTTTCTTGTTGAGAAGTAGCTATTTTTCCAGGAAAACTCATTCCTCGACCTACAAGAAATACATGTGTATTTTTAGCAAGTTGAGAGCCAAATGCTTGTAAAGCTTTTTGAATCATCCAAGGTGTTATTTCTCCATAGCCAAATACATCCCGAATTTGTTCGGTGGTTACAACAAATGGTATGTAACCCCCGCCTTGGGCTGTTGCTCTGTAGGCAGCATATTCACGAACTTTTTCTTGTAAATGTTTCGAGGTAATAAACACAAAGTTTGTTCCCGATTTAGGTGTGTCTAGCGTTTCTGCTTTTCGAATCGAAGCGGGAAGTAAGTACCTAGCTGTATGAAAAAGTGTAGAAGAGTTTTCATCTTTAGATTTGAAAGGGATTGATGTATTAACTAATTGATAATCAATTAGTATTGGTGAATCCGTGTCGCTAATATCCCATAAATTTGTGGTAGGTTCTAGGGAAAACAAATAGGAATTATTGGCCGGTAAATGAATTGTTTCGTTTGAAAAAGTAGGATAATGTTTGGGTAAAGAATACGGATATTGAATTTGGACAAAAGTGAAAGAAAACCAGTCTAAAGGTTGTTTTTGTAGTGGTGTTATTTTCCAAGGAATGTATTGTTGAGTGAGTGCATGCGCAGGGAATTTAACGTAAATGTCTTTCCAGCCAAAGGGTGGTAGATGTACTTCTTGGGAATAATTGGCAAGTTCTACGCGTAATTGATGCCAAACTCGTGAGCGACCTGCCAAGCGAATGCAAACTTGTATTGTGTCTGTTGGTAGAGGAATTTTCGTGAGTTGAAATACCCCTTGGTTGGTCGTATCTGTGCTGCGTGGTAAACCGCTCCAACCTTCTCCTTCTTCCCACGTGCTTTGTTGTAAAATAGGTACAAGACCGATTGACGCATTGGTCGAGTAGGACTCAGAAAAAGTAAAAGTATCTTTTTGAATGGCAATGTCTGATGTTGGCGAAGCATGGGTTTTAGAGGATATTTTTGGAATTCGCTTCCCTTTTTCTTGTGCTGAGTGAGTTAAGTAGTAATAATTGGCTTCCTTAAAGACCGATACAAATGGATTGGCACGCTCTCGAGAAGTATATAAAAGAAAATCTAACGCACCAATATTTTGTTTTCCGTAGAACAAAAGCGTATCTGTCAGAGATAATGGTGTGTTTTCGTTCGAAATCCAGAGCGGAATTTCTTTGTCATGCAGGAATAGGCGGAGATGATTTTTTGTGAGATTAGTTAGGTTCCAGCCTGCATTTTGAAGAGCTCGGCCAGATAGATGATAGACTCCATCTTCTCGAATCTCCAAAATAAGTGGAGGGAAAGGATCTACATTCGTTTGGCTTGTGGCATTTTGGGTATAAAGAATAAAAAGTAATAGTAAAAGTACAGGTTGTTTGTTCTTCATGGTTAGGAATGATTTGTTTTCAGGCATTTACCAAAAATACACGAAAATTAGTGAAAAGAAAATCAATTCGTTTTTGATTTCCTTTCAGATATGCGTGTAAAAACATTGATTTTCATTTTAAGAAATTCTTAACGACCTTTGTAAAATGGTGAATTGAGTTAATTGTGCTTTTTAGTAGACATTTTCTATTATGCCAAACTAATTTTACCTTTTTTTGAACGAATAATAGAACTTAACGCGAAATGAATATCTTAATCATAGGCTCTGGTGGCCGTGAACATACGTTTGCTTGGAAAATCGCTTCTTCCCCCCGTTGTACTTCACTTTTTGTTGCACCAGGTAATGCAGGAACAGCAAAAATCGCTACTAATTTACCCATTTCTGTGTCAGATTTCGCAGCTATTGAGGAGGCTGTCATCACACATTCCATTGATTTAGTGGTAGTTGGACCAGAGGAACCCTTGGTGAAAGGCATTGTTGATTACTTCAAATCTACACCTAGGCTGCAAGATATTTTAATCGTTGGACCAGATGCATCGGGTGCACGTTTGGAGGGTAGCAAGGATTTTTCGAAGGATTTTATGGTCAAGTATGGCATTCCTACGGCTGCATCCGCTACATTTACGGCTTCCACGTTGGAGGCAGGCCTAGACTACCTAGACACTTACTCGGGGCCATACGTCTTAAAAGCTGACGGTTTAGCTGCTGGTAAAGGGGTTATTATCACAGAAAGTCGTGATGAAGCCAAAGCACAATTGACAGAAATGTTGCTCGATAAAAAGTTTGGTCAAGCCAGTGAAAAAGTATTGATTGAGCAATTCTTAACAGGGATTGAACTTTCTGTTTTTGTATTAACAGATGGTAAAAATTACCTGATTCTACCAGAAGCCAAAGACTACAAACGCATTGGTGAGGGAGATACAGGATTGAATACAGGTGGCATGGGAGCAGTTTCGCCCGTTCCTTTTGCAGGCGAGGAATTCATTAAAAAAGTAGAAGAAAGAGTGGTTTTACCCACACTCAAGGGGCTAAATGAAGAAGGTATTCACTATGTTGGGTTTATCTTCATCGGACTAATGAATACGGACGGAGAACCACAAGTTATCGAATACAATGTACGCATGGGAGACCCGGAAACGGAGGTCGTGTTACCCCGTATCGAAACAGATTTATTGACAATTTTAGAGGCTGCTGCCAAAGGAGAATTAGATAAAATTACGCTGACGATTAATCCGAATACTGCCGTTACGACCGTCGTTGTGGCAGGAGGTTATCCAGAAGAATATCAAAAAGGAGACGAGATTTCGTTTGCTAATTCTGAAGAAGAAAATATTCTCGTTTTTCATGCAGGTACAACTTTGCAAGAAGATGGACGAATTAAGACAAACGGAGGTCGTGTATTGGCTTGCACCGCATTGGGCGATACGCTAGCAAAAGCTGTTGAGAAATCACAAAAAACAGCAGATTCTATCAAATTTGATGGGAAATATTTTCGAAAAGACATTGGAAAGGATTTAATGGAGTTTTAACTTCATATAAACAAGTGAATAGGTATGGGATGTGGACAATGTTCGTCGGGTGGGTGCGGAAGTATCCGGATTGGCGATAAAAATCAAGAATCGAATCATAAATCCGTTGGTGGATGTAATAATAATGGCTCGTGTGGAACGAGTGGCTGTAATAAATTAAATTCGTTTGACTGGCTTTCCAATATGGATGTTCCTTCACATTTGCGCTACGATGTCGTAGAGGTGAAGTTCAAGGGCGGCCGCAAAGAATATGTACGCAACGCAGAACATTTAGATATTTATACAGGTGATTTTGTCGTATGTGAAATGGCTTCTGGATACCATATTGGTAGTGTTTCTTTGCAGGGGGAGCTAGTTAGACTCCAAATGATTAAAAAAAATATCGCTGATACGAGTGAGTTACCCAATATTCTTCGGGTAGCGAACGAACGGGATATGGATAAGCACGAGCAGGCGATTAATCGGGATTTACCAACCATGTACCGCGCGCGTGACATTATCCGGTCGTTGAGTTTACAAATGAAACTCTCGGATGTTGAATACCAGTCGGATAATTCCAAAGCAACTTTTTATTATTCAGCGGAGGATCGCGTTGATTTCCGTGAATTAATCAAGTTATTGGCGGGTGAATTTAAAATTCGCGTTGAAATGAAGCAAATCAGCCTCCGCCAAGAAGCTTCGCGCTTGGGTGGGATTGGTTCATGTGGGCGTGAATTATGTTGCAGTACGTGGTTAACTGATTTTAAGGCAATTCCGACTTCGGCAGCGAGATACCAAAATTTATCTCTCAATCCAGCTAAGCTTTCTGGGCAGTGTGGTCGTTTGAAGTGTTGTCTCAACTACGAGCTAGAAACGTATGTAGATGCGTTAGCAGATATACCCAATGTGGATAGACCTTTGGCTACGCAAAAAGGATTGGCTCATTTGCAAAAGACAGATATTTTCCGTCGGATTATGTGGTTTAGCTATAACAATGACTCAAATTGGTACCCGATTCCTTGCCAGCAAGTAGTGGAAATCATTGAGTTGAATAAAAAAGGAGAAAAACCACAATCATTGGAAGACTTAAATCAACATGCCCCTGTCGTAACAGAGAAACAGTTGATGAACGATGAACTTTCTCGCTTGGATAAAAAATTGGCGGCAAGAGGTAAGTCTGGTAAGAAAAATAAGCCTTTTGCAAAAACAGTTGGTTCCAAACAGCCCCCGGCTCCGGTACCTTCTGCTGTGAAACCCAATGTACCACCTGCTAAGAAAGAAGTCAAAAAGGGATTACCAACACCCCCGTCAACTACGGAGGTAAATACAGAAAGTACAAAGGCTGGAGTTCCCCCTAATAAGGCAAAACAGAAAAGAAGACGTCCCAATCACCCGAACAAAGGCAATCAAAAGCCATTGTCAGGACCTAAAAACGATTCATCACCTAGTTGACATTTCGTATATGAAAACCCCTTTTTTTAAGTCTTTTGCTATTCTTGCTTTTTTGACATCGGCAAGTGCTCTGATGTTTGGTTGTGAGGTTGATGGTGTTTATAAAGCCAAATATGATTTTCCTGAAATCGGTTGGCGGGTTCGTGACGTACCTTCATTTACATTTCGAATTGAACAACCTGACGAGCCCTTGAATTACTATTATATTATTCGGAATGACGTGGATTATGCTTATTATAATTTATTCATAAAGTATACCCTGTCAGATAGTTCTGGTCGTGTTTTGCAGTCTAGAATGGAAGAAATAACACTCTTTGATCCGAAAACAGGAAAACCTCTTGGGAACGGTTTGGGTGATCTTTTTGACCATCAAATCAAAGCAACGTCTCTTCAGAATTTTCGATTTCCTACCTCAGGTTCATATACTCTCAAAATAGAGCAATACATGCGCCAAGACCCTCTTGCTGGTCTGATGACTATTGGTTTGACAATTGAAAAGCCAGATTCATCGAAACCTTGATAGAAAAATACGTATGTGTCCTCATCAATGATTGAAACAAATGAACTATGTTGCCTTTATTTCCACTTAGTCTTGTCGCCTTTCCAACAGAGCCCGTTAATTTACATATTTTTGAACCTCGTTACAGACAGCTTGTCAAGGATTGTCTCGCAGGGGAAATACCGTTCGGGATTGTGCCATTTATCGATGGTAAGTTGATGTCTGTTGGTACACGTATGTTTGTTACAACTTTGACAAATACCTACCCTACAGGGGAGATGGATATTCAAACGAAGGGCGATGGTTTATTTAGTGTGCTACATCTTGAAAACCCAATGCCAACAAAGTTGTACGCTGGAGCAGAAATTGAACCCATTACTTCGTATGAAATTTCTGATATATTTGCACCAAATACAGAAAGTGTTCTTGAACTATTTGATCAATTTCAACACTTAACTGGTGCAGAGCTAGTGTTAAAAGATTTTGAATCTTTCCCGTTAAGTTTCCAATTGGGGCATAAAATCGGGTTTTCTTTGGTAGAAGAATTTTTACTCTTGCAGATCAATACCGAAAACCACCGCTTAGCATATATTGCCAATCATTTACGAGAAGCCATTGAGATGTTGCAGAAAATAGAAAGAGCAAAGAAAATGATTGCTCTAAATGGTCATTTTAAATACTTAGATCCGTTAAAATTTTAATTTCAGATGAATCAACGTCGTCCACGTAGAAATAGGAAATCAGAGGCAATCCGTTCTTTAGTTGCAGAAAACCAACTACATGTACGTGATTTCATTTACCCGATGTTTATACAAGAGGGGCAAGGAGTCTGTCAACCAATTGCTTCTATGCCTGGTATCAATCGCTATTCTGTCGATAGACTTCTTGAAGAGTTAAAAGAAGTAGTTGACCTTGGAATTCGTTCAATTTGTCTTTTTCCCAATTATCCTGAGTCAAAAAAAGATAGCTTAGCGACAGAAAGTTACCAGTCGGATACGTTTTATCTGCGTGCTTTGGCGGAGGTAAAGGCAAAGTTTCCGGAACTCGCCTTGATGACAGACGTTGCAATGGATCCTTATTCAAGTGACGGGCACGATGGTATTGTTCGGAATGGGGAGATTGTGAACGATGAAACTTTGCATATTTTAGGTAAAATTACCGAGACGATTGCTACTCCAAGACCTGACGTTAAAAAACACGCTCCGAAAATCATTATGCGAACTATTCCTGGTTCATTTATTGGTGCTTTAATTGGACCTGGTGGAAAAGTAATTCAAGAATTGCAAAAAGCTACCGGAACAACCATAGTAATCAATGAGGTAGACGAACAAGGTGTGGTTGAAATCTTAGGAACAGATCCGGATGGAATTGCAGCGGTATTAGCTAAAATCGATTCTTTATTATTCAAACCACAAATGGGTGAAGCATACGAAGTGAAAGTAATCAAGTTATTGGATTTTGGTGCAGTGGTTGAATATACAGCAGCTCCAGGCAATGAAGTTTTACTTCACGTATCAGAATTGGCTTGGGAACGCACTGAAAACGTCACCGATGTTGTGAACATGGGCGATGTATTCCAAGTGAAATATTTGGGAATTGACCCAAAAACAAGAAAAGAAAAAGTTTCTAGAAAGGCACTTTTACCAAGACCTCCAAGAGACGAAAATAACAAAATCACTCCAAAACAAGGTTAATATTCTTTTATATTAATTCAACTAAACCCTGTCTTCTTAATTGATGCAGGGTTTTTTTATTTATTGAAATTAAACTGATAAATTCTAGTTTTTTATTATCAATGATAGCGTTTTTTGGCATACTTATTGTTAAAATTTTATAAACAACACATCTAAATCTTTACAGTATGAAAAAAACTACTTTTATTGCCGTTGTAATTTCTCTTTTCTTTTTTAGTAGTTCCTGTGAAGATGAACCAACCAATGTAAAAGTAGATCCGGAAAGGTTCAAACCTGTTACAGCTGAAATACTGGAGGGCATCAAA
>JBKBRQ010000092.1:0-11022 GCA_046292055.1 Spirosomataceae bacterium | reverse complement strand
ATACACAATATGCGTACCAAAATCAGAGCGAGCAACTGCTTCAAAATAGTCTTTGGCTGAACGTGTTTTCCAGGCATCTTGATTCGTAAAATAGCCTGTTGTTTGTAATTCAGGTTGGTTACTTCCTCCAACACAAATACCTTGTGCGTTTAGCAATGTATATTTCTCATCTACAAAAAGACTGTATTTCCCCAGATTCCATACACGAGGTAGTGCGGCTAGGAGAAGGAGCAGGCAGATGAAAAGGAAACGTTTGGTCATAAGAAGGAACAAATTTGAGCTATTCGGAAGGATGGGTTTATTAGTAAACATCAAATTTACTTACATTTTTACAATGGAAAACTCTACGCGTCTGTTTTTCTTTCTACTTTGCTCTGAGGCATTGCTGTAAATAGGGCGAGCAGGCCCCCAAGATTTGATGTGTACGCGATTTGCTGAAATACTTCCCTTCTCACAAATATAGGTTTTTACGGCTTCAACCCGATTTTTAGCAAGCTGTGTATTCAGTAGCATATCCCCCTGGTTATCCGTGTGGCCCTCCAAAAGGATTTCCATCGTCGGATTGTTCTGAAGAAGGTTGATAATGCGGTTTAACTCAGCAAAAGCTTCTTCCTTGAGTATGTATTCACTTTGGTCAAAATAAACACTTTCAAGAATGATTTTTTGATCAATTTGTAAAGGATTAAGTTGGAAATTTCGAGCGACATCGCGGTATGTTTTGTCGTCCTCTGTATCAAATAATTCACTTTTTGTATGGTATCCGTCTGCTTCTACAACCAATCTGTATGACTTGCCAACGGGCATAATGAGTTTGTAATCACCTGTTTCTGGGTCAAATTTAGCTTGATAAGAAAGAGAAGTGGTGTCAGATAAAGGAACGACACGCACAGTCGCAGGGATTTTATCAAATGTCCCCGCTCGAAAAACTGATCCGTGCATTAAGACGACGGGGTCTGGTTTTATGCTATCAAACAATCGGATACGAAAGATATCTTCTTTGCCAAAAGATTCTTCTTCCGAACTCATGTATGCAAAATCTCCAGACGCTGGAATCGTGAAATATCCGTCCCAACGAGGGGTATTGATGGCTGGTCCGAGATTCTCAGGTTCACTCCAATTTGCCCACGTTTCATCCAGTCTTCGTGTCAAAAAAATATCCCCACTGCCATACCCCGCATGTCCATCGGACGTAAAAAAGAGTGTTCGGTTATCTGCCGCCAAGAAAGGAGAACCTTCGTCCATTGCCGTATTGACTTTATTCCCCAAATTAATAGGCGCACTGAAAGTTCCGTCACGTTTTAGGCGTGAAACATATAAATCCTTGGCGCCGTGGCCTTCTTTTCGCTTGAGTGCCAAAAGTAAAAAGTGCCCGTTTGGCGAAAAGGCAAACTCTGTGTAGTTGGATTCGCTGTAATAATCTTCAATTTCTACTTTTTCTGGGAACGTCCATGTCAGGCGCTGTTTATGTGTTTTAGATAACCCAAGTTCGAGAGAACCATCTGGTTTATAGACGTTTAGGACATACAAGGTTTTTCCGTCCGCAGAAATTGCAGCAGCGGCATTATCATCGCCTGTATTCACCGGTTTTCCTACATTTTCTGCAGGAAGCCACTCATTATCTTTGACCTGTTTGGCACTCCAAATATCTTGCTTCGCCGGATTCTCTATATTTTCTGGATGGTTAATCCGTGTGAAAAAGAGCGTTTTGCCATCCGGTGAAATGATAGGCGCGACTTCCCCGAATTTTGAATTGACATTTTTTCCTAGATTTTCCTTCTTAATATTGATCGGAAATTCTTTCACCAAATGGATGACTTGTGAAAGTTGTTGCTGATGGTCGCAAATAGCAATGGCATCAATTTGTTTGTATCCTTTTATCGTTGCGTGTGACACAACTATTTTGGCTGCTTTTACCAAATAATTGGTCTGTGGTATTTTTACATGCCATAACCGCCCAGACTTTGGAGCAGGCAAAGAGTTGGTGTGTACGAGGTATTCAGTTCCTTGTGTGTCATATAAGTAGATGTGAGAAATAGCACCTGGATTGTAGTTTTCAGCAATAATTATTTGTTGAACATACATGGGTTTGATAAAACTTACACGGATAAAATCCTTGTCAAAATTTGCCCCATTGGGCATCCAAGCTAATCCGATTTGGCTGTTCTTGGGCGGCACACTATTCGGTCTTCCTAATATCTGAATTGCCTTGTTATGGGTTGGATGTTGAAAATTGACTTTCTCAGAGGATACTTCCTCCACTTTACTCGCCCATTGGGTCTCTTGTGCGGAAAGAGTAGGTACTAAATGGGAAAAAAAAATGATTAAGCCCAACAAAATGTTGTCTTTTCCTGATTTTTTGAGAAATTCGACGATGACTTGAGGTAGATTGAGCTGTTTCATTGAATAGAAATATACACCTTGGTTTCAAAGATACGTTTTTTTACTAAATCTAGTAGGTTGTTTTACATGACTGGAACTTCCTATCTATCTCTAAATCGCTGATTATTATGCCTTTTCGCCTTTCTTTTCTTTTTTTTATTCTCTTCTCTTTTTGTACTTCAGCACAACAACCTCCTGTTTGTTATACACAAACTATCATAGGGAAAGCAGCTGCAATGCGACCTAAAGGGATTCTTAATAGTCAAGCTCCTCGAAAAATTGGTGATTACATCATTAGCTATCTGAAAGCCAATGAATCTACCAAGGGGGAGCCACTTCTACTTCGTCTAGATGATTTCTCTTTATCCGAAGTTGAAAAAAAAGATAGAGTCACTGGTACTGTTCGTTGGAGTTATACTTGGTTGAAAATCAGGGATGAAGGAGACACACTCGTTGTTTTTTCAGGAAATCATACGATTAAATACGAACGTTCATTGGGTATGTATTTTTCTACATTTTTTGAAAAATTCTATCCTAAAATTCCTGAAAAAATACGTACGTATCGAAATGATTGGTTGGCTGTCAATGCAGGTAAAACAGAAGCATTTGTCCGTAATACAAAGGTCATTTTTTTGTCAGACGAAGCTACACAAGATACGGACACGCTTTATTTTCCGGTGAAAAAAATCACGTGGGAGGACTTCAAGGCTGTTCCCAAGTTCCCAAGTTCATTCGGTGCTGAAATCTTCGTAAGTCTTGCCTTTGATATGCAAATGAAAATAGAAGATTATACGCTTCTCATTACGATTAAAGGGAAATCGTATATGGTTCGAGGCATGTCTTGGGTCAAAGCATCGACACGAAACGCGTATAGTTTGGCACACGAAGAAACTCATTTCCGAATTGCCCATTATTGCTTACAGTTATTCAAGGAAACAGTTCGCTCATTACCCACCTATTCCTCTCCAGATGATTGGAGCAGCGCTATTCAACGCGCTTATTTATCCTCTTACCAAAAAATGAATGAATTGCAGAAACAATATGATGCGGAAACCGCTCATGGTCAACGAACAGAACAACAAGCAGAGTGGAATACTCGCGTCGCTACATGGATTAACGCCCAATAGTTTGTAGTTTTGCCTCATGAACGCAGCGCAACAGAATTACAGATTTCAAAAAATAATTGTTATAATTGGGTCTATCCTCTTTGTAATTAAGCTGATAGCCTGGTATATGACTTCCTCTGTTGCTATTTTGACGGATGCCTTAGAAAGTACGATTAATGTCATCAGTGGTTTTGTTGGTCTATACAGCCTCTATCTATCCGCTCAACCTCAAGACAGTAACCACCCGTATGGACACGGGAAAGTAGAATTTCTATCAGCTGCAGTAGAGGGTTCGCTAATTTCTATTGCGGGCGTAATAATCATGTATGAATCCATCCTTAAATGGCAAAATCCAATTCCGGTACATCAACTAGATAAAGGACTCTTGTTGATTGGAGGGACGGCTGTAGCTAATTTTATTTTAGGGAAATTAGCTATTCAACAAGGCGAAAAATCCAATTCATTGGCATTAATTGCAAGTGGGAAACATCTCCAAACGGATACCTATTCTACTTTCGGGATTATGGTTGGCTTGGTTCTTTTGTTAGTGACTGACTTACAATGGATTGACAGTGCTGTTGCTATGGGATTTGGGTTGATGATTATCTACACGGGCTACAAAATCCTGCGAGACTCCGTTGCTGGTATTATGGATGAAGCCGATACGACCCTTTTAGGTGAATTGGTGGATATCTTGGAAAAAAATAGAAAAGAAAATTGGATAGATATTCATAATCTCCGAATCATTAAATACGGAAGCAATCTACACATTGATTGCCATGTAACCTTGCCTTGGTACTTTACCGTTCGGGAGGCACACGACGAATTAGAGGCATTCAATGACCTCGTGACAGCTCGTTTTGGCAAAGAGGTAGAATTGTTTATTCACACAGATGGATGCTTGCCCTTGTCTTGCCAAATCTGTCAAAAAAAAGGATGTAACGAACGTGTTACACCCTTCTCTGAACGAATTACTTGGACAGTGAAAAACAGTATTTTAGACCAAAAACATACGGTTAAATCCAGCTAAATGCATGTTTGTTACCACTGTAATTATCTAATTCCATACTTGCTCCACCAATTTTAAAATCAACCTCTAATTTTACCGGAACACGGTTTTTATCGTCTGAAACCCAAACCCGAATTCCATTTTCTCCGTCAAATAACTTGTTGGGAGGTAAAATAGGGGTTAACTTAATGACCTTTATTCGCCCAAATCGAGTTTTTACCTCACCCTTTCCGGCATATTTGACCCGCATGTTGTATAATTCTCCATCAAAAAATACAGGAGAAGAGATAATTTGTCCGTTAGCTAGTTTTTTGTAATCCAATGTGCGTAAATAATAGTAGCCTGAGATTAAATCATGGACATTGGCAGGTACTTGAAATGTTTGTTCTTCTTCTTTTTCTGTACTAATGACTTGGTGACGTTTGTGGTCAAAGTCTAGAACTTGGTCTTTTTTATATTCTCTTTCTCGTGCGCTAAAAACAAAGCGATGGGGAAGAATAGCCGCCGTATCAACGAAGGAACGGTAGGTATTCCGAACTTTGAAATAATCAGAAATTCCGGTTGTTCGTCCTAAAACATTGACACGGTAACAAGGTCTGTTATTCAATGTGAAAATGGATGGATGTACAGACACGTCTGCCTCACCCACCGGGATAAAACTGAGCTTGATTTTATAATGGTATCTTTCACCTGCTTGAAAGCTATCTTGACGAAGACTTCGATAGGTGTTTTCAGGTGGGGTAGAAGCAATAAAAAGAAGCCCAAGAATACTACTTATACCTATAAATGAATGTAGATTTATAAAGCGACGCATGGATAATGTACGTTGGGGCGAATTGTTTTCGCCCAGTTAGTATGAACGGATTTAAGATTCTATTTACTGGAGCGAATTGTATTTGCCCATTTATATGAACGGATATAAGGTTCTATTTATTGGGGCGAATTGCATTCACTCGATTATATGAACGGATAAAGAGTCTATTTGAGTCTTTCTGGATTTTCAGAGACAAATGCGGCCCATCCTTTATTTTTTGAATTATTACCTGTTAATGCCTTCGTCTTACCGTGCATGTAATGACAAACAGCTACACCAACAGCATCTGTAGCATCGTAAAATTCACGTTCTAATTTTTGTTTAAACAGATGTTCCAACATATATGCGACTTGTTCTTTGGAGGCATTTCCGTTTCCTGTCACAGACTGTTTGACTTTTTTGGGTAAATACTCGACAATAGAAACCTCTCTTGCCAATGCCGCCGCCATTGCTACGCCTTGGGCACGCCCTAATTTAAGCATAGATTGTACATTCTCTCCATAAAATGGGGCTTCAATAGCCATCTCATCGGGTAAATATTCCTCGATTAATTGCGTAATACGCTCAAAAATTCGCTTGAGTTTTAATTCATGTGAACTCAGTTTCTCTAACCGAAGAACTCCGTATTGCAAGAGCGTAAGGTTGTTTCCTTGTACGGCAATGAGCCCATAACCCATCACACGTGTGCCTGGGTCTACACCTAAAATGATTTTTTCACCTATCTTTGTACTATGCTTATCCAAAATGAATGATTAAAAGTCTTATAATTGCCCCGTTTTTTAGATACGTTTTATCTATCGCAAAGATAGGAATACTCTGTCTGATTCTCGTCCTTTTGTACCGTTTCATTGGTCAACAACAAATCGACGTCACAGTTCTGCGCTCTTTTGTCATCCGTTATTCTTGGATTCAATGGATGGGTTGGCTTTTGGGTGGACTTATCTTAAGTCTATTAAATTGGTGGCTAGAAATTTTTAAATGGAAGGTAGCGGTCCAACCAATCCAGCGAATTTCATTGAAAGTTGCCAGCCAACAAGTTTTAAAAGGTTCTTTTTTTGGTGCAATTTCTCCCGGAAATATCGGTGATTTCTTGGGTAGGAGTTTGGGTTGGCCTCACGAAGTGAAACAGCAAATTATTGGCATCAATCTCTATGCAAGCTCACTTCAAAATATGGTAACTGTTGGTTTAGCATTGTTCGCTACTTTTTTCACAGTTCATTTGCTAGAAGCGTCGATACTCCGTTTTGTCTCGGAATGGTTATTCCTAATCGTTTTTGGTTGGTTTGTAGTTTTAATTTTGCATTTTATTCCTTCCCTCAACCGATTCAACAGCTGGCTTCAAGGAATTGAATCTTTGACTTTTACTAGACGGACTGCACTTGTCGCTCTTACGGTTTTGAGGAGTTTATTTTTTACCGCTCAATTTGTTTGGTGCCTTCATTTTTGTGGTATCTCACTTCCTTTACTAGTCTCGATTCCGGTTATTCAGTGTATCTTTTTGGTTAAAACGATAGGTTCTTGGGTGAATATGTGGGGTGATTTAGGTAGTAGGCAATTGGCAGCTGTTTATCTTTTTGGTTTTCTTGGTGTAGATTGGCTTTTAGTTACAATTTGTGTTTGGCTTGTTTGGGCTGTTAATATTCTTTTACCCGTTTTGACTGGCGGGGTTTTATGGTTGTACCAACAAAGAAGACCATGGAGTTAATTTTTGTTTTTATTCCTCTTTCTATCTATATTTTTTTGTTGATAGCTGCGCTTTTTAGCTGGTTATCAATGAACAAAAAAAGAGTCCAAGCAGATTGTTTTTCCTTGCAAGAAAAAATCACAGTATTAATTCCTGTCCGGAATGAGGCGGCAACAATACTACTCCTGTTGGAAGATTTGAATAAACAATCTTTCCCACGAAGTCAGTTTGAAGTTATTGTACTAGACGATTATTCAACGGATGAAACCGCTTTACTCGTACAATCTTTTTTGCCTAAGGCACAATTTCAACTTCGTCTTATTCAGCCTATTCAAACTCCATTTTCCAGATATTCGCCCAAAAAACAGGCACTTACACAAGGTGTTGCAGCAGCAGAAGGAACGATTATCCTGACAACAGACGGAGATTGCCGAGTTGGCTCTCGCTGGATTGAAGCCTACGCGCGCTTTTATTCACGAACAAATGCTGCATTTGTTGCGGGTCCTGTCACCTTTTGTGCTCCTCATTTCGCTTCAACTTTTGGTAAAATCATTACTTGGATGCAAATCGTTGAGTTTGCTAGTTTAATCGGATCGGGTGCATGTGCGATTGCTGTAAAAAAACCAAATATGTGTTCAGGTGCAAATTTATCCTATAAAAAAGAAGCATTCAACATGGTAAATGGTTACGAAGGAAACGAAGAAATTGCTTCTGGTGATGATGAATTTCTCCTTCATAAAATGGCGGCTCACTTTCCAAATGGTTTCTTTTTTATCAAAGACCAAGAAGCAATTGTCGAGACCTCTGCTCATCAAAGCTGGGCTTCTTTTTACTACCAAAGAAAGCGCTGGGCAAGTAAATGGAAACAGTACCAATCTATTCTCCCAACATTACTAGCTATTTTTGTATTTTGGGTTAATGTTTCTTCTATCTATTTGTTTATCAATGGATTAATGAATGGTTTTTCTGACGATGGGAGCTATTTTTTATTTACTAGATGGTTTTTAGAAGGACTTTTCCTTGTATTTGTGCTACAGTTTTTTAGAAAAAGTACAGCAATTTACTTTATCCCGTGGGTGCAACTTGTGTATCCTTTTTATGTTCTATTCTTTGGAATTATCGCCCAAAAAAAATCTTCTTACATTTGGAAAGATCGCTCAATGACATAAAATGAAGTTATTAAAATCGTTCTATTTTCATGTATATACCCCTTTGGCCTCCTTGTTTTTTCCATCTGTATATTGGAAAATAAAAACAAAAAAGCCTTGTCTCTATTTAACCTTTGATGATGGCCCAAATCCCGTCACGACTCCGAAAATCCTTGCTATTCTAGAAAAGTATGTGATTAAAGCGAGCTTTTTTGTCATAGGAGAAAACGCAATCCAAAATAAAAACGAACTTCTTTCTATTCAAAAAAAAGGACATCTGGTTGGTAATCATACCTTTACGCACGTTAATGGTTGGCGTATCTCAACACAAAAATATTGCGCAGAGGTAGAACAAACCGAAGCTATTTTGAAGCAAATCTTGCATGAAAATACCTTTCTTTTTCGGCCACCGTTCGGAAAAATGACTTATTCACAATTCATTCAACTGAAAAAGACGCATTCACTTGTCTTTTGGTCTATGTTGACGCAAGACTATGACGCATCTTTTTCGATAGAACGTTGTTTAAAAGAAATGAGTAAAGGAATACAACCAGGCGCTATTTTTGTATTCCATGATAGCGAACAAGCATGGCCTAAACTTCAAATTATACTTCCCGCGCTCATTGAAGAAGCCCAAGCCAAAGGATATGATTTCGCTGTTTTACCCGTTTCAACTCATTTATAAATTCCACCAATAGGTAAATTTAAGTACCAACTGGCGGTTTCTGACCTGCCATGTATCTGCTAGATAGTTGTCTGTGTAAACCAAAAATAAGTCGGAAGCAGGGCTATATCTCCACTGCAAACGCGTGTTCAGATTCACATTATTTGTCTGGTTATTGAACTGAACGAAATTCGTAAAGAATAATTTATTACTCAAGGTGATGTCTGTCCGAGAACCAATCAACAAGAGATTATATTGAGAATTTTTCAATAATTCTGGTAGACGTGCATCACTTCCGAATTTAATTTGGTTAAAATCAGCATTCAGCGTGATTGCAGCGTAAGGTTGCAAACGATATCCTAATTGACCGTTCAGGTTTAATCTGTCGCCATTTCCGTAATACCCTCCGTAACGTCCTGATAGAGAGTAGGTGAATAGACTTTTTGGTTTGGATGTGAAATTTCCACCTACAGCCGACCAGTTATGTTCGGTGCCTGCATCAATTCGTTGACCAGTAAAATTGGTAGGATCAAAAGGGGCTAATAACTTGACGTAATCTGTTGCTACCCACATGAATAGCTCACTCCGATTCAAGAAACTTAGTGCGTAAATGAATACTTTTTCGTTCTCAATTTGTTGGGTTACTTCCTTATCAAAATAATAATTCAATCGAATACGTGGGCCATGACTGACGATAAAGTTGGATTTTGGGAAAAATTGATAGCCCACTTCAGGACTTACATACGCATAGTCTCTTCGTCTAACAAAGCCCATTTCATTTGCCTGTACGCCAGCACCGACTTGTTCGATTTTTACCCCGTAATTCCATTGCCGAGCGGAGTAGCGAAGCTGTCCTGCGAGAATAGAGGAGGAAGCTGTTGATAAAGGAGAAAATGTTTTGAGATACATAGCTTTCCCTGTCCAAATATTATCAGACGATGCCAGATTGTACTCAAGACCGAGTGTACGGTTAAAGTCGGCTAGTGTAGTATTTGTTATAGGGTTTTCATCTACTCCAGCTGTTTGGCGGTTGGCAAATATACCAGAGATAAACGAGCGTTTGAAAACTTTTCTTTGTAAGGAAACAACAGAATAATGAGAGCCTGGAGTCTGTTTTTCGTCTTCTCCTGTTTGCATGTGTAAAACACCAATTCGTACATTTGGATTTAACTTTCCGCTGATTCTCCCACCGTATTTAATTGGAGAATTTAAGCCAATTCTACGTGAAAAGAACGGGCGAAGATTACTAAAGCCAAAATCATTGAATATATCACCGTTTTCCAAGAAAAATTGCCGCCTTTCTGGGAAAAATAATTCGAAACGGTCTAAGTTCGTTTGTTGTACATCCACTTCTACTTGTGAAAAGTCAGGGTTTACAGTTACATCCAGATTGAGCGCGGACGTCAAGCCTATTTTCGCATCAACACCGAAGTCGAAATCACGTGTTTTGGGTGTTTGATTGGTAAAGTTTTGTTGCTGGTTGGCCGTCACGAAAGGAATAATGGAAATATTTGACCCCGGTTTCGGTGGAGGAACATCCCAAATTAAATTCCCCGTATAAGCTAAACTAGCCGAAGGGAATTGACGAGGAACCGGCGCCCAGCCAGATTTTTCGTTCGTTTTTAGGTCTAATCGACTAAAATTTATTCCCCACGTCTGTACTCCTTCTTTGTAGCGCAATGTTTTGAACGGAATCGCAGCTTCCCAAATCCATTTATCTTCGTCGTAGGTAACTTCAGACTGCCATTTATTGTCCCAACTGAGGTTAATGGAACCACCATTTGCCATCAAGCCATCCCATTGCCCACCCATCGCATTTGAGCCAAATGAAAACCCATTGGTTTGATCTTCAAACGTGTCTATAAATAGTAAATCGTTGTCATTTCTACCAAAGTTAAAGTCACGTCGCATAGATTCAACTACATATTTTCCTCCTTCTTTGCGGTTGTAATTAATAAAAGTGACATATATATTTTTATCATCGTAGCAAAGCATGACTTCTGTGTTTACATTCGCCCGTGAGGTATCCATGGGTTGAATCTGCCAGAAATTAGTAGCAACCGATGCATCTTTCCAAGCTTGTTCATCGAGTTTCCCATCTACTTTGATAGCAGAAGTCGCCCGCTTGATAAAATAATTGTACGTGCTATTTTTCTTTTGAGCGCACGCGGGTGCAAATCCTAATCCGAGGAATAGGAAGGGGAGGAGGTATTTCATT
>JBKBRQ010000091.1:7214-11075 GCA_046292055.1 Spirosomataceae bacterium | reverse complement strand
ACATCTCCACTTAGATTAACTGTCTTGTCCATTGGATTATAGTGGTCCGTCAATTGGCCATCTACTTGCGTAATACGAACATCATAAATTTGATTATCATGTAGCATTTTCTGAGCGATTTCTGCGCCAGAAAGACCGTTGTATAAGCCCACGCGGGAGTATTCTTCAAACTTTCGCTTCAGTTTGTTTGACACAAACCAGCTAATTCCCATAAAAACAACACTAATAAGAAGGATACCTGTCATCTTTCGTTGATTATTTAATTTCTAGTGATATAAACATATTTTACGCTAAAAACAGTTCGAATATACGATTCTATTGCGATGAAGGGAAAAAAAACGCGATGATTTGTTTATAAACGGGATGAACTGTCGCGCGCAGGGGCAAAAGAAGCCAATAAAAAGCCGGCTAGTCCAAATAGAACAACCAATACGAGTCCGATGATTGTATGTAGGAAAGTTGCCAGTGCAATGCCATCTGCCTGACTTAACCCATAAAGAACCACGATTTTCCCAACAAAAAAATGATAACTACCGATACCGCCAACGGTCGGTGCAGCCATACCAATTGTTCCCATAACTAAAATTGTCAAAACGGCTAAGAAAGACAGGGCACTAGTTTCGGGAAGTGCCTGGCAAAGAAAATACGTCGTAAAATAATACAAGACCCAAATTGCCAGCGTATGGAAAATGAAAACAGAGGGATTTTTTAAACGACGAATGCCGTTGAACCCTTCCCAAACACCTCCTAAAAAGCCAATCACTTTTTGCAAAATAGGCATGGCCAAAATCGTTTGTTTTTTCTTTTGGAAGAGAAAATATCCCAGCAAAACAACGAGTAAAAAGACAGTTCCTAAGCCAAGCAATGCCATCGGATTTTTGAATTTGTCACCAATGATTTCAAAAAAGAATTGACTAATCCGCCCGAACTCCAAAGCCAAGTTTAGGCCAATAAGTAATAAAAGAACGAGTACATCCACGAGGCGTTCTGCCACGACGGCACCAAAAGATTTCTCGAAAGGTACGCCTTCCATTTTACTTAATGAACCGCAACGCGCCAATTCACCCGCTCTTGGAAGAACTAAATTTACAAGGTAGCCAACCAAGACAGCCAGTGTAGTTCTGTATGTGCTTGTTTGATAACCAATGGGTTGTAACATCATTTTCCATCGATACGCCCGACTTACATGGGCAGCTAATTGCAAAATAGCAGCTAAAAGAACCCAACGGTAGTCGGCTTGTTGGAATTTGGCGAGTAGGTCAGCAAGAGAAATGTCTTTGAATACCCAGTAGAGCAAACCTGCAGCAATACCGACCGAAACCAAATACTGACTAATTTTTTTGAAATTCATAAAAGAAAGGTATTAAGAGGTAATCCGATTGTTTTCATCGGGAAATACAAGTGTAGGTTCGTGAACGTCCGCTTCTTCGGGCGTCATCCAAGCATAAGAAATGATAATTAATATATCGCCCACTTGTGCTTTACGCGCCGCAGCGCCGTTCAGACAAATCGTGCCACTGTTGCGCTCTCCTTTGATAACATAGGTCTCGATACGCTCCCCGTTGTTGTTGTTTACAACTTGTACACGCTCGTTCGGGCGGATACCAGATGCCTCTAAAAGCGCTTCATCAATGGTGATACTTCCTACATAATTGAGCTCTGCTTGTGTAACTTTGACACGATGTATCTTGGATTTGAATACGTTGATGTACATGTTTGTTGTTCGTGTAATAAATTTTGACCGAGCAAAAATACAATACTTTTCGGAAAAGGTAGGGATTCCGTTTATTCTGAGAAATTGTTTGCGTTACATTTTAAACATAACAAGATGAACTCAAACAGTTTTTGATAGACCAAAACATTTTTGTGTGAATCTCACTTTTGATAGAAACCTTCAAATTCATTGGTAAAATATTATGAAAATACTCATTACGGGTGGTACAGGACTTGTCGGGAAAGTATTGGTAAATGAACTCCAAAGCAAGGGTCACGAGGTCGCTATCCTGACTCGCTCACCTAAAAAAAATACAAAAATTCCTTCTTTTCAATGGGACATTGACAAAGGATACATCGACACTGAAGCACTTACATTCGCTGAAGGAATTATTCACTTGGCAGGCGAAGGGATTGCGGATAAACGTTGGACGGCCGAACAAAAAAAGAAAATCATCGATTCGCGTGTGGAACCTTTGCGCTTGCTAGGTACACACTTGGCAGCTAACGGAATAAAACCTGCGGTTCTCGTTTCTGCTTCTGCTATTGGTTACTATGGAGGTGAACGCGGAGAAGAAAAATTAACCGAAACTAGCACGCCGGGCACTGATTTTCTAGCAGAATGTACCGTAAAATGGGAAAATGCCGCTTCGTTTTTAGAAGCAAGCCGGACAGTACATATTCGGGTTGGGGTTGTGTTGAGTAAAGAAGGAGGAGCACTCCCGAAGTTGGCTGCACCGATTCAGTGGGGATTTGGCGCGGCACTCGGCAATGGTCAACAATGGATGTCTTGGATTCATGTGCAAGATTTGGCGCGCTTATTTGTGCAAGCTATCGAAGAGCAAAGCATGTATGGAGCTTACAACGGAGTTGCCCCATTGCCGATACGAAATACCGACTTAACCCAAAAAGTAGCGAAGCAATTAAACCGTTTTATCTTCCTGCCACCCGTTCCTGGTTTTTTATTAAAAATAGCACTCGGTGAAATGTCTGTGGTGGTTTTGGGTAGTGCGTATGTAGAAAATCAACGAATAAACGAAGATATATCTTTTGAGTATATGTATCCCACCATTGAAGGAGCACTGCAAAATATCTACAGAAAATCTTAAATAAATACAAATGCACCAATTGTATAGACGAGTGAACTTGGTATATTCCTAAAAAAAATTAATTTTGCTAAATTAAAATAATTTAACAAACTAGTTTTTATGAGCAAAATCTATACACTATTGATTTTTTGCCTCCTAAGCTTCTCTGTAGCTGCCCAGACAGTCTCTGTAAGCGGCCAAGTGACAGCAAACGACGGTGAAACCCTACCGGGTGTGAGTGTGACAGTAAAGGGTACTACCCGAGGTACCGTCACGGATATCAATGGGAAATACCAATTGACAAATTTACAGCCTAAAGCGACGCTTGTTTTCAGCTTTACGGGTTTCCAAAAAGTAGAACAAGCACTCAATGGACAGTCTACGCTAGATATTCAGTTGAAAGAAAGCACCAATGAGTTAGATGAGGTGGTTGTTACGTCTTTCAATATTGCCAAAGACAAACGTGAACTTGGGTATGGTTCGCAGACTATCAAAGGCGACATTTTGAAAAATACAGGCGACCCCAATATGGTTGCTGCCATGCAAGGTAAATTGGCTGGGGTAACAATCAATGGTTCTGGTGGTGCTCCAGGTGCTGGTACAAACATCATTATTAGAGGTATTAACTCACTCAGTGGGGGCAACGACAACCAACCGTTGTTTATCGTAGATGGTATCATCATATCAAACAACACATTTGCAGGAAATGCCTTGCCATCGGCGGGTTCAAATGCAGTAAATAGCAATGAGCAGTTTTCAAATACCAACCGAGCTGCTGACATGAACCCAGACGACATTGAGTCAATCAACGTATTGAAAGGCGCAGCGGCAACAGCACTTTACGGGCAACGAGCTTCCAACGGTGCCATCATCATTACAACGAAAAAAGGTGCTGCCGGAAAGGCATCTATCACATATTCTGCAACGTATGGCGTGGATAATGTGGACAAAGTGCCTGCGCAGCAAGAAAGATATTCACACGGTTTATCTGCTGTGCCTCGTGCAGGATTTGTATTTCAACAGTTTGGGCCTTTAACACAACCAGGTGATCCTATCTTTG
>JBKBRQ010000091.1:0-7204 GCA_046292055.1 Spirosomataceae bacterium | reverse complement strand
CGTTCTTCAGACAAGGCGAACGCATGAGTCATAACCTGGGGATTTCAGGTGGAAATGACAAATCGAAGTACTATACTTCTCTTTCGTATCTAGACCAAACGGGGATTGTTCCCAATACGGATTTTTCACGTATCACAGCGAAATTATCCGGTTCAACAAAAGTAAATAACTCCATTGAAGTCGGTGGACAATTGAACTACGCAAACTCAGCAGGTACAAGCCCCGCTCATGGAGATAAGTCTATTTATAGTTCGTTGACGTATTGGTCGCCATCATTTGACGTAAACGATTACCTCAAACCTGACGGGACACAAAATAACGTAACTACGGGTATCATCGATAACCCACGTTATTATGCAGAGAAAAGTGCTTTACAAACAGATGTCAATCGTCTGTTCGGTGATATCTACGCGAACCTAAAATTAACAGATTGGTTATCAGCTAGATATCAGGTAACAACGGATTTTTACAATGATCGCCGCAACCGTATTGTTCCTCCTGAATTAGATCTTGGAACGCAAGTAAGAGGTTTTGTCATCGACGAAAGCTTTAATTTCAAAGAGTTTAACTCGAACTTCTTCTTGACGGCTACCAAAAATCTATCAGAAAATCTACGCGGTAGCTTGATGGTTGGACATAACGCGACGAGCATCACCACGGATAACTTAGTCGGAAGAGGCGAAACATTCATTGCGCCTGGTTTCTTTGATATTTCTAATACAACGAATTTCACGGCTCGACGTTCTCGCTCATTGAGACGCCTAGTTGGGGTATTCAGTGAAGCAAAATTGGATTATAAAAACATGCTTTACTTGAGTATCACGGGCCGTAATGACTGGTCTTCTACGTTACCAGCAGACAACCGCTCATTCTTCTACCCATCTGTTAGTATGTCGTATATCATGACAGAATCTTTCTTGAAAGACAATCCAGTGGTTTCCTATGCAAAACTGAGAGGTTCACTTGCACAGGTGGGTAAAGACACAAGACCTTACCAAATTGGGTCGTACTATCAAGTAACTCCAGGTTTCCCTTTTGGTTCTGTAGGTGGATTTAGAAGAGACCCAAACATTGGTAACTTCAATTTATTACCAGAAATTACGACAGAGTCAGAAGTAGGTATCGAAACATCGCTCTTCAATAATAAAATCTCGCTCGAAGCCAACTATTTCATGCGGGATAGTAAAAATCAAATCGTAGATGTACCCGTGAGTAATGTGGTTGGATACGCGCGTTATACGACCAACGCAGGTCTAATCCGTAACCAAGGCGTTGAGGTTTTACTTGGTTTTAAACCTATTAAAACAAAAACATTCTCTTGGGAGACGAACTTCAACTGGGATAGAATCCGTAGCCGTGTGTTATCTATGCCAGAAGATTTACAAGAAATTACGTATTATGACCAAGGTCGTGTGGCACTTCGTATCGTAGAGGGTGGTTCAATGGGTGATTTGTATGGATTTGATTGGAATAGAAATGAAAACGGAGATGTACTTATCAATGCACAAGGTTTACCAACATTGAACCAAGCATCGTATGTAAAGGTAGGTAATGCACTTCCAGATTGGAAAGGAGGGATGTTCAATAACTTTACCTACAAAAATATAGCATTGAGTTTCTTACTTGAGTGGAGATTTGGCGGAGATGTGGTTGATTTAGGTGAAATGAACAGTATCCGAAATGGTATCACAAAGTTCACAGACGAGCGTGACCTTGCTGTTATTTTCAAAGGAGTGAAAGCCGATGGTACACCAAATGATATCCCAAATTACATGGATGAAACCAACTACCGTGCCTTCGGATTCAATGCACATTATTCGTATAATATTCAGGATGCATCTTGGTTCAGAGTCCGGAATGCCAACTTGAGTTACAACGTTCCAACGAAGTTCCTTCCGAAAAACATGAGCAGCGTTCGCCTATCTGTTATTGGAAACAACTTGTTCTTGTCAACGCCTTTCAGAGGATATGACCCAGAATCTTTGGCGTTTGGTGCTGGTTCGAATCTCATCGGATTTACAGGAAGAAATACGCCTGCCGTGAGAAGCTTTATTTTTGGAATCAATGTTGGATTGTAATTTTTAATGATTGAGAAGATGAAAAAATATACCATAAAATTTTTAGTAGGTGTCTTGGCCTTGTTTTCACTCAATAGTTGTGAAAACTACCTCGGTGGAGACACAAATATTGACCCAACAAGAACAAGTGATGCAAGCTTGAATACGTTATTGCCGACTGTCCTTTTCTACACAGCACAAAATACGTATTCTAATGCGTTTGTATCTGGGCAATATACCCAACAATTAGGAAATGTAGCTGCTGGCGGAACGGACTCGCAGCTTCGCAATGAGTTTGGTGCACAATGGGTTAATTTATACCTTAACGTGATTCCAAATTGCAATGTTATTTTAAAGAAAGCGGAGGAATCAAATTCTCCTCATTATGCAGGTATCGCTAAAATTGTACTTGCTTACAATCTTGGTTTGGCCGCAACAACTTGGGAAAACGTACCCTTCACAGAGGCAGATAATAATCTGACAAACCTCGCACCGAAATACGATTCACAAGAGGCGATTTATGCAACAATACAACGTTTATTGACCGAATCCATTGCAGATTTAGGACAGACAACTTCACTGTTTTCTCCTACTACAGATGATTTATCGTACCGCGGAGATCGTACAAAATGGGTGAAATTAGCGAATTCGCTACGGGCGCGTTATTTGTTACATACAGCGAAAAAGCAAGGTGCAGCAGCGTACGCAACGATTTTAGCTTCTTTACAAAATGGAATGACAAGCAATGCAGATGATTTCCAAGTAGTATTCAATGAGCGTAATTTTAATCCATGGCATTCATTGGCATTGGCGAACAATACAGGGAACTTATCGGTAACATTTGGGGGTACTTTCATGGATTACATGAACGGCACAATTAGTGGAGTCGTTGACCCACGGGTTGCTTTGACTGCCAACAAAACAGGTTCTGATCCTATTTACAGAGGAACAACCCCTGGTAGAGGTTCAGCAGGAAGTAACACAACATTCAATGACAGAACGAATTTCTATGGTTGGTTTTGTAGAGTCGATGCTCCGATTATCATGATGAGTTATGCAGAAGCAAAATTCATAGAGTCGGAGGTGCGTTTCCTTCAAAATGGGGGTTCAGTTACGTCACAGGGAAGTTCAGTAGAAGCATATCAAGCGTATTTGGCAGGTATTAAAGCAAATATGGACAAAGTGGGTGTATCGGCGGCTAACTCAGCAGATTTTCTAGCGCATGAGTCAGTGGCATTGGGCGAAAGTAAATTAACGCTTTCTGCTATTCTCATCGAGAAATACAAAGCACTCTTTACGAGTCCAGAAGCATGGGTAGACTTACGTAGAAACGAGCATAACCCAGCAATCTATACAGGACTCGAACTTCCTGAAAACCACAATGTGGAGTTAAACGGAAACTGGATTGCACGTGGGGCTTATCCAAGCTCTGAGACTTCTCGTAATTCGGAGGTTGCCAAAGCCAACTTCAAGGCGCTAGATACTAAAATGTGGTTGTTCAACTAATTTAATGACGTAAAGATGAAAAAAATAGCATATATCGTACTTTTTGCAATAGGTCTGTCAAGTTGCTACGAAGAGTATAATCCAAATACGGACTTATTTGATGTGGTGGGTGACGTAGCGTATGTCGCAGCCTTAACGGCAAATCCTGCTACAGTTGCCCCGTCTGGCTCAACTACTTTGACGATTAAGTGTACTGCTTACAATACAGACATGAAAGAAATCAAAATTTACGAGCGAATTGGTACATCAGGTGGCTTTACGCTTAAAAGTACTGTCCCGTTTACTCCCAATTTTGTAGAAGCAGAGAAACTTCACGTCGTGACAGTTCCTTACACAGCGCCATCTAATAGAGGAGCGGTTATCAACTTACAAGTTGAAGTTATCACTGCGAATGGTTTGGCGTCAAAAAGAAACAGAACATTGACGGTTCGTACAACTAACTAAGGGTAGATGTATTTAAAAAAACGGCTTGTTAACTTAGTTAGCAAGCCGTTTTTGTTTAGAAAGGTGGGAGAAATGGGATAAAAAAAGAATCCTACATTTGCAGGATTCTTCGTATGGAAAGGAAAATAAGTCTTATTTATTAATAATCAATTTTTCTGTAAATACTTGCTCATTCTGAATAACTCGAACAGTTAGTTGGCTTGTTACCAATTGGCTAGGTAGTTGATAAATACCTCTCAACTCTTGAATAGCTCCTTCCATTTGCATTAATTTGCGTCCTTCAATGGTAGAAATTTCCACTTTAGCAGGTGCGTTTTCGTCAAAATGTGTCAGACGAAGATTGAATTCACCTGAGGTCGGATTAGGCCAAATGCCTATTTCTTTTGTTTGTATATTTCCGGACCCAGTTGTTATTAATAATCCATCTGCTAAACCGAGTTGAGCTGTTAGCACACCCGTTGGTTGAATATCCCAAATTCCTTTTTGTAATACAGCCACTTGGGCGTCATCCGCTATAGATACTTTGGCTGATGTCTGTGTGTCTTTAGAACGAATAACCCAATATTCGTATTCGTTTAATGAAGTAATATTTGAGGTAACTTCTCCAGAAATTGAACTCGGATTTTGAGGAATGTAGGTCGCCCAAACTGTCTTATTTCCCGCATCATCTACTTTGAATGAATGCTGACTTTCCCCATTTCCTATAGGGAATTCAAAGCTCGTAGCTGCCTGTTTCTCAACAACGCCTACTACATGCGATTGGTCTGAAAGTCCCTCATGTGTCGCATCAACAGCGAATATCAATGGATTCTGTTCATTCGTTCTTAGTATCCCTTTTTCGAAGATTAACTTGCGGTGTATGCTAACAGGCGTTTGTAATTTTACGTGATTATCTAGGTGTAACTCGCTTATATCTAGTGTTTTCTTACTGCTAAGTTTTTGTTCATCAGTTCCATTGAGCCGAATTTGTCCTTCAGACTGAAATCCACCCTCATTTACGACATGCCCTGCCAAGTGCAAAATTCCTTCATTTTTTAACTTTCCCTTATTGGTAAAATCAGCATGTATGGAAACAGTAGTTCCCTCAGAAACATAAAATGTGGTGTTCGAACTAACTTGTGCTTGTGCACCGAATATAGAAATAAATAGTAGCCCTGATGTAGTGTAAAATGTACGCATACAGTTGATAAATTGAATTTGGACAAATTTGACGTACTAAAGTTAGATGCTTTTCCTAGAAATCGCTAAAATAGATTTGTATTTTTATTAAATGGTACATCTCGTAATAAGGTGTATTTGGTATATTTATCCTGAACAAGACTTGTAAAATTTTACTTTTTACGTTAATTCGTATACCAATCTAACCTAAACGTAGTAAACCATGCACCGATTTCTCCAACTTCTTGCGATTTCTTGTCTGATTTCAGCCCAAACCGTAGGGCAATCCATTCCTTATGAAAAACTCGCCGTTACATATGGACTCAAGCATATTCCGACCCTGCGCTCGTATTTATCTATCCCATGCGACGCAAATGTGAAGGAAGACATGTATAAAAATATTGAATGGGTAAAAAATGCCTTTTCTTCCCGCGGTTTTTCTGTCTCTACGCTGGAAACACCGACGCTCCCCGTGCTTTTGCTAGAAAGAAAAGCGAAAAATCCAGCGGCTAAAACGGTTTTATTTTACTATCACTCTGACGGACAACCCGTCCGAGCAGCCGAATGGCAACAAGAAAGCCCATTCATCCCCGTATTGAAACAGAAAAAAGGAGACGCTTGGGAGCAAATTCCGTTTGAACGTCTTACACAAAATTATGACCCCGAATGGCGTATTTTCGGACGTGCTTCCTCCGACGACAAAGGCCCTGGCGTAATGCTACTCGCCGCCCTCGATGCCATTGCCTCGTTGGATATCTCCCCCAATTATCACCTTAAAGTTTTGGTTGATTTTGAAGAAGAAAAAGGCTCTACAAGTTTACCGGGAATCATCGAAAAAAACCGAAAAGCCCTCGAATCAGACCTTCTTCTCATTTTTGATGGCCCCGCGCATCCTACCAATCTGCCTACCATTACATTTGGTGCACGTGGTATTCTCACGTTGACATTAACGACTTATGGCCCCGTTTCGCCACTTCATAGCGGACATTACGGGAATTATGTGCCCAACCCGGTCTTCCGAATGGCAAGATTATTAACCAATATGAAAGCAGAAGATGGACGCGTACTTATTCCGGGTTTTTACGAGGGAATCCAGCTTGACCCCGTTACTGCCAAGCAAATTGCAGCAGTTCCCGATGACCTCGCCGCATTGAATAGCCGCCTTGGCATTGCCCAAGCAGAAAAAGTAGGAACAAATTACCAAGAATCCTTGATTTATCCTTCCTTGAACGTACGCGGAATAAAAGCAGCGGAGGTAGGAGCAATGGCAGCCACCATTATTCCAGACAAAGCCGTTGCGGAAATTGATATTCGAACTGTTCGAGCTACTGAACCTACCCGACTGATTGAACTCGTGAAGAAATTTATCCGAGATGAAGGGTATTACATTGTCACTAATGAACCCACTGCCGAAGAACGCGCCAAGTACGATAAAATCATTAAAATTGGGTCAAGACCTGCTTACGGTGCGTTTAGTACAGACATGCAGAGCGAAGTAGGTTTGTGGATTCAACGGGCTATGCAGAAAACGACTTCGCAACCCTTGGTTAAATTACCGACGATGGGTGGCTCGGTGCCTATTTCTCCGTTTGTCGCCCAATTGGGGGTAAATGCTGTCATTGTACCAACTGTTAATACAGATAATAACCAACACAGTGCCAATGAAAACCTACGTCTAGGGAATTATTTTGAAGGAATCCGAACGATGATTGGTTTATTGACGGAGAAGTTTTAACGCCAAAAGATATATATCTAAAGAAAAAATAGCTGCCAAATGTCGTATTTGTGCAGCTATTTTTATTCACAAATTATTGAATGTATAAATGCAAATGTCTGATTAGTAGTGAGTTGTAGTTTGATTGGAATAATTATTAAAAAATACTTGTACGTTATTTTTTAATAACTTTATATTTGTGACGTTTTTTACAACAATGAAACAGATATCACTTCCCATATCGCCCTTCTTCCGACGACTTAGGTCCGTAAGGACCCTTGCCTGATTACCTATGCCTTTAAAGGCGGGTATTCGCCGACTCCTT
>JBKBRQ010000090.1:6588-11149 GCA_046292055.1 Spirosomataceae bacterium | reverse complement strand
AGCCGTTTATCTATTTTGTATTACCAAGTACTAGGTTAAATTTGATATGTTTGAGAATAATTTAGAGAAGAGATATGAAAAAGAAGCTATATAGAGTCAAAAGTCAAGACACACTTTTAGGTGGAGTAACACAAGGTTTAGCGCTTTATTTTAATGTCGATGTTACTTTGATTCGTGTACTATTTGTTATTTTATTTTTCACACCAGCACCTGTTTTTATTGCTTACCTCATTTTATGGATAGTATTGCCTGAAGAGGAGAGGTATGTAACAGATACGGCTGATGCATCTTATTTTTCAAACTTAAACCAAACAGAACCGATGAGTGAGCAAAAAGGAAGTAAAAAGAATTTATTATTTGGTCTTTTATTGATCATTGTGGGCGTGTCTTTGTCATTTCAGAACTTTTTTGACATAGATATATTCAGATATTTGGGGAAACTTTGGCCATTGGCACTTGTCGGAATTGGTGTTTGGTTTATTGTTCGAGATGATAAAGATGTTACACCAAATTAATTGCTACTCGTATGAAAACCAATCAAATTGTTTCAGGTGTACTCTTTATTCTGTTGGGGTTGTATTTTTTAGCCTCCAACTTCGGACTTGTAGATGTATCCTTACGAGATATTTCTCCTTACTGGCCCTTGCTGATTGTTCTTGCAGGTGTTCTCGTTTTGGTTGATCCGGCTAAAAGATTAATGAATCCAAGTACGATTGTTGTCCTTGTTCTTGCGATTCCGCTTGCTATTCATTCTTCTACAGTAAAAGTGAGTGAATCTATTTCTTCGTTTGAATGGAGTGATGAAGAGGATTACGAAAATTTTGAGGAGGAAAGAGAACAGCCATCGGATACAAAACTGAATAATCAAGTATACTCTGTAGAGCTGCAACCTACTACTAAAAAGGCGAAATTAGCATTTAAAAGTGGCTTAGCTGGTTTTCAGTTGGCAGAAACGTCCACCTTTTTGTTTGAGTCGGATGTGACAAGCAGAGCACGCGTAATGAAATTGTCTGAAGAAGTGAAAGAAGATGAACAAGTTATTCAATTTTCAGATAATTCGTCGAAGAAATGGTCGAGAAAGTTAGATAGTTCAAATGAGAACATTGTTCTTAAATTGAATAAAAAACCTATTTGGGATATTGATTTAAGTCTTGGACTAGGTGAACTAGATTTTGATTTTTCGGACTATCGTGTTGAGAAACTTAATGTCGAGTCAGGATTAGCCTCTCTTAAGTTACGTTTGGGTAACAAAGTACAGAATAGTGAAATCGAAGTTAAATCAGGACTTGCTGAGATAAAAATTGAAGTTCCTGAAAATGTAGGATGTGAAATAAAGACATCTGGTGCGTTGAATGGTACTACATTTCCGGGTTTTGAGCAAATAGATTCAAAAAAGTGGCGCAGTATCGGGTATGATAAAGCGACAAATAAAATGAGTGTTCGATTAGAGGGTGGTTTATCAGACTTATCCGTAAGCCGATATTAACAGGATAGTCATGTATTTCATTTGCAAAGAAGTAGTAAATCACTTTACTACTTCTTTGTGCGTATAGCAGCTATTGGTTTAATTTTAAGTATGGTACTTGTCGTAAGGAAAACGATACTGGAAACAATCAAGAAAAGTGCAATATTAACGAAAAGATACCAAGACCACTCCCATGAGATGGGAACGAAGTTCATGTAGTAATTGACAGGGTCTAATTTAATAATATGAAACGTATCTTGAATCCAACAAAGGGTAAGACCTATTGCATTTCCCCAAAGTAGCCCTTTCCAAACAATAAATAACGCATTTCGGAAAAACATAGTACGAATGGTATAATTAGACGTACCTAGTGCTTTCAAAAGCCCAATCATTTGGGTTCGTTCCATAATCATGATGAGAATAACCGACATCATATTGAAACTAGCCACAATAATGATGAGTATAATAATGATGAGAATATTTCTATCTAACAATTCAAACCAATCGAAATATTCTGGGGAAATATCCATGATAGAAACCACACTTAGAAAGGAGGGGAGGTCAGCGAGTAGTTGTTTCTTAACGATTTCTATTTGACCAATATCCTTGACGAGTAGTTCATAATGTCCAACTTGGTCAGGACTCCAGTTGTTCATTTTGTGAATTAATCGATTGTCGCCAATAATTAATTGCTTATCATATTCTTCAATTCCAGTGGAAAAAATACCTTTTACAATTACTTTTCGGGCTCTTGGTGGATTTTGAATAAAGTAAATCAGTACAGATTGCCCTACGCTGATATTTAGTTTTTTTGAGAGATATTCAGATATAAGTACTTGATTTTCAGAAGATTTTTGTGAAAAATCCAGCGTTACACCTTGAAGGATATTCTTTGAGAAGTATGCATCTACAAAAGAAGAATCAACACCTTTAATTAAAATTCCTGCAATATCTGCTTCTGATTTTAGAATAGCCGCTTTGTTTGTAACTGTAAAAATCCCATCCAAGAGGTCATTTTTTGCAAAAACATCCTTAATTTCGTCATTTATTTGGAGAGGAGATTCGTCGAATGATTGATTCAGCGTTATTTTGCTAACTTGTATGTGTGCATTCAGACTGAACAATTTTTCTTTAATTGTTTTTTTGAAACCAAATAAGACGGAGTAAGAAACAAGTAAAATAGAAATTCCTATGGCAATACTTGCCATTCCGATTCGAGTAATTGTGTAAGTAAAAGAACCGACTTTGGTATTTCTAATTCGCTTCGCAAGAAATTGTGCTATATTTTTCATTAAAACTGGATACTATTTTGCAACTATTAATTCATCTTGTATTCATTGGTAGTTTTTTCTTCGGTGGTAAAGATAAAACAGATTCCTTGATTGATAAGCAAGAAATCGTGTTAGGTGCTGAACGAAAAGATTTATATTACCCTCGATTGAAAGGGAAATCCATCGGAATGGTTGTAAATCATACCTCCATGGTTGGTAAAACACACTTAGTCGATCAATTGGTGGCCGATGGTTTGCAAGTAAAAACAATTTTTGCACCTGAACACGGGTTTAGAGGAAATGCAGATGCAGGTGAGGTTGTAAAAGATGGGAAAGATGTTTCAACGGGCTTGCCTATCGTATCGCTCTACGGTAAAAATAAAAAACCAAGTGCTGAACAGCTAAAAGGTCTCGACGTAGTCATTTTTGACATTCAAGATGTTGGATTACGTTTTTACACGTACATCAGTACGATGTTCTATGTCATGGAAGCTTGTGCAGAACAAAATATCCAAGTAATTATCTTGGACCGACCAAATCCAAACGGACATTACGTTGATGGACCTGTTTTAGAAAAGGAATATACCTCATTTGTTGGTATTGTACCTATCCCAATTGTGCATGGAATGACAGTAGGAGAGCTATCTCAGCTTATTAATGAAGAAGGATACCTTTCAAAAGGTGTGTCTTGCTCTTTACTTGTTGTACCTTGTCAAGGATATACGCATAAAACACCGTATACATTGCCAGTAAAACCATCTCCTAATTTACCCAATCAACAGTCTGTTTTACTTTATCCAAGTATTTGTTTTTTTGAGGGGACAAACATTAGTGTTGGTAGAGGTACAAATACACAATTTCAAGTAATTGGTGGCGAGTATAAAGAATACGGAACGTATGAATTTACCCCTGTTGATATGCCCGGTGCACAAAATCCACCTCTTAAAGGAAAATTATGTTATGGTCAAGATTTAAGAAATGTAGATGCGTTTTCTATGCAGTTTTCGCTTCAGTTTTTGATTGACATGTATAAAAAATCTCCACATAAGAATACTTTCTTCTTACCCACCAATCATTTTAATTTATTAGCAGGAAATGGATGGATAAAAGACATGATAATACATGGTGCCTCGGAAGAGGAAATGAGAAAAAAATGGCAACCAGAGTTGGAAAAATTTAAAATTGTCCGATCAAAATACTTGATTTATGCAGATTAATGGTGTGGGCTCTAGCCATGGAGTTAAAAAGTTGTTGATAAATGTCAGTGTACTGATTTTTTTGACCACTTTGGTATTTGCCTTAATTTCATGGTTAAATCCATATAAAGAGCAAGATAAAGAAATCCATTTCAGTGCTTCAATCATTGAAAAACAAGCGCGTTTGAACTCAATTAAATCGCCCAAAGTAGTTCTTATAGCAGGGTCAAATTTTCTGTATGGTATTGATAGTCAGTTACTTCAAGACTCTTTGAAAATGCCTGTGGTGAATATGTCACTTCAATATTTCTTGGGTAGTGATTTTTTATTAAAGCAAGTAGAAGATGCTCTACGTCCCGAAGATATTGTGGTGATGGGTTTTGAGTATATGGTTACCAAAGAAGGCTTTACATCAGAGAAAATTCGTACTGCCTCATATTATGGGAAAGCAAGTGAATGGATTTATTTCTCTAATTTGAAAGAAAAAGTATCCTCTTATTTGATTTATTATTTCAATCAATTGAAGAGTGTTTTGTTTCGATTATTTACTAGATATGAACAAAATCCATCAGTAGAAGATACTACGAACGAATTATTCAGACGAGGCCTTAACTCGTTTGGTGATTTGA
>JBKBRQ010000090.1:0-6578 GCA_046292055.1 Spirosomataceae bacterium | reverse complement strand
ACGTTGTCAATTGCTTTTCCAATGGATTCGGAAAAGTCTTTTTTTGATGTCATCACTTGTATGGATAGCGTAGCAGCACTGTATCCAAAGACAAAGTTTTATTACCTTCATCCTACGCTCAGTTCTCAAGCATATTCAGTTGATTCGGAGCGTATTGGGTCCATACAGTGGCAATTAGAAAAAATGAAATACGTAGATTTACTCACGCAGCCTACTGATTGTGTATACCCAGATGCTGGTTTTCATAATAGTCATTACCATATCAAACCCACGTTACGCAGGGAACACACCCTTAGATTGATTCGTGCGATTCGTTCAAAAAATGACCTATAATGCTATTTAACTCGATTGACTTCCTGATTTATTTTGTTGTTGTTGTTGGAGCTTATTTTTTGTTGCCTTTCAAATGGCGTGCTCTTTGGTTATTAGCAGCCAGTTGCTTTTTTTACATGATGTTTAAGCCAATTTATATTTTAATTTTGGCTGGAACAATTGTCGTCGATTATTACGCAGCACTTTGGATGGATAAAACAGAAGGTAAAGAGCGAAAAATGTGGCTAATTTTATCTCTTGTAGCGAACATTGGCGTTTTAGTCATTTTTAAGTATGCTGACTTTTTTAAGTTAATCCATAATGAAATTATAGGTTTATTCAATCCAGACTTAAAGTTTACCAATTTTTGGCGTATACTTCTACCGATGGGGCTTTCTTTTCATACGTTTCAGGCAATGAGTTATACGATTGAGGTGTATCGAAAAAAACAAAAAGCGGAAGAAGATTTTATTAAATATGCGCTCTATGTGATGTTTTTCCCTCAGTTGGTGGCGGGTCCTATCGAACGCCCGCAAAACATATTGCACCAATTTTCTGAAAAAAAATACTTTGATTACGAAAGAGTAAAAAGCGGACTTGCATTAATGGCTTGGGGAATGTTCCAAAAAGTTGTTATTGCCGATCGTCTTAGCGCGTTTTCCGACCAAGTGTACAATCGACCCTTGGAAAGCTCAGGATTACAATTTTGGGTAGGAGCCTTCTTTTTTAGTTTTCAAATTTATTGTGACTTTGCAGGTTATTCAAACATTGCTATTGGCTCTGCTAAAGTAATGGGCTTTGATTTAATGAAAAACTTTGATAGACCTTACAGCGCTAAAACAATTTCAGAGTTCTGGAAGAGATGGCATATTTCGCTTTCTACTTGGTTTAGAGATTATCTTTATATTCCGCTTGGTGGAAATCGGGTTTCCGAGGGCAGGATTTATTTCAACTTATTCTTTGTTTTCTTCATTAGTGGTCTTTGGCATGGTGCGAATTGGAATTACTTAATTTGGGGTGCATTACATGGAATATATTTATTAGTAGGTAGAGCAACTGCTTCTTTTAGAGAAAAAATATTTGTATCGCTTCGGTTAGGGTCTTTTTTAACTTCGCTTATTCAACGATTCACCACTTTTATTTTGGTCTTGTTTGCTTGGGCTTTTTTCAGAGGTTCCTATTTATACTATTCCATGAATATAGAAATGGGGCGTCAAATGCTTACACTTGATGGCTTTGAACTCAAGGGTACTTGGCAAGATTTTCTAGAAAAAAATATTTACTTGTCTCAGCCCCCGCGTGAATTTT
Source organism: Spirosomataceae bacterium (assembly GCA_046292055.1). Lineage (GTDB taxonomy): Bacteria > Bacteroidota > Bacteroidia > Cytophagales > Spirosomataceae > CAYNRA01. The sequence goes on along the minus strand of JBKBRQ010000090.1, from coordinate 4,958 downwards.
TAATTAGTTTATTGGTTATTTGTTTGCTTGAAACTGTACATTATCTACAAAAAACAGGAAGTTTACGTGAAAAAATCTTTGCACTCCCTACATTCGGTAGATGGAGTATTTATATTTTGGGGTTATTCTTAATTTTGTTATTCGGCGTATACGATAGACCTGTACAGTTTATATATTTCCAGTTTTAATCCATTAAGTTTTCATTTCATGAACGAACAAATTTTAATCATAGATTTTGGGTCACAATACACGCAATTGATTGCCCGCCGTGTACGAGAATTAAACGTTTACTGTGAAATTCATCCTTTCAGTAAAATCCCTGAACTTTCAGATTCAATCAAGGGAGTTATTTTATCTGGTAGCCCTTGTTCTGTTCGGGAAGAAGATTCTCCTCGGATTGATTTAGCTAGTTTGCGTGGGAAAGTCCCCGTCTTAGGAGTTTGTTATGGTGCACAGTTACTTGCTCATACGGGTGGAGGAGAGGTAAAGCCTTCTGCAATTCGTGAGTACGGAAGGGCTATTCTTACAACTGTAGAGAAAACGAATCCTCTTTTTTCTGGAATTTCAATAGATTCTCAAGTATGGATGTCGCATGGTGATACCATTGTTTCACTTCCTGACAACTTTTCTGTGATTGCCTCAACAGATGCCGTTCGTGTTGCTGCATTTGAGGTTGCTGAGGAACAGACATTCGGAATCCAATTTCATCCAGAAGTAACACACTCGACAGATGGTAAAAAGTTGGTTGAAAATTTTGTTGTATCAATTTGTGGATGTTCCCAAACTTGGACTTCTGAGTCATTCATTGAGTCTACAGTTCGTGATTTAAAAGAGACGCTTGGAAATGATAAGGTAATCATGGGTCTATCAGGTGGGGTGGATTCTACTGTTGCCGCCGTTTTAATCCATAAAGCCATTGGTGAAAATCTATTCTGTATTTTTGTAGATAATGGTCTTTTACGAAAAAATGAGTTTGAAGAAGTTTTAGAATCTTACAAGGGGCTAGGTTTAAATGTCAAAGGAGTAAATGCCAAAGATTTGTTTTATTCAGAATTAGCTGGCTTAACTGACCCGGAGGCAAAGAGAAAGGCAATCGGTAAAGTATTTATTGATGTCTTTGACGCGGAGTCTAAGCAGGTAACTGATGCAAAGTGGCTTGGTCAAGGAACAATATATCCAGATATTATTGAATCTGTTTCTGTAAAGGGACCTTCCGTTACAATTAAATCACACCATAACGTCGGAGGATTACCAGACTTCATGAAGCTGAAAGTCATTGAGCCACTTAAATTATTGTTTAAAGATGGTGTTCGTGAAGTAGGAAAAGCGCTTGAAATTCCTGCTGCTATATTAGGTCGTCACCCGTTTCCTGGGCCAGGTTTAGGTATTCGAATTTTAGGTGATGTTACCGCTGAAAAAGTACAAATCTTGCAAGAAGTAGATGCTATTTTTGTTCAGGGGCTAAAAAAATATAATTTGTATAATGAAGTTTGGCAAGCGGGTGCCATGTTGTTACCTGTACAAAGTGTTGGTGTGATGGGAGATGAACGCACGTATGAACGCGTCGTGGCCCTTCGTGCTGTAACTAGTGTCGATGGAATGACAGCTGACTGGGCACATTTACCATACACTTTTTTAGCTGACATCTCAAATGAAATCATTAATAAAGTGAAAGGGGTTAACAGAGTCGTTTATGACATCAGTTCAAAACCACCGGCAACTATTGAATGGGAATAATAAAAAAAGCCACGATTTTTCGTGGCTTTTTTTATGACGTAAATTTACTCACCGAACGCGTATTTTTATCACTCAAAATAAGGAACTTTCTATTTTAGATTAAGATGAAGTTCCTACCAAATCTGTTTCAAGACTCTTTGTAAGAATTACTTGCATGTAGCCTAAAATTCTTCGAAATGGATTGAATCTCGGATAGTACTACTTATTCAATAGAAATTTACCCTTAATTTTGTTTTACTTTAGCGTCTTCAGTATCACTAAACTTACCTAGATGAATGTTATGTTTGTTAGGGGTAGCATTTGCTTTTCTCTCTTCATTTACAGCAGCTATTTTTAATTCTAATCTTCTGTGTTCCAGTATATTACCGACAAAAATATATACTAGAAAAATACCAATCAAAAATATACAAAGTTCAGTATTCGATAAATATTGACGTAGAAAATAGGTTAAAGTAGAAATGACGATAGTGTATGCATAAAACATAAAAGATGTTTGCATGTGGCTAAAACCATTATCTACGATAAGATGATGCATGTGCAATCTGTCAGCTTTGAAGGGTGATTTTTTACGCATAATACGTAATGAAAAAACACGTAAAGTATCAAAAATAGGGACGCTTAACAATGCAATAGCGACTACTGGAGCACTTACAAGTCCATCGACTTTGAAAGCATGTGTCACATTAAAATGAATAAACTTTACTGTTAATGTGGTGATAATAAAACCTAAAATAAGCGAGCCGGTATCACCCATGAATATTTTATTCTTCTTCGAAAAGTTATAGTAAAGAAACCCAATCAATGTACTTGATAAACTTAAACTTAGGGACGCAAAACTATAGTGACCGTTTGCTAAAAACCAAAAGCCATATGTAGCAGTCGTGATCATGCCAATTCCTGCTGCAAGTCCATCTATTCCGTCAATGAGATTTATTGCGTTAATGAGGGCAATAAAAATAAAAATTGTCAATAAAATGCTGAAAAGATATGGTATTTCATAAATACCCAAAATACCAAAGAAATCGGTTATTCGGAGGTCACTGCCAACAACTAAAAGAGCTGCTGCAATAATCTGAGAAATCATCTTCTTGATTGGGGCGAGTGCAAACAAGTCGTCTTTTAAACCTAAAAAAAATAAGATGATGAATCCTACAATAACTCGATGCATGATGATACCTTCATCACCAAAATTCCATAGAAAATAACCAATTAATGTCGATGCAAAAATAGCTATTCCTCCAAACGTAGGTGTAGGGAACTCGTGGGAACTTCGCTTGATATTTTGTTCCATCAATCCCTTTAAGTTACAAACGTTAATGATTATCGGAATTGAGCGAAAGGTAATTCCAAATGATATAATCATTGAAATCAGTATCTTGTGGTTAGGGTTGGGTATGAATTCTTCAAATGTTAGATTCATATATATATCTTTTCGTAGAAAATAATACAAATAGCAAGCAAACTGGGCATTTATATTTCTACAAATTTAAGGTATTAATAGAATAACTAGGCACAATTAAAGCAAAAGTATCACTTTTATTGAGTAGGCGGTCTCATTCTCCTTTCTTTTTTTGATTCAGCAGGAATGCCTTGGTACACTTGATACGCTTCCATATTTTTTGATAGAACCGAACCGACTGCAAGAACACTATGGCTTGCGCACACAACACCAGGACAAACAGTCGCTTTTGCTCCAATCCAAACACCTTCCTCTAGTATAATTGGCTTTACAATCAAGTCAAAGGTAGGTTTCGTAAAGTCGTGGTTGCCAGTTAGTAACATGCACCCCTGCGATAAACAAACATTTGACCCAATATACACTCTCGTAAGATTATCAATCCAAACATGTTCTCCAATCCAGACGTGTTCTCCTATTTCTAAAAACCAAGGATATTTTATCTTGACAAATGGCTTTATTACCGTTCCTTGCCCTACTTTCGCTCCAAATAACCGAAGAAATATAATTTTTAATTTACTAGGAAAAGGAATAAAGACTTCGAAGAACAATCCGCTGATTATGAGCCAACTAAATCTTTTTAATGTACTTCCAGGTTGATACCAGCTATTATCATAAACAGCAAGATTTGTTTTATTTCGTTGCATGATTGATACGGTTAATTAATTGACTACTTAACTCTCTGCCTTCTACAAGACGTGGCGAAAGAAATTGACGTGTGTTTTCAAATTGTTTTTGATAACTTCCTACATCTCCCTTTTCTATAATATTCGCCCATTCGTGTACAGCCGTATGAAAAGCCAAATCATCTTGGCGGATACTTTTGTCAAATAAGGCGGTTTCTAATGTTTCGTTCAGCAATTCGTCATTCATAAACAAATACTCTGCCATACCCACACGAAGTCGAAAGGGTGGTGTCTGACAAATTAAACTTTTGTATGGATTTGTTCCTAGGTTTTTCCAAGCAACAACCATACTCAACAAACTTAAATGTGAATTGGGTAAGTGTTTTATCGTCGGATTTAAACTGTATTCACTCATCCATTGGTCTTCCAGCATCAACTGCCCTGAAAAATCTTTAAATACAATATCCCGTGCTTCCCATATTTCTTTCTTAAATGCCGAAATTTGTTCACTTATCATTTGCCCAAAGAGTTGGTGCTCACTTTGCGCATAGACGCGAATGTCTTTTTTCGCCTCTGGGTTTAGTAAGGCAAGACCAGAATACACGTGATGTTTGTAACTGTATATACGCAGTGTCATTAATAATTTTACACTATCCAATCCGTTGGGCTGCGTTGGGCTTTCCCAAGGATATACTCCTCTGTGCATAAAAGCCGTTCCGATGCTTTCAAAACCAATGTGTGTAATGGCTTGAATATCCGCCATCATTTTATCATGTTCTACATAATTCTCCAATTCAATGACATCTGAACCGATGGCTTGTATGATTTTTGTCGCCTGATTTAATGCACTGGAATCTGTACATCTGTGGACAATCTGTACTATTTTTTGTCCAACAGGCTGTACATTGGGGCCATGCAAAGAGTGTAAAGTGATGATGTGAACATCTTTGGGTAAGTATTTCTCAAACGCCGCAATTTCAGGTGCTTTTACAGACGTTTGACCTGCCACAATTGCTCCAAACTTGGTAGAAGGCCCGTAAGCAGCAACCACTTCATGGATTCTGGAGGTTTCGACTGAGTACAAAATAAAGTCACAAAGTCTCGAAACTTCTACACCCGAAGACGTAATTCGTACATTT
>JBKBRQ010000089.1:0-11220 GCA_046292055.1 Spirosomataceae bacterium | reverse complement strand
TAGACAAACGACCTAATATCTTGTCTGTAGCGTCAATAACTACCCATTCTTTTTGAACTGTTGCTTTGTTAGCAGAAATAGTTCTATAACTTAATTGATCCACAATTATTAAATTTAATAACGTTTGTTAAACATTTATTACCCTGCCTCTCTCTTGCCACCTTCCCAACTAGACGTCAAAATTAGAACAGATTGATTATAAGTTTGTGATGCTCAAAAAACACAAAAACCCGCACGGAATTACGGATTTACACAAACCTTTTCTTTTTCTCTTTTATGCACGGGCGGCAAAAAGCTCATCCTTTGGGGCTGCAAAGTTACTGAGTAATCTTCGAAAAAACAACCCCATTATTTATAAATTTAAATTCACTTATTTATTTGTGTATATTTCTGATTATCAATCCCCTACCTTTTCAAAGACAATCGCACAATCCTTTATCTACTTGCTTTTTTTGACCGTTACTCTCTACATAAAAACAATCTCCGGCAAGACCCACATACAAGGGTTGCCCATTGTATTCGTCACATTTTGTAGAAACGGGCACACTAGAATCTGAAAAATCCCACCAATCGCCATGCCACTTCTGAACAAACTCTTTGGGTAATCCTGACTGAATAGATTTCCCCATCCTTTTTTCAAGCTCAGTAAGAGACGTCAAGTATCGAACCCAATCTTTTCGTTGTACCTCTGTTTCTTTGTTCGGAAAATCAGCTACTAAATGAATGGATTCTGCAGCCGTCCAATTACTACCAGATGGAACAGCAATGACTAATTTATACATACGCTCAGGAATGACGACTCCCGCCGACAAGGCTTCTTTTCTTCCCAAACTACCTTCTCCTCCTTTTCCATACACCCCAGCCAATACATTCACAAAATAACCAGCACGAACCAAATCCCGGCAATACTCTTCTAAATTTGCCCATACGAAACGATTCAACCGAGGTGACTGGGGTACAATATTGGTCATCAAAAAAGTAGCCGAATTGTCTTCTTCACTGGCTGTTCTGTCTGCAGATGGACATAAATGTCCTCTATCAAAGCCTGAATTCGTATAATCACTCGTCTTTACCTGGTACCAACCCGCTGGCAATGAAGTGTCCGGACGAAAATCGTTTTGTCTCTCTGAAGTACCTAAATCTGTTCTATTTATCGTCCAACTTACCCAATTTGCTGTCAGCCTATTTGAGTTATATGCCACCGTATACTGCCTCTTTGGCATGAGATAATCCTCTGTAGAACTTACTGAAGCCCCTGTTGGATTGGCAAAGATGGCATAATTTGTACCGTAATTTGGAACCGTATTTTTTTCACATCCTACTACTACGGTTAATAATAAAAGAACAAGCCAACTTGACCGTTTTAATCTTTTTTGTATTTGTTTCGTATTCATTTGCACTATTGTTTTAGGACTCAATAGATAACGTTTTCAAAATTAGGGTATCTGTTTGTTCCCATGTTCCCACTATCCAGACATCTACCTCAATCTTTCCTGATTTCGCAACAAAATAGTCAGAAGTTACACCTTCAAAAAACGTTTTGAGTTCGACAAAACGTAACCGAACGCCCTCCTCGTCAGAACCATGCCAATCTTCAGGCGTAACCAAAGGCTGCCAAAATAACTCCCAATCTAGTAATCGGAAATTTTCAGAATTTGATGATAAGTAGGCGATTTTTTCTATTGCCGAACCAGTCAACCCTTTTTTGATTTCTACTGCAAAAGGCTCATCACTCTCGCTTGGAAACCATAAATTTTCAGTCAATGTAATTAACTTTTCTTGTATCTCTTCCTCGTTCATTTTTTCTAGATTCGTTTACATCTTTGCATAAAACTAAAATTATCTTGTGCTAATTACCCTCGCTTTCAGTTAAAATTGACGTAATATCCCAATTACTCACACAATTATACAGAAACTAGTCGTTTTGTTCTCTTAACTCTCTCGTATATTTGTGTTGCCCTTACAAAACTACACATTCTGACCTCATTAGAAAGTGATGGTGAATTTGGGCAGGTATAAATTAACATGTTTTTTCATTCATATATTAACATAAAGGTATGTCGATATTTCAAATTGGAGTTCCTACCTCTTCTACTGCTGCCATTATTTCTATTCCTGGCAACAAATGTCATACGTTAAAAGAGTTTTATGGTACGCTTGCGCAAGCCTTGGAATATCCGGATGATTTCGGTTTTAAAGTAGAAGAACTAGATGATTTACTTTCTGACCTTTCGTGGATTGAAGATAGTCACCTTATTTTGTACATTACAGACACCGAAGAATGGCTCATGAAGGAACGTAACAAAGAGCGTATTTTCACGATGCTGGATTTACTTCAGGGGATTGTTGAGGATTGGCATTGGATGGACCCTGAAGAGGAGGACAAGAAAAGAGTGGATATCTATTTTGCACCAAGTGACCGAATGGCAAAGCTTATGCAAGAAGCTGGAATAGTTTGATTTGTGGTTTTGTAAAATCTTTATGTTGGATTTATTGTTTAAATTCAAAAATCATACTGTCATTATCTTTGGATTTTCGTAAATTTAGGGCTTTCCTTTTGGTTTAGAACGCAATTCGACGCGCAATTTCGTTTCACTAAAGCCAATCATTTGGGTGATAATGAATTGAATCCCACAACAAACGCACACATGCAAGATATTATTCATTTACTTTCCGACTCCATCGCCAACCAAATTGCAGCAGGAGAAGTGGTGCAACGACCGGCCTCGGTGGTAAAAGAACTACTCGAAAACTCGATTGACGCAGGCGCACAGTCCATACAACTCATCATAAAAGACTCAGGAAGAACGCTCATCCAAGTTATTGATGATGGTTCGGGGATGTCCCCTTCTGACGCTCGAATGAGCTTTGAACGCCATGCCACTTCGAAAATCAACAAATCAGAAGATTTATTTGCTATACGAACTATGGGTTTCCGTGGAGAAGCCCTTGCTTCCATTGCTGCAGTTGCACAAGTGGAACTCAAAACTGCTCGGTCTCTCGATGAAGTTGGCACTTGGATACGCATAGAAGGCTCTGATTTCAAAGGTCAAGAGCCAATTGCTACACCAATTGGTACCAGTATAGCTGTAAAGAACTTATTTTTCAATGTACCTGCACGCCGAAACTTTTTAAAGTCCAATTCAGTCGAGATGAAACATATCATTGATGAGTTCCATCGGGTTGTGTTGGCACATCCACAGGTCGGATTTTCTCTGTATCACAATGACCATGAAATTTATGCCTTACCGGCTGGTAAACTAAGTAAACGCATTGTTGATATTTTTGGAAAGAACTACCGGGAACAGTTGGCAAAATGTGAAGAAGAGACCCCATTTGTGAGTATAAGGGGATATGTTGGTAAACCAGAAGCAGCCAAAAAAACACGTGGAGAGCAGTACTTTTTTGTCAATAATCGATTTATCAAGCATGGATATCTGCATCATGCAGTCGTCAGTGCCTATGAAGCAACCATCCCTGAAGGCTCCTCTCCTTTTTATGTTTTATTCATCGAAATTGACCCCTCACATATTGATATAAATATTCATCCGACGAAAACAGAAGTAAAATTCGATGATGAAAAAGCTATTTATGCCATCATTCGGTCTGCTGTAAGACAAGCCGTAGGCGTCTACAACATTACTCCCTCGCTTGACTTTGAATCGGATATTAATTTTGGAAACTTAACAAATCAAAGTAGTTTTGAGTCAAGTGACCCAGAAAAGAACAGACAAATATTGGAACAGTTTGAGGGAGCTGGTGGCCATTCTTTGCATTTTCCGTCTCGTTCGTCTTCTCCCTCTTTTCAAAGTTCAGCCAATTGGCAACAATTGTATGAAGGAATTCCTTCTACAAAACCTACTAGTGATAACCAACCGATGACCTTAGGTAGTAAGGCAAATCAATTACCTGATGACTCCTCTTTATTACCTGACTTAGAAAATATTCAAGCACTCCAAATCAATCACAAGTATATCGCGGTAAAGGTAAAAAGTGGATTACTCTTGATAGACCAAAGGGCTGCTTACGAGCGGATTTTATATGAGAAATATTACGCAGGGCTAAAATCCCAACAAGGATTTTCACAGCAACTTTTGTTTCCAAAAATCATTGAACTTTCACCATCGGATGCACTTTTTGTAGAAACTAATAAAGATGTCTTACATGCGATTGGATTTGATTTTGAAGAATTTGGGACAAATACAATAAAGCTAACAGGTGTGCCTCCGGAAGTAAAAGAGGAAAATGAAGTCGAAATATTTACGGGTCTTGTTCAACAGTTTCGTGAGAATGAAGCAGAATTGAGACTTGATAAAAATGAAAATGCTGCTCGCTCTTTTGCCAAGCGTTCTTCACACAAGTATATTGGCACCTTGACGCCTATTGAAATTAATCTACTCATTCATCAGTTATTCGACACACCCGTACCGAGTTACACACCTGATGGAGAGGCGACAATGAAAGTCATCGAACCGAACCAATTACATCAATTGATTCATCAATAATCACAAAAACTAAATTAGAATAACAGGAAGAATATGTATAATTTATCACTCAATGTTAAGCGATTACTGATATTAAATATTGCGGTATTCATTCTAGGTGGAATTCTATCTCGTGACTTCACTATCCAATATTTTGCTTTTTTCAATCCAATACTTCCCGGAAGCGAAGAGTTACTAAATCCAAATTTTATGATTTGGCAACCTGTAACCTACATGTTTTTTCACGGGGGATTTTCTCATCTGTTTGGCAATATGTTTGCACTCTTTATTTTCGGAACAAATATCGAGTATTATATGGGATCGAAAAAGTTTTTGAATTACTACTTATTGACAGGAATTGGTGCAGCCTTGCTTTACGCCGCATATAATTCCTTTCAAATGCAAACATCGGGTATAGACTCAGACCCTTATTGGGCTATGGCTAGTACGCCAATGATTGGTGCTTCAGGAGCTGTTTTTGGCTTGTTAATCGCTTATGGTGTTTTATTCCCTAACGTAGAACTTTTTTTACTATTTATCCCATTCCCGATAAAAGCAAAATATTTTGTAACGTTTTATGGACTTTACGAGTTATATCTAGGTTCCTCTGGTGTTCAATCTGGAGTTGCTCACTTTGCCCATGTTGGTGGTTTGATTGCAGGATTCATACTTTTGCAGTTCTTTGGCTTTAAAAACCGAGATTTTAGCCGTTTTTAATTCATTCCTCGTATCATTCATGTTTTGCTAATACAATCAATGAATAGCATCTTAGATAAAGTTAGGACCCTATTTTCTTCTTCGAAATTTGTAGTGAATCAGTTGATTTTCATACATGTTTCTGTTTTTGTTGTTTTGTTTCTTTTCCGAGTTATTAATAGTTTCGGAGATGACCCCTTTCCTTTACTTTCCTTTGCACTTTCAAATTTAGAGTTATCTGCACCCATTTTCGAATTTATTTTGAAACCTTGGACGCTAATAACTTACACTTTTACGCATTTAGGTGTTTTTCATATCCTATTTAATATGCTTGCTTTGTATTGGTTCGGAAACTTATTGGAAGAATACATAGGAGCAACCAAAGTTTTACATATTTTTTTATTAGGTGGAGTTTTGAGCGGACTATTCTATGTATCTATATATAACCTTCTGTCTTACAGCACATTTTCCAATGTTCACTCGCAACTTCATGGTTCCTCTGCAGCTATCTACGCACTTCTTTTCGCAGGAGCCACCTTGATACCGAACTACGAATTTTTCTTTTTTCAACGATTTGCTGTCAAAATAAAATACTTGGCTTTTGCTGCTCTTTTCCTCTCTTTCTTTGATATAAGCAGCGGACTTTCACATGCAGGTGGGGCTTTGGTCGGTTTTGGTTATATTAGTTTACTTCGAAAAGGAATAAACTTAGGTGCACCCATTTCTTTTATTTCACGTATCTTCAAGAGAAATCCATTCAAACGGAAAAGTAATCTCGACAGCCGTAGACCATACAGTAAGACTGTTGTTTCCCGAAAAATAGGTATATTTCAAGAGGAGAAAAAGCATTTTCCAGACCAAGAAGAAGTAGATGCTATCCTTGATAAAATTAGTACCTCAGGATACGAAAGCTTAAGTAAAGATGAAAAACACAAGCTGTACTTGGCAAGCCAACGAAAAGACTGAAAAATTCAATGTTTCAAAACATTCACTCATAAATAATCTTCATTCACCAAACATATTTACCCCACTTAATGCAAACAAACCAAAGCTACAAACATTTTAGAGCATCGTGAGTTTACATTAGTACAAAAAATACGCGTATGTCACAAAATTTAATAACCCCCGGAGACCTTTTAAAGGATATTCACTATCCTGAAGACCTCAAAAAACTCTCTATTGAACAGTTACCTCTTGCCTGTGATGAACTAAGGCAGTACATTATTGATACTGTTTCTATTCATGGTGGTCATTTTGCATCTAGTTTAGGGGTGGTAGAACTTACAGTGGCTCTGCATTATATCTTCAACACACCTGATGACCAGCTTATTTGGGATGTAGGTCACCAAGCATACGGGCATAAACTTTTAACTGGCAGAAGAGATCGTTTTCATACAAACAGAGTCTATGGAGGCATATCCGGTTTCCCAAAAAGGAAAGAAAGTCCATACGATTCATTTGGCGTAGGTCATTCATCAACCTCTATTTCTGCTGCTCTTGGTATGGCGGTTGCCTCTCAGCACTTAAATGAAAAGCAAAGACAACATATTGCCGTCATTGGTGATGGCGCCTTGACGGCTGGCCTTGCTTTTGAAGGAATGAACCACGCTGGCTCCCTCAAAGATGCGAATCTACTCATTATCTTGAATGACAATTGCATGTCAATTGATCCAAATGTAGGTGCATTAAAAGAATATTTGACAGACATTACGACGTCACACACGTACAATAAAGTAAAAGAAGATATATGGAATGTGCTTGGTAAGATGAGCACATTCGGAAAAAGTACACGAGAGGTAGTCGCCAAAGTCGAAAATGCCCTAAAAGGGGCTTTATTGAGCCAAAGTAATTTCTTCGAAGCGCTTAACCTTCGCTATTTCGGACCTATTGATGGACACGACGTAAATCATCTTGTACAAGTACTAGACGACTTAAAAGATATTCCCGGACCGAAAATCCTCCATGTCCTGACTAAAAAAGGGAAAGGATACGCACCTGCCGAAAAAGATCAGACAACTTGGCACTCACCTGGGCTTTTTGACAAGGTAACGGGAGAGATTAAGAAAAATCCAAATCCGAAACCAACTCCTCCTAAATATCAAGATGTATTCGGGCACACTTTGGTCGAACTAGCTGAAATGAACAACGCGGTTGTGGGTGTAACTCCTGCTATGCCTTCTGGTTCGTCCATGAATATCCTTATGAAGGCTATGCCTGAACGTGCCTTTGATGTAGGTATTGCAGAGCAACATGCTGTCACGTTCTCAGCGGGTATGGCTACTCAAAAGTTAGCCGTTTATTGCAATATTTATTCTACATTCATGCAAAGAGCCTATGACCAAGTCATTCACGATGTATGCATGCAAGATTTACCAGTTGTATTCTGTTTAGATAGAGCTGGCTTCGCTGGTGCAGATGGCCCTACACACCATGGTGCCTATGATATCGCTTATATGCGTTGTATTCCGAATATGATTATTGCGGCTCCCATGAATGAGCAAGAGCTTCGAAATATGTTATTTACGGCACAACAACCCATCATACAAGAAGGAAAACAAGCCTTCACCATTCGCTACCCACGCGGGAATGGTGTCATGATTGATTGGCGTACACCATTCCAAGAATTAGAAATTGGGAAAGGACAGTTAATTCAAGATGGAGAAGATGTGGCCGTCCTAACCATTGGGCACGTTGGAAATTTTGTGCCTAAGGTCATCACAGAGGCGCAAGAACAAGGTATTTCAGTTGCACATTACGATTTACGATTCGTTAAACCCTTAGATGAACAACTTTTACACGAAGTTGGAAAGAAGTTCAAACAAGTAATTACCGTTGAAGACGGTTGTATTCAAGGTGGAATGGGTAGTGCCGTACTTGAGTTTTTTGCAGATAATAACTACGCTGTACAAGTGAAACGACTTGGTATTCCAGACAGATATGTCGAACACGGAGAACAAGCTGAACTACATGCAGAGTGTGGATTTGACAGCAATGGTATTCTACAAGCAGTTCTTGCTTTGCAGTCAGTCTCTGTAACTCATTGAAATAAACCACAAAGTATCCACAGAAAAGGGTACTTTCACTAGATATTGGTTCATTTATATATAGATTTTCTCATTTGTAATAGATTTGTCTTGTTGAAAAAATACAAGACAAATCTTTTCTTTTATTACCGTTAATTCTTGCGTAAACATGAATATTCAACAGCTTGAGTACATTTTAGCAGTGGACAAGTACAGACATTTTGCAAAAGCAGCTGAAGCTTGCCACGTTACCCAACCAACACTCAGCATGATGATTCAAAAATTAGAAGAGGCATATCAGCTCAAAATTTTTGACCGTAGCCGGCATCCAGTTGTTCCCACAGAAGTTGGAGAAAAACTACTTGCCCAAGCGAGAATTATCCTCAATGAAGTAGAACGGTTCTCTGAAATCGTTGACCGAACAAAAAATGAAATGGAGGGTGAACTGAAAGTAGGCATTTTGCCAACTATTGCACCTTATCTACTTCCCCTTTTCTTAATGAATTTTCAAAAGAAATTCCCTGCCATTAAACTCAAACTTGCTGAGTATGTAACAAGTACAATGATTGAGAAGCTTCAAAGAGGAGAACTTGATGCCGGAATTATGATCCTTCCAGAGCAACACCAAAGTTTATTTGAAGTACCGCTTTACAACGAGCCCTTCGTTATTTATACGCCAAAAAAATACGACAAACAATACTTACTTGCAAAAGATATTGACCCTAATGAATTATTGCTACTCGAAGAAGGGCACTGTTTCAGAACACAAATTATTCAATTCTGTGAACTAAGACGCGCACAGGAGAATGCTATTGAATACACCTCTGGGAGTCTAGAAACATTAAGACATCTGGCAGATAGACATTTGGGTATTACGATACTTCCTGCTCTAGCAACTTGGACTCTGTCAGCATCTCAACAAGAAAACATCAAACGATTTGCTGCACCTCAACCCGTGCGAAAGGTAAGTATTGTTACACATAGAGATTTTGTAAAAAAACGCTTTATCACACTTCTACAACAAGAAATTCAAGATAATTTACCCAAAGATTTCATTGATGCAGAAGGAATCACAATCCCTTTAAGATAAGTACATTTATTACTTTTTAAAGAACTATTTGTATTTTTGTAAGCAATTATTATTCTTCATTAATTACAACAGAACCAAACAAATCAAACCCTTATGATTCAATCAAAAGTGGCTGGAATCGGCTATTACGTTCCAGAACAAATAGTGACTAACAAAGATTTGATGCGCTTCATGGATACAACAGACGAATGGATTCAAGAGCGTTCGGGTATCCAAGAAAGACGATACGGTAAAAAAGGAGAAGAAACTCCAACAACCATGGCCGCTCAAGCAACTAAAATTGCTTGTGAAAGAGCTGGAATTAAACCAGAAGATATCGATTTCATCGTTTTTGCTACGCTTAGTCCTGACTATTACTTCCCGGGGTGTGGCGTACTTTTACAGCGAGAACTTGGCATCACGAAGACTGAAATTGGCGCATTAGACATACGGAATCAATGTTCAGGTTTTATTTACGGGCTTTCAGTTGGTGACCAATTTATCAAGTCAGGTACCTATAAAAACGTCCTTGTTGTAGGCTCGGAAATGCACTCGATGGGCTTGGATTTCACCACCCGTGGCCGCAATGTAGCTGTTCTATTTGGAGATGGTGCAGGTGCAGTCGTACTTCAGCCGACGCAAGAAGAAGGAAAGGGTATTTTAACTACACATCTGCACGCAGACGGAACGCACGCAGAAGAACTCGCCTTACTTAGCCCAGGCTCACACGGTGGATACCACCTCCCAGACGTCGACTTCGGATTTCCAGATGCTGAGCTAGGTGAGATTTTTGTTTACCCGAACTTGCTAGAAAATAAGACCTATTACCCCAACATGAATGGGCAACTCGTTTTTAAAACAGCTGTTACCAAATTCCCTGAAGTTATCTTTGAAGCCCTGCAAAAAACAGGTTTTACCCCTGAAGACATCGACCTTTTGGTGCCTCATCAGGCCAATCTACGTATTGCGCAATTCGTCCAGAAAACACTTAAACTTTCAGACGACAAGGTATTCAATAACATCATGAAATACGGAAATACCACCGCCGCATCTATTCCAATTGCCTTATGCGAAGCATGGGAACAAGGAAAAGTAAAAGAAGGTGATTTAATCTGTTTGGCTGCTTTCGGTAGTGGCTTCACTTGGGGTTCAGCTTTGATTCGCTGGTAATCCTACCTCTAAAAAAAGAAAGGCGCTACCCCAAATATTGGCTAGCGTCTTTCTTTTTTGCTATATTTTAAAAAAAATTATAAAATGCTTTTTGTATAGACAAGTATCTTTTACATTTGTTCAAGATTTGAAAAAATGCTTTTCAAACACATCATTTATTCTACCCCATAAAGTCAAATGAAAAAGGTATTTTCCCTCCTTTACCTACTGGTATGGGCCTCTTCCTCTTTTAGTTTCGCCCAACAACATACCCTCATCCCGACACCTGTTTCGTATCAATCAACCGGTTCTTTTTTTGTTCTTGCAAATCAATTAACCCTTGACATACAAACGAACCAACCGGCTGTTCTCAAGGCTATGACTACCTTTGAGCGCTCTTTACAAAAAAGAAATGTAACCCTTTCAAAAAGTTTAGATACCAAAAAGAAAGGTAAAATCTTGGAAGTTAAACTTTTAAAAGAGGCAAATGTACGTTTAGGTAACGAGGGCTATCTACTCACGATTGACGAAACCAAGATTTCACTAGCTGCCAATGAGCCCGCTGGTATTTTTTACGGCATACAAAGTTTACACCAACTCCTACCTCCCGATTTTGCGAATACAACCTCGGAAATACGAATTCCAACGTGCCAAATCATAGATTATCCCCGTTTTGGATGGCGAGGACTCATGGTGGACGTTAGCCGCCATTTCCGTACAAAACAAGAAATGAAAGATTTTATTGACCAGATGGTTCAATACAAATTCAATGTACTGCATTGGCACTTGACAGACGACC
>JBKBRQ010000008.1:0-31631 GCA_046292055.1 Spirosomataceae bacterium | reverse complement strand
CCATTTGCAGAAACTTCTGGATCTGGACCTCTGAAGTTTTTGTCTTTCACTAGGAATAAGTTTTGGCCTAAAGCATAAACCCGAATCGAACGAATGACATTTTGAGTTCCAAATACAGACATTGGTACGCTGTATCCAATGTTTACATTACGCAAACGTAAGAATGAACCATTTTGCATTTGTAGGGTAGATAGCTGGTTGAATAGACCGGCTGTTGGCGATGCCAAATTAGGTGCAAAAGCAATGTCACCCGGTTTTTCCCAATAGTTCAATAAATCAGTTGATTTGTTGAAACCAATCGCATTCATTTGATCTGTGAAACGAAGTCCATCAATCAAAATCTTATTTCCGTAAGAATAGCTGAACAACGCAGATAAGTCGAAGTTCTTGTAGCTAAAGTTTGAGTTAAATCCTCCAACCCATTTTGGAATAGCAGATCCTGCAAATACACGGTTGTTTGCTGAATAAGTAGTTGTTGGATTACCATCTTTGTCTAACCACTCGAAGTTACCCGTCTCTGGGTTTACACCGTTTGCACGAACTAAGTAGAATTCGTTCAAAGAACGTCCTTCAACAGCTCTTTGTGCCGCCGAACCTTGTACAAAACGATTTCCATCAGGATCCACAGATGCATTTGGAAGCTCCAATACTGTGTTTTTCAAGTAAGCAGAGTTGATACCAATACTCCATTTGAAATCACGCTTGTTGATAATGTTCGCCGAAAAGTCGATATCCACCCCTCTGTTTTGCATACGACCTACGTTTTGAGATGCACTCGCAAAACCAGTCGTGAATGGGAATGGTACGTTCAACAATACACCTGAAGTTACTTTATTGAAGTAATTCACGCTTAAATTGAAGATATTTTTGTAGAACGTGGTATTGATACCCAAATCCAACTGAGCTGTTTCTTCCCAAGTTAAGTTCGGGTTAGGTGTTTGGATTGGACGTAAACCAGGAAGACCGATGTAATCCGCAGCTACACCACCACCATAAAGTGCTAATGAAGAGAAGTTACCGATTCTGTCGTTACCAGCTGTACCGTAAGAAGCTGTTAATTTCATGAAGTTAATGAACTCGTTATCTTTCAAGAAGTTCTCCTCTGAAATAACCCAACCTGCACTACCTGCATAGAAAATACCGTAGCGGAAGTTCGTACCGAAACGAGATGAACCATCACGACGTAGTGAACCTTCCAATAGGTACTTACCATTTAATGCATAGTTTACACGCAAGAACTGCGACTCCAATGCCCACTCAGAACGGCTTTCAAATGTTGTTGTTGGCGTTGCTGCTGAAGCTACGTTTGGTAGTCCATCACTCGCAAAACCATTACCACCCACAGCTACGTTATCAAATAAAGATGTTTCATAGCTATAACCAGCTAAGACGCTCAAGTTACTTTTTTCTCTGTCTAGGTAATATCTTAATGTATTCGTAGATAACCATTTGTTGTCAACTTGAATATCTCTGAAAGCAGAACCACCAGGAGTTAACAAGTTCACCGCTCTAGTTTTGGTATCTCCGCTGTTGATATCCATACCGAAATCTGTACGGAATGTCAAGTTTTTAAGGAGTTTCACGTCTGCATACACGTTACCAGTAGTTCTTCTTGACACAAATTTATTTGTATTCAATTCTTCAATCGCAAGAACGTTCTGGATAAATCCTGTATTTACAAATGCACCATTTGCATCTCTAGGGAGAATATAAGGTAATTGTAAATAAGAAGACGTAAGTGGTGCAAATGTATTGTTTTCTACACCGATACGATCCATGTCAACTGTTGATAGTGCTAGGTTTGTACCAATGGTTAAGTAATCTTTCGCTTTGTGTTCCAAGTTCAAACGTCCAGCCAATCTGCTTAAATCGTTACCGATTGTAAAACCGCTTTCTGTTGCATATGTACCTGAAATGAAATAAGTTGTGTTGCTGCTACCACCACGAGCTGATAAGCTTATGTTATTTGTACGACCTTGTTGTACTACGTTGTCAATCCAGTCAAAATAATCTGTCGAAAAAGTCTGTGGAGCTAATCCACGTGCCGTTCTTGATGCGTTTACAAAACTTGAGAATTGTTCAGTGTTCATCATAGGAAGGAGATTCGTAGGATTTGAGAATCCTGTGAATGTATCCAATGACAATTCTGTTTTTTTGTCTTTTGTACCTTTTTTCGTGTTAATTAAGATAACCCCATTGGCACCGCGTGAACCGTAAATAGCTACTGCAGCTGCATCTTTCAATACAGACATAGACTCGATATCGTTCGGGTTGATGTTCAATAATGGGTTAAGACCTGTACCACCACCTTGTGCACCAGATAATTCACCGTCATTAAGAGGTACACCGTCAATTACAAATAAGGGTTGTCCACCACCTGTAATGGAAGCTGAACCACGAATACGGATAGATGGGTTTGAACCAAGTACCCCAGAAGACGAAACCATTTGCACACCAGCTGCTTGCCCTTGTAGCAATTGTTGCGGTGACAAAGCCGGCCAATCTTTGATAGATTTTGACGATAACGTAGAAATAGATTGCGTGCTCAATTTTTTCGATTGTTCACCATAACCAACAACTACGACCTCGTTTAAAAGTTGCTCATCTTCAGATAGGGTTATGTTAACTGTTGAACGGTTACCTACTGAAACTTCTTGTGATAAAAATCCAACATACGAGAAAACGATAGTTGCTTTTCCATCTACATCTACCGAATACTTACCAGCAGCATCGGTTACAACGCCTGTTGTTGTTCCTTTTACCGATACACTTACACCTTGCAAGGCGCTTCCGTCTGTGGCAGAAACAACGCTCCCGGTGACTTTCCGTGCCTGAGCCATCGCTCCGAAACTCAAGGCCAGACCAACCACTAGGCTGAATAGAGATTTGATTCTCATAACATTGATTTGGGTTTAGTTTTAAAATTGAATGATTACAAATCTACACTTTTTTGCAAATGAATCGTAGACTTATGAATGCTTTATAACTATTCTAAGTTGAAATTTGTTTTTAATTTGGCATATTTAACTTTTTGTAGTACAAAACATAGCTATATTCATATAATTGACAAATATCATTTAACTTCTATTTTAATTAATACAATGGTAATTATATGATTTATCTGTCTTGAAGACCTTGTTTGTTGTAACAACTATCTACAACTTGAAAGTCATAGAAAAAGATTATTCGGTTGTTTATTTGTGAGAAATAGTATTATTCCTAGTTTGGGCCAAAATATAAAAATCATCAATGAAGTAATCATTGGAAATTATCCAATTGATAATGATGTACTTAATGAAAGGGTTGATTCTAGTTATATTTCGTTCGTGTATTGAGTCGAATGAAGTAATCGGTAAATTGGATATACCTTATCTGCAAACTTTAGTGTGTATTTTCGTGTGAATTGGGAAGAAACGTAGTATACCAGCTACTAGTCTGAATAGTACGTCATAATATTGATAAAAACGAAAAACCTGACCATTTACAAAATGATCAGGTTTTTCAGAAGTATTGACAGGAGTCAGTTACTTCAAATTAATAGCCAGGATTCTGCTCAATTGGAGAAGTATTGTTATTAATAATTTCTTCCAAAGGAATTGGCCAGATAAACAAATGGCTGCTATACGGAATCGCGTGATCTGTTGGGATAGCACGGTCTGTTGTATAGAAGTTTACATTTGTGATAGATCTTGTAGTTGCTTTTGCAGGAACACCCGTCATAAGACCTTCACCCGCTAAACGGTGAATATCAAAGAAACGTCTTCCTTCCGCTAAGAACTCAATACGACGCTCCTGGAAGATAGCTGTTAGTAAGCTTGCTGTCTCTGCAAAGTCTGTAGTTGCATACGCAGGTACAGAGGCAGGAAGTGCACGGCTACGAACAGAGTTTAACAAACTAACTGCCAATTCTGTATTCTGTTGTTGACCAGGACGCGCGTATGCCTCAGCAGCATTAAGGACTACTTCCGCAAAACGAAGGATTGGGTTCGGGTCAGTGTATGTAACTGGATCAATGTACTTGTCTGTGTAGTAACCCGTTGCATTTGAGCTAGTCAAAGTTCTTCTCGCATCGTCAGCATGCCAAAATGTTGCACGCCAAATCAAAGGACTGATTTTCACCAAACCACGACCACCTTTCGCAGGGTTTCCAAACATAGAACCCAATGCACCATTTACACCAGGGTTTGCTTCTGGAGAGTTAGAGAAAGAGAAAATATTATCAGATGAAACACCACCGCTACGGAATGGTGCAGCAACATTGGCTGTCAATGAATAACTTCCTCTGATTTTCTCGTACTCAGCAATAACACCCGCCCAATCTTGCATGTGTAATTTAACACGTGATTTCAAAGCGATAACGCCACCTTTTCTTGCACGGAATACACTGTTAGCACCTGTGAACAAACGTTCTGCTTCATCCAAATCTGCAAGGATTTGTTGGTAGTCTTCTGCTACAGTACCGCGACCTACTGCTTCTCCTATCGGAACTTTCGGTACGTCATTTACTGCTACAGTTCTGTAAGGAACACCTGGGGAGTTACGTCCACTTGGGTCAGAATAAGGACGTGCAAAATTTATTACTAATTCATGATGACCTAAAGCACGCATGAATAACATTTCAGAGCGGTAATTGTCTCTTTGTGCTTGAGTTAATGTACCGTTCTGAAGCGCAACATCCAAGTTTTCTAATACAATATTCACTCGGTTAATGGTACGGTAGACAGAAATCCACTGCCCGTTGTTATTCGCTGTTTGTGGGTTATAACCACCTACATAGGTAACTTCGTAGAACAATTGGTCATTGTACATGTCTTCTCCACGCATTTCGTTCTGTTGAACGTTTGCCGCACCGAAAGGATAACCACGTTGTACAGAACCTAAATAAAAGCCTCTCTGAGCTGCTTCATACACGCCCAATACAGCTGACTCAATCCGGGCTGCTGTTCCAAATGCCTCTTGGTCTGGAATTAGGTCGGCAGGAGAAAGATTGGTTACATCACATGAGCTGACAAAGTTTGTAAGTGCCAAGCTCAGCAGTAACATTTTTATATTTTTTGCATATTTTTTCATAATACTACTTCAAATTTGATGATTGACAATTAGAACCCTACGTTCACACCTACTGAAACTGTGCGGATAACTGGCGCGACGTTCCAATCTACTCCGAAGTTCAATTGACCTGAGAATTGGTTTGCTTCTGGGTCTAAACCTGAATAGTTTGTGAAAGTGAATGGATTTTGTACTTGTGCAAAAGCACGGACGTTCGAGATAGAATTACCAAATGCCTTTTCCAAAGCTGTTCTTGGTACCGTATAACCTAAAACAATATTTTGGATACGGATAAAGTCACCTTTCTCAATGAAACGTGAGTTAGATGCAGATGTTTGGAACATGTTTGCATCTTGACCTGAGTACAATTTAGGAATGTCTGTTACTTGTCCAGCTGTTGTCCAACGATCCAAAATACGTGCATCGTTGTTCGAGAATCCTTGGCCAAGTAAACCTCTGAATGTCTCATTCATGATGAAGTTACCACCCGAGTAACGTGTGAAGATTTCAGCATCGAAATTTCCGAAGTTGAATGAGTTACTCCATCCACCTTGCCATCTTGGCAACGTATTCCCCAAAAATTCTTGTGTTGGTCCTGCAGTTGCAGTAGAAACGTTTTCAGGATTTGATGGGTCGAATGTTCTCCAACCAATTGCACCTGGACGTAAGTTATACTGTACGATTTGCTCACCACGGTAGTACATTGGGTTTCCGTTTGCTGAGTTAACACCTGCCCAACGGAATCCGTACAATTGAGCAATTGGTCCGCCTACTTCTGTACGGTTGTATGTAGAAGTCAATGGTTGTACTAAATTGGTTACTTCGTTACGCAACCAAGTAAAGTTGAAGTCTGTGTTCCAAGTAAATCTTCCTGCTTTTAAAACTGGCGTAGCAATTCTGAATTCCGCGCCTGAGTTAATCATTGCTCCAACGTTTTGGTTGATGCTGTTACCAGGTACACCCAAAGATGGAATCGTAGGTGCAGATAAAATCAAACCGTCAATGTTGTTTGTGAAGTAATCCCCAGAAAGTGTTACTTTTCCGATGGTCATATCAAAACCTAAGTTCAATTTTTTAGAAGTTTCCCACTGTAAACCAGCGTTACCCACACGTGCATAACCAATACCTGCACCTGCACCACCTAAAACTGGATTAAAACCACCAATTGCAGCAAACGTACCGATTTCTGTATTACCTACTTCTGCATACGAAGCACGTAGTTTCAAATCTGAGATGATTTCTGACTGGAAGAACTCTTCGTCAGATACACGCCAACCTACTGAACCACCAAAGAATGTACCTCTTTGGTTTTCACGAGCAAGGTCAGAAATACCATCATTACGCAAAGTAAATGAAGCTAAGTAGCGTCCTTTGTAGCTATAATTGAAACGACCAAAATATGAATCAAAACCACGCTCAGCAAATCCACCGCTTGAGAATTGGTTGTTGTATGAACCTGTAATTAAGTTACGACCACGGTAGAAGTTATCAGAAATTGCTGTTCCCCAACCTGCAAAGCTATAGAAGTTTGTATATTGGTACTCAGCACCTGCTGTCAAGTTAATTGTATGGTCTTCACCAATGATAGTCTGGTAGTTCAACGTGTTTTGCCAGTTCCAACGGAAAGCTGGGTTATATGCCATATAAACATATCCGTTTGAGCTACGACCATCTCCGTGACGTGGATCCAATGATTGGAAGTCGTCTGCCAAAGTTAAGTCAACACCAATTTGTGTACGTGCTGTCAAGCCTTGTAGGATATCCACTTCAGCAAATGCATTTCCAAGTAATCTGTGTGCACGGCTGCGGTATAAATTGTTGCTAATTACAAATCCAATATTTGGAATGTTATTATCTGGACCTGCTAAGTTTGCACCAAAACCAGTAGTTGCACCGTCTGCAGTTACGTTAAATCCGTCAAAACGAGCATTGGCTTCATCATAGATAGGCACGTTTGGCAAAGCTCTTGTTGCGTTATAAATCGCACCCGATAGTGAGTTCGCTCCATTATTTAGTCCCAAAATTTCTGTCAACGAATAAGATACAGATGTTCCCATACGGATAGACTTAGAAACTTTATGGTCTAAGTTTGCACGGAAGGAGTATCTTGACAAGTCATTTGGCTTAACAGCCGACTGTTGGTCAGTGAAACCAAGTGAGAAGAAGTACTTTGTCGCTTCTGAACCACCAGCTACAGAAAGGTTGTGTTGTTGTGTCATTCCTGTACGGAAGATAAAATCTTGCCAATCTGTATTTACACCAGGGTTAGCTAAAGGTGCTTGGTTGGCGTTACGACGTTTTTCGTTCGCAATTTCAACAAATTGGTCTCCCGTCAATAGATTAAAACGATTTACCGCTTGGTTCGTACCTACACTTGTGTTGTAGTTTACTTTTGCTTTTCCTGCTGCACCACGTTTTGTTGTGATTAGGATTACTCCGTTCGCTGCACGTGAACCAAAGATAGCTGTTGCTGAACCGTCTTTCAATACTTCAAATGACTCGATATCAACAGGGTTGATGTTTGCTAGAGGATTTGAAGAGTTTACCGCTGAACGGTCTGCATCTACTACCGGAACTCCGTCAATAACAATCAATGGGTTTGCACTTGAGCTGATTGAGTTTACCCCACGTACACGAATAATCGGACGTGAACCTAAAATACCACTTGGTGTTGTGATTTGAACACCTGGTGCACGACCCGCTAATTGTGACTCAAAGGAAGCTGTAACTAAGTTTTCGATAGATTTTCCGCTTACTGAAACAACAGAACCCGTGATTTCACGACGCTCTTGTGTACCGTAACCGACAACTACAACCTCATTTAAGAGTTTTTCGTCTTCCGATAATGAAATATTGACTACAGAACGGTTACCAATAGATACTTCTTGGCTCAAAAAGCCAACATAAGATACAACTAATGTAGTCTTACCTTGTACATCTAATGAGTATTTTCCGTCTGCATCTGTAGCAACGCCTGTTGTGGTGCCTTTGATAGATACGCTGACTCCCTGAAGGGCCATTCCGTCAGCACTCGAAGTCACTGTTCCTGTGACTTTTCGCGCCTGTGCGAATGCTCCGAAACTCAAGGCCAGACCAATCACTAGGCTGAATAGAGATTTGATTCTCATAACATTGATTTGGTTTAGTTATAAAATGAATAAATGCAAATTTACAATTATTTAACCCTGATAAATACTTTACAGTCAAAATTTATGATTATTCCAAGATATATTTTGAATATAATTTATCAAAATCGTGCTTTTTTAGTACATAATAATCTATATATCTCATTTATCTATATATTATCTATATATTTTGATTTAAAAATGTATAATACAAGTAGCTCAATTGTAGTTTTTAGAAACATCATTACCAAAGCAACTATTATTCTGTTTATTATTGTCAATGCAACTATTTTAAGTATATAATTCTGAAAATTTAATTATTCCAATATTTAGTTCATGTATAATGTTTTTGGGCAATACTTTCTTATGTGTAAAATATATACAGTGAAGGGGTATATTCATGTATTTATTTATGTGAAAAGCGCTTGGAAGTCTATTTGTTATGATAAAAAATACGCGTGTGAATAAACTATTTTCACACGCGTATTTTTAAACTTTACCATTGATATTTCCCAAAAATGAGGTTTAGTATTTAGGGTTACATCAATTATTCGTAATGTAAATCCTAAGATAGTTTCATCCCATCATAAGGCTCAATAGACTCGATAGAGCCATCTTCTCTATGAATTAATTTCGCCATTTTTACAGACCTTAAATGTGTGACTCCTTTAGAAAGACTAGAGTCATGGTAAAATAAATACCATTGTCCTTCAAATGAGCAAATGGAATGGTGAGAAGTCCAACCTACGACCGGCTCCAATATTCTTCCTCGATAGGTGAATGGGCCGTATGGGTTATCCCCCGTAGCATAGCAAATATAATGTGTATCTCCTGTTGAATACGAAAAATAGTACACGCCATTGTATTTGTGAACCCAAGATGCCTCAAAAAAACGACGTTCATTATCTCCTGCTAGTAAAGCCTCTCCGTTTTCATCCAAAATTAAAATCTCTTGGACAGGTTCGGCTAATGCCTTCAAATCATCCGATAATTTAGCTATTCGTGGCCCCAAAGCAAGTTCGTGTGCTGCAGGTTCTTGGTGTGCCGCATCGTATTTGTTTTCTCTGTATGATTGTAGTTGTCCACCCCAAATACCGCCAAAATATAAATAGTAATTACCATCTTGGTCTTCAAATACCGCTGGATCAATGGAATAAGTACCTTCTATGGGATTTGGTTCGGGAATAAAAGGGCCACTCGGACTTTCACTCACCGCCACACCTATCTGGAAAATGCCATCTGATTTTTTTGCTGGAAAAAACAAGTAGTATTTTCCTTCCTTATGGGCTGCATCTGGAGCCCACATCTGTTTGTCAGCCCATGGAACATCTTTTACGTGCAAAGCAACGCCATGGTCTTCCACAAAATCACCTGGTTTTTCCATAGATAAAACGTGGTAATCTTCCATTGCGAAATGGCTTCCCAAGTCATCAAACGGAATCCCAGCTTCTATATCATGGGAAGGATAAATATATATTTTTCCTTCAAAAACATGTGCTGAGGGGTCAGCCGTATATATGTGTTTAACTAAAGGAGACGAAATGGCATTACGCTCTAATTCGTCAAAGTTGATTCCATCAATCGGTTCTTCAGGCATCTTTTCTTCTAATTTTCAGTTCACTTTCAATTTCTTTCTCCATCGATTTTGTAATGATGTAGCCTCTCAGTAAAAATGCTGCAGTTAATAAGGCTAAACCAGGGTATAAGCTTACAGACCATAAAATTCCTTCAACGGTAGCTACAGTTTGACTCATTGACTCCGCAATATACCCGTACATAGACAGTAAACCGGCTCCAATAGCACCACCCAAACTTAATCCAACTTTTAGACCAAATATCATGGCTGAGAATATGATGGCAGTAGCACGGCGGTTATTGATTAATTCTGAGTAATCTGCCACGTCTGCAATCATAGCCCATAATAAAGGAATAGTTACACCATACGTAAAGCCATGAGCAAGTTGGGTGACGAATACGAGTCCAATGGATTTCGTTCCGTAAAATAGAAATGCAATTAGACAGAGAGCGGAAAGTGCTAAGAATACGCTGAAAACATCACGCTTTCCAAAGGTATCTGCCAAAGGTTTTGAAAAACCGATTCCGAAAATCATGCAAATAATTCCGCCTGCATTGAACAAGCTAAAAGCAGAAGTTGGCGCATCCTCTGGCCATGCGAAAGCAGTTAATCCTACAGAAGTAAGCCCTTTGTTTAAGGTATCAATGCCTGAAACAAAGCCGATGTCGACCAAAAAGTTAGAAAGTGCTTCTGGATTGAGATAATATTTGAAGTAATAGATGTACATGCCGCCTTTCAAGGAAAGCGTTACGAAAACCAAGATAGTTACGCCGAGCATGATTAGCCAAGGCTTGTTCTTCAGTAAGTCTGTAAGGTCCTCTTTGATAGACCCCGTTTGTCCAGCTGCAGGAACGATGCGTTCTCGTGTGGTAAAAAATGTAATTAGAAAGAAAACTGTACCCACCACTGCGAAAATGAAAAGTGTTGTGGAGAACCCTTTTGCTTGATCTCCTTGCCCTAGAATTAATACCAATGGGAGGAGTAAAACCTGAATGATGAATTGAGCAATCATTACAGCAACAAAACGATAGGAGGAAACAGAATTTCGCTCTGCCATGTCGCCAGTTAAAACTCCACTAAGGGCAGAATAGGGGAGATTATTGGCAGAATAAATCAGAACTAGGGCAAAATAGGTTACTAAAGCATAGATGATTTTTCCGGTTTCTCCAAAATCGGGAGTTGAAAAAGCAAGCAAAGCTATGACCCCAAACGGAACAGATGTCCAAAGAATCCAAGGGCGAAATTTTCCCCAACGACTGACTGTTCGGTCTGCAATGACACCCATGATGATGTTAAAAAAAGCACCGACAAACCCGCCAATAAAAATAATAGCACTAGCAGCTCCCGCTGAAATTTTGTAAACATCGGTGTAAAAAAAAGCGAGAAAGGTCATCAAGGTTTGGAAAATCAGGTTAGCCGCCAAGTCGCCAAGGCTATACCCAACTTTCTCAACCACTGATAGTTTGGATTGATTCATTGTTTAATGTTTTTAAGGTTGAATAACAGTGAAATAAGCAGGTTTGGGCTTAAAGTTTCGATCAAATAGCAAAGGGTAGTTGGTTCGACCTGGAATAGGCCAGCCATTTAGCCACGAATGTCCATCCTCTACTCCCCAAAAGGTGACTCGAGAGATTTTATCTTGATAGCGGCGAAATAAAGCAAATAAATCTCCATATTCTTTCGCTAATCTCGCCTGAACATCCGCTGGTAAACCTTCTGGGTAAGGGTTCATCGTTGGATTGGCTTCGTAAATCTGATTGACGTCCGCACCTCTTAAATCCCAAGGATTGGGTAGTACCGTGATGTCTAGTTCCGTAAACATCACTTTTATTCCCAATGCGCTAAACTCTTGGATACTTTTTTCAATCTCATCCAAAGGTAACCCTTTAATGCTCCAATGACCCTGAATACCGACTCCATCTATCCGAATTCCTTGCGCCTGTAACTTTTTGATCAACGCGATTGCCCCCGCTCTTTTTTTAGGTTGTTCTATATTATAGTCGTTATAATACAGCTCTGCATTAGGGTCTGCCTCTGCCGCAAACCGAAATGCGTCCGCAATATACGCTTCTCCGAGTTTTTTCAAAAATATAGATTGGCGAAGGGTCCCATCTTCTTCGAGTGCCTCGTTTACCACATCCCACCCTTTTATTCTACCTTTGTAGCGACCTGCAATAGTCTGAATATGCTCTTTCATAAACAAACGCAAGGAGTCTGGACTTTGAATTTGATGGACAAATGGTGATAATTGGCTGTGCCAAATTAAAGTATGCCCAATGGTTTCCATCTTATTTTTTTGTGCAAAATCCACAAATCGGTCTGCCATGTCAAACGTGTACCGATTCCATTCTGGGTGAATATTTTCACATTTCATGTGGTTTTCGGGTGTCACAGAATTGAATTGTTGCTTAATCAATGTTTGTGCTTTTGGATTTTGTTCTTGAATGTGGGAGGCCCCTAAAGCTACACCCACAGTGAAACTTTTTTGATACACTTTTTTGAGGGATGTTTGGGCTACGAGGCTTGAACTAATCAGAAGGCTAGCTCCGAGTAAGAGATTTTTTAGGTTGTTCATTTGGTAAATGGTTTAGATTTTATGTGACTTGCTAATTCTTCTAGAGTGGTTGTCCAAATCGATTTTTCATTTGTTTTTAAGTAATCTAATAGCATTTGATGTGCTTCAAGAGAAACATCTAAATTATGCTCTCCGCCTACTCCGTGAAATAACAAGACGAGAAGACCACTTTTCTCTTGTGCTTCTTTTACCCACTCAATCAATTGTTCTCCTGTCTCGCCATTAACCATATAGGCAGGAACATCACGAAGGTCTAAATCTTTGTATAAAGGAATGTTTTTTCTAACTGATCGAATGGCTGTGACAGTATTGGGTAAATCAGCAACGAAAGAGCCTTCCGCGTCTTGGGTATGCCCACAAGTAAGTGCTAACGTGCGATACTTTTTTTCGTCGATACTTTGTAGGAGGGTCTGTGATACAGCCACCTCATCTACCAAACGTCGTCGGGTATATTGAGCTAGATTATACGATGGAGGTACCCAACTCATTCCTTCTTGGGTGGCATCACATGGATGGAATAAGGTATGGTTCCCCAATTCATGTCCACGTCGAGCAGCTTGCCGCCATTCGTCTATCTTGGAAGGTAATGTCGGGGCATTGCCGGGCAAGTAAAATGTTCCGACCAACCCCCGATCATCGAGAGCGGGAATCACGCGGTCAAGGTGTGTATGCAAACCATCGTCGTATGTCAATACTACGGCGGCTTGCTGCCCTCTCCAAGGTAATTTTTCTTCAGGAATTGACAATTCAAAAGGCGAGGCCGGCCACCCTGTGGTATTGCGGAAATTAGCTCGTGCCGGATTGTCTGCCCAAGCATACCGAATATATACGGGTGCTGAAACTTGATTGCTCATCACCTGCATTTGATTATTTACCCACTTCACCTCAGCAGGGAAAAATATCCGGTTGGGACCGGCCACTTCAAAGCCTTCCCACCGCTCGGGAATCTCTAATGTTCCACTTGTAGAATCTAAATTTACCACCAAACGATTTTCTTGTCGATGGACTGAAGTAACCACTGGGCCAGTCGCCAAAATAGTATCACCATAGACTAATTTTCGAGCTGCTTTCGCTAATCGCTCTCCGATAGTTTGTTTATCTAGTGGATGTATGTCGTTCCATTCTCCCGCATCAATGGCAACCACCATGGCAGTATTTGGAACTTCTAAAGCCTTTCGTTGACCTTCGCGTAATATTGCCCAAGCGCTTTCGGTTGGCCAGAAGGTTTCTTCTTGGAAGTTGGCTAACTGGACATATAAGAACGGAAGGTTAGGTTGCTTGAATTGATTACGCCAATCTTTGATTAAGGCCTTCAATTGATCGCCGTAGCGGGCTGCTCGAGCTACATTTGATTCTCCTTGATACCACAAAATACCTTTAAAAGCCAGAGATAAAAAGGGTTCTACCATACCTTGGAATAAACTAGCAGGTTGATTTTGTCTAGAAAATCCGGGATAGTCGATGTTCGGTGGAAATACTTCGCCGATTTGATATTGCCAATCTCCCCGTAAATCGAAGCGTTGGGTACCCACTTGTAATTCGTAGTTTTTTTCGGGTACAAAACCTCCTTTCCCTCGTTCATTGACGACTCGAACTACCAAGATATTCTTCCCTGCTTTCATCAAGTCTGCTGGAATGGTGTAGCGCCTGGGTGGGTATTGATAGGTTGTATTTCCGACAAGTTCTCCATTCCAAAATGCTTGGTCAGCATCTACGATTCGACCTAAAAACAGTTTGCCGTTTTTTCCAGCAAGCGAGTCGGGCAACCATACTTCCCGTCGAAACCAAACGACGCCATCTAGGTCTTTGATTCCTTGGTCTTCCCAATAGCCCGGTATTTGAAAGGTCTTCCAACCTGTAGGTATGTAATCCGGAGAGGTCCACTTTCCCTTTTGACCGGAGTCATTTCTAGATAAATGTCCAAGCCGATTCGCTTTTAGTTGCGATTGCACCCACAATGTATCTTGATTTTTTTGATAACGCGCCAATAAATCAGGGAACTGAGTTAAACCTAGCGGACTTGTCCAAGATTCTATTGGTGTTCCGCCAACGCTAGCGTTGATAATCCCGATAGGAACACCCGGCTCAGCTTGTTGCAAAGCCCTAGCATAGAAAAAAGTCACACCACCCATTGACAGAACATCGTTTGGATTCACTGATTTCCATTGAGTTGCAGGAATGTCAGTTGTTAGACCGATTTGAGTGGGTACAAAAAAGTGGCGGATAGTAGGGTATTGCGCTTGGGCGATTTCTTTTGGATACTTTTCTTTCAACCTTTCCATGGGCAGAACCATGTTGGATTGACCAGAACAAAACCAGACATCGCCAAACAATACATCGCGTAAAATGAGTGTTTGGCTTTTTCCTTTAAGCTGAATGACAAAAGGCCCACCTGCGGCACGAGCTGGCAGTGAAACAGACCAGCGACCTGAGGCGTCGGTGGAGGTTTGGTATTTTTCTTTTCCTAATGTTATTTCAACCTTTTCGCCTACATCAGCCCAACCCCAAATCGATGTTGGTTGATTTCGCTGAAATACAATCCCATCAGATATAACCCTAGGAAGGCGAATTTCGGCTTGTCCCGAAAACGCCCAAAATAGTAGAAAAAACGAAACAGTATATTTCATAACTTAAAAACCGATTGAATTTCCCCCATCTACTGGCAAGGAAACACCTGTGATATAACTAGCGGCATCCGAAGCCAAAAATACTGCTGCCCAACCCACTTCTTTGGGTTGTCCAAAACGTGCCATAGGAGTTCTATCCATGGCTTTGTGCATGCGGTCAGGGTCACTAGACATGGCAGTTTTCATCATGTGCGTTTCGATGAAACCCGGAGCGATAGCATTGACTCGTACATTGAACTTCGAAAACTCAGAGGCTAGTACTTTAACCATTCCTTCTACACCCGATTTGGAGGCAGCATAGGCTACCACTCGATCGATTCCGTAATAGGCAGCCATAGAAGAAATCATGAGGATTGATCCTTTTTGGCGCTCAATCATGCGACGCGCGCAAGTTCGAGTCAGGGCAAAAACAGCATGTAGGTTGGTCTGAACGATATGGTTAAATTCTTCATCGGTTACATCTAAGGCAGGCTT
This sequence comes from Spirosomataceae bacterium, assembly GCA_046292055.1. Classification (GTDB taxonomy): domain Bacteria; phylum Bacteroidota; class Bacteroidia; order Cytophagales; family Spirosomataceae; genus CAYNRA01. The sequence continues at coordinate 16,205 of JBKBRQ010000008.1, read as the reverse complement.
CTTCATATTTATTCCGGCATTATTAACCAAAATGTCAATATCCCCTAAAGTTAATTCTACTTCTTCCACTAGTTGTTCTAGTGATGTTAGACACGTGACGTCATTGACCACATAATGGGCTTTTTCGCCTAATTGTTGAGTAGATTCGAGTAAAATATCTTCCCGCCGACCTGTCAAGACGACGGTTGCGCCAGCTTGAATCATACATTGTGCAATTTCTAATCCAATGCCGCTTCCTCCACCTGTAATAAGGGCAAGTTTTCCTTCCAAAGAAAATACTGAGGGTGCTAATGCTTGAGTTAAAAGGATCGGTTCTGATTCCATTGGTAACATGTTTGTATAGGTTATCTAAGTTGATAAATGCGAACAATTTCTTTCATTTCTTCTAATGTCCGTGTTGGGGGAGTCCAGGGTGAAGGAATGGGCTGTTTGGCAAAGGTTTGAAAATACAAAACACATGCATCGCGCCAATTGAGCGCTTCGCGATGTTGTACTGCCAATCTGCCTTTGACATCCAGAAACCGCTCCGTATCAATCTTCCCTTCCAAGGTATTCCATTGTTTTTGTAGCACCTCGACTTCTTCCACACCGTGGTAATATCGGTAGCATAGTTCTTCCCAAAGAGTACGTCCGGTAGACAGTTTTTTCGTCCAAGGGGTATGATGAAACCAGTTTAAATACCGTAAGTCGATTTTATCAGGATTGTTCCATTGTGCTTGTACTTGGGGATGATATAGGGAGATGGTTCCATTTCCGGTGGTTGGCAATCGATCGAATCCTAGACCTACAGAATCTGCGCGGTGGTAGTAAATCGAGGTCCAATCAGGTCGTGCACTTCGTTCTAGCCAAGGTTGAGGTCCAAAGTGAATCCCTTCACCCATGATGTGGTGAAGGCCTAAGGGATTGGTAAAATTGACATACACTTCATGCGATGCTAACAGCAAATTTTGGATGGTTTTCACTACTGTTGGATTGGTTGAAAACGTTTGCTTTATCCATTCATCAGCGATTTGCTCTTCTGTCAAAGTATGATCCCAAGCCAACCGCCCAAATCCATACCAATTGGCTTGAGAAAGCAAATGACCCGTCCAGTTTCGGTCAGAACCTGTATTGGCTACACCAGCCATAACAGTATGCTTGTATCCATGAACGCTTCCATCAATGACTTTTGCGACGGTAGATCCCGGCCCATTGGCATGGGTGTCGGTATTGAGTACTTCTTTGTACATACTGGGTAGGAATACAGCGTTGGTCGAAAATCCAAGGTATTCTTGGGTAATCTGGAATTCCATGGCTAAGGGGGTTTTGGGCATAGCACCAAAGAGAGGATGGAAGGGTTCGCGGGGCATGAAGTCAATTGGACCATTCTTAACTTGCACGATCACATTCGGCAAAAACTGACCATCCAAAGGTTTAAATTCATGATATGCCTCTTTAAATCGATCACCTTTTGGATTGGCATCATACACGAAAGCCCGCCAGATTACCAAACCGCCATAAGGTTGAATGGCTTCGGCGAGCATATTCGCCCCATCAGCGTGATTCCGTCCATATTCTTGCGGTCCTGGTTCTCCTTCTGAATTGGCTTTGACCAAATAGCCACCAAAATCTGGAATATATTGGTACACTAGCTTTGTACGCTCTTTCCACCACTTCTGAACTATCGGGTCGAGTGGGTCGGAGGATTTCATTTTTCCTAGAACTTTAGGTGAGGCAAAATTCAAGGAAAGGAATACTTGAATGCCATACGGCCGAAAAACATCGGCGAGTGCTTTTACCTTTGTAAGGTACGCTTCGGTTAAAAATCGAGGACTTGCATTGACGTTATTCAAAACAACCGCATTGATTCCCAAAGAGGCATTTGCTCGGGCATATTCTTCATAGCGTGGGTCAATAGTTTCAGGTAACTCGTACCATTTCCATAGCGAAGATCCCGCATACCCACGTTCGATGGTACCCAGTACATTGTCCCAATGATTAAGCATTCGCCACCGGACTCTAGGCTGGCTAGCCAACTCAGCGGTAAGGGTATTCGTCTGGATTGCCCTTAGTAAGGCGTACGTGCCATACAAAAAACCACGATCGGTGCTAGCGTGCAAGATACGATTCCCTTGTTGCGACACAATTTTATAGCCATCTGCCGGTACTTGCGTATCCCGTCGAAAGACGACACCTCCTTGTTTAACAGTGGATGACGAAGGAAAACGCCCAAGTAGACCTGAAAGTCCGCGTGTTAATTCCTTTTCAGCAGTTTGAATGATTGCCGAAGAGCCTGCCTCATTCCGAAAAAATTGAAATTGCTTTTGGTAGAGAGCTGCCTGTGGATGTGGATCAAACCGAAGCCACAAACGATAGCCGTCTTCTGCTTGAGTTGTATAGGTTAGTAGAAAAATGAAGTAAAAGAGTATAGGATATTTTTTCATGTGGTAGGTTGAATTAAAACGTGTAACAAAGCGGTTTCAATACCGCGAAGCTCCGCCAAACCTTTCATTCGACCAATCGCCGAGTAGCCGGGGTAGGTCGTTTTGGCTAAATCGTCCATCATTTGATGGCCATGATCGGGTCGCATAGGAATTTCCCGACCTGTTTTTTGCTCCCAAAGAAGTACCTCCCGAATTAAGGCCACCATATCGACATCGCCTTCCAAATGCCGAGCTTCGTGAAAGATCAGGGGGTCTTCCTGTTCTCTTTTTGTCGCTCGTAAATGCAAGAAGTGAATTCGCTCCCCAAAATCCCGGACCATTTTGACTAAGTCTTGATCCGCCCGAACACCCAAGGAACCCGTACAAAACGTGATGCCATTGGACAAAACTGGACAAGCCTCCCACAGAAGTTCTAGGTCTTTTCGCGTGCTGACAACGCGCGGGAGACCCATAAGTGGGAACGGCGGATCATCAGGATGAATACAGAGTTTGATACCTAATTCTTGAGCTAATGGAGCAACCGATTGAATAAAATAATGTAAGTTCTGGCGAAGCTGTTCGGCTGATATAGCGTGGTATTCATCCAATAATTCTTGAAAAGAATCCAGAGAAAATGCTTCTTCGGAACCTGGTAAACCCAGGAGAACGGTATTTTGTAAATACTGTTTTTCAGCGGGTGACATTCCTTGGTATCGGCTTGTAGCTGCCTGAATCACGGCAGGCGTATAGTCTTTTTCTGCCGAAGGTCTTTTCAGGATAAATAAGTCAAATACGGCAAAATCTACCCAAACAAAGCGAAGCGCTTTAGCACCGTCAGGAAGAGGAAAGGCTAGGTCGGTTCTTGACCAATCCAAGACCGGCATAAAATTATAGCAAACGGTCATCACACCACAAGCGGCTAGATTCCGGAGTGAAGTTTTGTAATTCTCGATGTACCTTTCACGTGAAGGAAGACCTTTTTTGATATCCTCATGCACAGGAAGACTTTCGACCACTAGCCATTCAAGTGGGGTCTGGGTCAAATTTCCTTGTTCTATGATTGCTTTTCGTTGTTTTATTGCTTCAATACTCCAAACATCTCCAATGGGGATATCATGAAGCGCCGTAACAACGCCAATACAACCACTTTGCCGTAAATTGGACAGCGAGACGGGGTCTTTGGACCCAAACCAACGCATGGTATGTTTCATACTTGTTTATTTCTTTTTTATAGGCTCTTCAACGGGGTAGCCTAAAAATTGGCTGGCTACCTCACCAGATTGAATACTTATTTTTTGAATAACTACCGCGGGATCAATCGCCCAAACTTTTAATTGATGTTGCCCTAATGTCATTTTTTGTGGTTTTGTCCGAATAATTTGGGCATTCTGAGCAACCATTTTTTCCCACGATTGCGTCGAATTTCCTGGAGATACAATCAGGGTTTCTATAGGACCCTCATCCCATGAAATACCCAAAAGAACCTCTTTATTCTCTCGAAAAGCTAAGACAGGAGAGGTTTGTACTTCTACCTGAAGAGAATCTTCCAAAGCCAAATATACATTATATTCCAAATATGCACCTGAGTTGTTAGTTTGTAAACGAGGGTGTGTTAGTGGCTCTGTCGTGATACCATCTCCCGTTCTACCAATTCCAGGGATACGCTCCCATGTAATTCCTTCAGCCACAACTGCCTTGCTATATTTAGTAGCTTCCCAACTAACTACTCGTTTGTTTTGAACAAATCCGGTAAAGTTAGTGGGTGGAATTACCTCAAATTGGCTGTTCTGCGGTGAATTAGAAAATGAAAAGGGTAACTTCTTTGGAAAAAGCGTAGGTTTTACTTGTTTTTCGGGTTGTTGCCAGTAAGTATAGCCGATGTGCGTTTGGTCTGCAAAATGATTCCACTTTCCGCCTGCGAGCTCTTGGTTAAAGTAGTCACTTAATTGTTGGTCTCGATCAAAGTGAAACGTTACTTGGTCTGCCCAATATTTTGCCTTTTCAAGATCTTTCTTTGCCCAAGCTTGGAGGTGTTGGCCATGAGTATAGTACAATTCATAGACATTAGAACAAGCAAGAATTGGATATAAAACCAGTTGGTAATACGCATCTTTCGACTCTAAGGGAAGTTCTTCATAGGTTTTTTGTGCACGTATCGCTAATGTTTTGTACTCATCAATTACACGATTCCACTCAGAATACTGCCCAACCCAAGAGAATGTATTGGCATTGAGTAGTTCCGGTTTAATACGCGAGTTAATTTGCATATAATCTGTCAAATATCGTCCTATCGCCGCAGCATGTGTTTCACCAAAGGCCTTTGCAGCCCATTCCGTGGTAAATTTTTCCATTTTATCTACTGTCATTGCTTGTGGATTCCAAGCCATCGTCAAGAAAAAATCGATGGGTACTTCCATAGGCTTTAAATCCCCAACATTGACAATCCAGAGCTGTTTCGCTTCGTAGGCGTAAGCTAGCCTCATTTGCTCCCAAACCCGCGCAAGATTATTCGTATTCACCCATTTATAATTTCGCGGTCCTCCGACATAATCAAAATGGTAGTAAATGCCATAACCACCTTTCCTGAGTGCACTACCAGGAATAGGTAATTTGCGAATGTTTCCCCAGTTATCGTCACATAACAAGAGTGTTACGTCGTCAGGTACCCGCATGCCTTGGTCATAATAGTCTTGCACTTCCTTATACAATGCCCAGACTTGTGGCTTTTCTTCTGCGGGACGACCTGATACCTCTTCAATGATTTTTCGTTGGTTCGCTACAATGTTTTCGAGTAAAGCTGTTGCCGTTTCTTGAGTCATAGGCTCATCGCCATCTCCTCGCATGCCAATTGTAAATATGTTATCATATTTATACCTTTGTTCGGTACTTTCTCGCCAAAAGGTGCGTAGAGTCGAATCATTTTGGGTATAATCCCAAGGGCCTTTTTTGCCGTATCGCCGCCATTCGTCATGGGCGCGCATCATGGGCTCGTGGTGAGACGTTCCAATCACAACTCCGTACGCCTCAGCCAACGCTGCATTTCCGGGATCATCTACATAGAACGCATTACCCCACATGGCAGGCCAAAGAAAATTAGCTTTTAGCCGTAGAATTAATTCAAATACACGGCCATATAACTTTTGGTTAAATCCTCCGTTTTTTTCCCAGGTCCAACCAGAGAGACAGGGTGCCTCATCATTAAGAAAAATACCTCGATATTTTACTTGAGGCTCGCCAGCTGTAAAAATGCCGGGGGCTAAGAAAATTGATGGGTGTTTTTGAACGGGAACATCCGCCCAAAAATACCAGGGTGAAACCCCCATGGCAGCAGACAAATCATATAAGCCAAAAATTGTCCCTCGCGGGTCACTTCCTACGATGACGTAGATTTCATCCACCCCTTTCCAAGGTTTATCAATGCGTGTTTGGATAAAGGTTTCCCATTTTCCGGTTAGAGAGGTTGTGGTGAGCTTACCTGATTTTACCAATCGATCAATCCATTGGCTTTTTCCGAGTGTTCCGACCAAAACAAACCGGCGGGTCGGTTTTGTCAGAACTTCAGGTTGAAGGCCTGAAACCCGCTCAATATCTTGACGCCAATCTTCAATGGCACGCTTCACTTGCATGGGTTCGCCTTGTGTGTCCCATAGAAGAGCAGCTGCTTGCCCGTCATGGACTAATGGAAAACCATTTGAAAGTGCGGAAAAATGTACCGGATTTTGCGCATGGGCAACTCCAAACCAAAAGAACCAAAAGAAAAGAATTTTTTTCATGCCTGAAAATATGGAGCCAAGCTTATAGCCTGACTCCTATTTTGATGACTTACTTATTTTTTACTGCTTGAAGCATAGCGCCATACGCTGGCTTTTTCTGATAATTGTTATCAAATAAAAGAGGGAACTCTTTTCCACCATCATATAGCCAACTGTTCGCATCATTGATACCCCAAACGGCAATTCCTGCCCGTTGAGCTGGTGGCACATTTCGAATGTAGCTTTCTACAACGAATTTGTACATTTCTGCTTGATATTCCTTTAGCAGTTCTGTAGGTTGCCCTGCTGGGCTCGACATAACCATCCGAACGTCAAGTTCTGATACTCGAACTTTTAAGCCTGTGGCAGCTAATTTTTTAAAGTGCTCTTCTATCCTTGCGTGAGAAGTCCTCCATGAAATGTGCATCTGCGTGCCTATTCCATCAATTTTAGCCCCGGCAGTTCGTGCGCGTTGTACCAATTCAATCATGGCATCTAGTTTTGCAGGCTGTGTTTCTAAATTATAATCATTGATGTATAATTCAGCCGTTGGATCTGCTTCAGCAGCATATTTAAACGCATTTAGAATATAATCAAAGCCAAGATATTCAGACCATACAAACCAGTCACTCGCATTAGTAGGAGCTGGTGAATTAGCGTTGTTCCGTAATTGACCCGCATCAGTAATGGGCTCATTCACTACGTCCCAAGCCTTCACGCGGCTTTTGTATTTATTTACAGTTCCAACAATAAATGTTCGTAAAGCTTCATCTACTTTATTTCGGATTTGAGCACCCCCAGGAGCTTGAACGACAACCTTGAAACTAGCATCGTCAATAAAATAGGTATTTGCCGCTTGACCCAAGTCAAATAAGACCCGAGTTCGAGGTGAATTTGCAACGATTGTCCAAGTTACTTGCTGCCAACTAGTCCCAATGGTTTGATCTCCTTGATATTGTGGGCCTCCGCCACCTTCAGTTCCTGTAGATAACCGAATGGAGCCTCCCGGTGATTGGGCTTTCACCCAATACGAAAAGGTGTATGATTCGCCAGCTACTGTATTGATAAAATCACTCGCAACTTGAACACGCCACTGAGACCCAGGGTAGCCAATTGGATTTATTACCTTCATAGAACGCGTCCCACTGCGTACTTCATTGGTTCCTGAGCCTGTTGTTACCGTACTCGTACCTGCAGGATTGCCAGTATTAAAGACTGACCAATTACTGAATGTAGTGCCAGTACCTTGCTCAAACCCTCCGTTTGCCACTAGTTCTTCTGCAGCCGGAACCACAATCCCAGCGAAGGTTTTTAAATAGCCAGCATTCTGATTGGCATGCCAAGCTAATGTATGCCCAAATACATCTTTATTCCCAAGCTTAGCTAAAATTTCATCTGCACGTGCAAAGTTTAAGGAGCCATCTCCTTGTACAATAGCACCGTGTTTCATGTGATACTCCAAGGTAGCTATGTCAAAATCTCGTTGTACGATTTCTCCATAGCTCGGCTCGTTCATCAAAGGTGAGTAGCCAACAGCTGTGCCAATGGGAAAATCAAAGGCATCTTTGAGTGGCGTACTATCGTCTCCGTACGAGCTTGTATTCAGGATTCCGACTTCTGGGTCTATTTGGCAACTTACTACTGAGAGCATCGCTAAAAATCCTAGGGTGATAATTTTCCAGTTCATCTTCATATTTTTTCTTGTTTCAATAAAATCAATAGCCTGGATTTTGATATTTTGCTTTGTCTGGGTCTTCTGTTCTATCGAGTTGTTCCCGAGGTATTGGGCGCAAAACATGGAAATCTTTGATATTGGCAGCCACATCTGTATTATACTTTTTGGCACGTTCTAGCAGCTTGCCTCTTGTCGCTAAATCTGGCCAACGCATACACTCCCCCATTAGCTCTCGAGTCCGCTCATCTAAGATATAATCGAGGGTAATCTCAGTCGTATTTCTAACTTGGATACGCTCTGCTCGTGCAGCCACTGTGGCTGCCGAAAGTCCAGGACGATAAGCAGCACGAGTTTTTATAACATTAATGAATTGGAGTGCTTCATTGATTCGATTTGTCTGTAAAGCGGCTTCTGCTGCTAATAAATATGTTTCCGCTAATCGAGCAACTGGAAACGGGCGGGTGGCTTGGTTGTTGGCATCAATGTTTTGCAAATCTTCAAACTTACTTAAACTGGGGTAATAGTTACGTGTTAGATTTGGATCAATAGAGCCACCAATGAAATAAAATTCCCGAGGAGCCACGACGCGGTATTTCAACCGACGAGTACCATCTGGATTCCGTAAGGCATTTAAGGAGTCTGCTTGTGCATTGGTATGTGCAGCAATAAATGCGGTATCTGTTGAGGTAACCAATCCGTTGGCAGTTACTAAAGTAGCAACCCATGGCCCTGTCGTAGTGGTGGCATAGTACATCGTCCGGAACGAGCCGTCATAACGAGAATCATTGGTCTTATCCGAAAATGCTTCAAAATAGGCCCATGGAGTAGGACAGAATCGACGAATAGGACGGCCATAAGGAATGGCACGTGTAGAGGTTGGAATAAATGATGAACTAGCCAAAGGAGCACGAACGTTGGTGTAGTCCCCACAAAAATCATTGTGTGCATCTGTCCCTTTTCCTGCTCCAATACTATTGGGTGTACCAATTTCATTTGCACCAAAATTCCCTGGTACTCGCTCAATCGAGAAGAGAATCTCTTGGTTATAGTCATTACCCGGCTTAAATACGTCGGCAAAGTGGGCGAGTAGCTCAGTGCCATATCGCGAACGATTATTGATTAATTCGGTGGCTACTTGATAACCACGCTCAAAGTCTGTGGGTTGCTTTGCTGTGGAATATCCTCTTTGAATATACGTTTTAGCAAGCAAATGCAATGCTGCGCCTTTCGCTGCCCGAAAGGCGCCTGTAGGCCGACGGTCCGGTAGGTTTTCTACCGCAAATTGGAAATCAGCAATGATTGCTTCGTAGTTTTTTGCCAATAACTCTTGGTGATTCAACCGATTAAACCCTTGGAAAGGAGACTGGTTGAATTTTAATTCTCCTGAACCTAAATCCAGAGGGACAGCGCCGAATTGTTGTACTAAATTGAGATAATATAATCCTCGAATAAAACGAGCTTCGGCTACCAAGCGACTTTTGGTTGCCTCTGGAATAGCAACTTCTGGGGCAAATCCTATCAAGGCATTAGCTAAATTAATGTTATTGAAACTACGGTTCCAAGGGGTTAGCAAAGCGCCGTTCGCAGCATCGAGCGAGTAATTTCCGAGTGTTAATGCAAAACCCGGAGAACCAGCTCTTGCTTGTTCTGCTAATGCCCATTCATCTGTGCCTACTGAACCCAAAGACACCATGCCTTCAGGCCCCCACAAAAATCGAAGTCCTGAATAAATAGAGTGAATGCCGTTCTCAAATCCAGATGCTGTCTTGAAGTATTCTACACTGAAGACTGTGTACGGTTGTTCTCGAAGAAATTCATCTTCTTTACATGCTGTTAAACTCATGCCAGCAATCATGACAAGTGCTATATTTTTATGCCATTTTTTCATCGTCAAAATATTATAATGTTAAGTTGATTCCCATTGCAAACGTGCGGCGCATAGGTGTTCCTAGGCCAACTGTCAAGGCGCCATTTCCTGCGTTATTCGCCCGGATATTCCCCGGATTTGCAACTCCCTGATTACCTAGGCCTGTCCCCTCGGGGTCTACACCTGTTTGGCGAAAGAAAGGCGAAAATAGGGTAGCTACATTATCTACTACGCCGTACAAACGTATGTTCTGTATCTGTGCCTTTTGGATGAATTGTGGAGAGAATGTATATCCAATATTGATACTTCGGATTTTTAGAAAAGAGGCATCGTAATAACCCAAAGTCCGCCAAGCATCACTCACTGGGCTAATCGCAGCCTGTGGCATAGGGAACCAATTCGTCGGGTTTGTCGGTGTCCAATAATCAACCTTGATTTCATTTCGGCGACCATCTAATACCGTCAAATAGTTTCCAAATGGTTGATGTAATTGACTGACGAGCTTGCCCCCGAAACGAGCAAATGTTACCACTGAAAAATCAAATCCTTTGTAGGTAAACCGGTTCGTTAATCCCCCTTGTAACTTGGCATCCATATTTCCAATAACGCTCCGGTCATAGGTTGCATCAATCCGTCCGTCTGGAATACCGTCGGGACCACTTATGTCAGCTAATTTAATTTGGCCAGGAGACGACCCGTAACGAGCGGCTTCTTCAGCCTCACTAATTTGCCATATACCAAGTTTCTTGAAGTCATAAATCGATGTCATAGAATAGCCAACAAATAGCTGACTACCAATGTCTTGTGTAACGCCAGATGTCAAAGCTAATAGTTTATTCGTATTCCTAAATAGGTTCAGCTCCGTCGTCCAAGTAAAGCCATTTGATTTACTGATTATATTTTGGGTATTTAAGGTAAACTCAAATCCTTTGTTCGACATTTCGCCAATGTTCGTTAAAAACGCACCTGCTACCCCCGACGTGACAGGTAAACTGACATTGTAGAGGATGTCTTTCGTACGGCTAGTATAAAACTCTAAACTACCCGAAATACGATCCCGATAAAGACCAAAGTCTAAGCCGACATTCAACGTGTTGGTAAATTCCCAACTCAAATTCGGATTTGGTAAGGTGACAACATTATATCCTGTCACTATAGTCGGTCCAAAGTTGTACCGAGTGATATTCCCACCTGTAGAACCTGCGCCTAGCCCATTGGAATTGTTCACTAGACCCAATGATTGATAGGGCCCAATCGCCTGATTAGACGTTTTACCCCATCCTACACGTAGTTTTAAGAGATTGATTTCTTTGATTGAACGAATGAAACTCTCCTCACTCAGTAACCAACCCGCCGAGAAAGCCGGATAGTCAAACCAGCGATTCGAAGGTGCCAATCGAGATGAACCATCCCGACGATACGTAGCCGTCAATAAGTACTTTTCTCGGAATGAATAGTTTAATCGTGCCATGTACGAGATTAATCCCCAACTCGACTCACCACCACCTAAAAAGGTATTTCTGGAAGTAATTGGTGTAGATAAAGCCAAGTTGTAAAATTTCACGAAGTCCTCGGCAATCGAATCTTTTTGAATAAAATTGTCAAAAGATTGTGAACGCTGGAAAGAGTATAGACCCGTAGCCGAAATAGTATGATTTTCTTTGAAACGCTTATCGTACTGAAGTATATGCTCTAAAGTATACCCATTGGTTTCGCCATTTCCTATCCGAGCTGTGTTTCCTTGTCCTGCCCGAAAAAAGCTAGGCTGTAATGGTCTATCTTGTGGTATAAATGTGCCATTGAACTGCTGAGCGAAATTGACACCTAAGTTTGCTCGATATTTTAAGCCATCTAAAATTTCTACTTCAGCATATGCACTGTTAAAGGTACGAATCCGACGAACACGGTCAATCCAGCCGGGATTTTCTGTAAGTAGCATCAATGGACTATACCGGCCATTGCCGTTCAAATCATCGATATTACCCCAGGGAGTTGGGTTCAAGGTGTTATCATCGAAATATGGACTCACCAATGGCGACATGGCCATCATACGAAATAGGGGTGAGCCTGATACAAATTGTGAACCATTGGAGTAACTAAAGATGTTTTGGGTAGATAAACCTATCTTAATTCTTTTGCCAACACTTCCATCAATGGCTGCTCGAAAGGTATAACGTGTGAAGTCCTCACCAGGTAAGACTGTGTTTTCTTTGTAGTAACCACCTCCCAATGCAAATGTACTTTTATCGGATCCACCGGTAAGGCTGAGGTTATGTTCTGTCCGAAAGGATGATTTATACATCAAATCTTGCCAATTCACATCTGTCCCACGTGCAATACCGACAAGCTCATCAGGCATATATCCATTTCCCCAAGTCGAAATGTTTCGCATTGCTTGGTATTCTTCCGCATTATAGGTAGGAAATTTATTAGCTATCTGTCCAGCGCCATGGTAACCGCTGTAAGCCACCCGAGTAGCGCCACTTTTACCCTTTTTGGTAGTTAACAAAATAACGCCATTCGCCCCGCGTGAACCATAAATTGCAGTCGCTGACGCATCTTTCAAGACATCTACGGAAGCAATATCAGCAGGGTTGATATCATTCAATGACCCTTCGTAAGGAATTCCATCTAGAACTAATAATGGTTCATTGGAACCGCTAATCGACCGAATCCCCCGGATACGAATCTGTGCACCAGCGCCTGGTTGGTTTCCTACTCGCTGAATCTCTAAACCCGCCGCACGCCCTTGCAAGGCTTGTTGTAAGTTTGCTGCAGGGACTTCCCGTAAAGTAGCCTCATTCACAGATACTACAGAACCCGTTACATCTCGCTTTTTCTGTGTACCATATCCCACAACCACAATCTCTTCCAAGGCTTGGCTAGAAGTGGCTAGGGAAATGTTATGAACAGACACACCAGGTAAAATTTTATATTCTTTGCTTGTAAAACCAACAAATGAAAAAACAAGCGTTTCACCAACATTAGCTGAAATTTCGTATTTCCCCTCACCATTCGTGAATGTCCCTCGCGTGGAACCTTTGACAGATACGGTCGCTCCGGCAATCGCATCTCCTGACTCCTCTGTTACTTGGCCACGTAAAACACCTGTTTGTGCCTGGCCCCATACTTGTGTACAGAAAAACAGAAGGGTGAGTAACTGTTTCCCTGTAGAGTACAGATGTGCATAGATTTTTTTCCTCATAATCTAATTGGTTAGCGTGTTATAGGATGATTGATTCGATAAGTTTGCTAATATGAATACTATATATTCTTTAAATAGTACAATGATTTGTGGCTGCGGTGTACGATCAAAGAAGCGTATATTCTTCATACATAATCGAATCTTGTACACGGAAAGGGAGATTGCAAATAATTAAACGTAATTTTGACACGTATTCTTTTCGAAATAAATCGACAACATTTTCGAAAAGGATTTCGATATGTTTGGCTTTTGCAATTCGAAATCACTTTCTTGTCGTTTAGTTATGTATTCGCTTCGTAAATGTATACTGGAATTAGAGTAATTAAAATTAGAAAAGTTCAATTTGTACAATGCAAAAATGCCCCAAATGCCAACAAGTAGACCACATTGTGAAGGCTGGATTTATCCGTGGACAACAGCGCTTTCATTGTAAGGAATGTGCTTTGTATTTTACGAATAAACCTAAAATAGAAGCAACCGCTCAGAGAAAATGGCAACCAACTATCCTCGATATCGCTTCTAGCTTAGGTGTTTCCCCCTCTACAGTCTCCAAAGCCCTGAATAACCGCTCTGATATCAATCCCGAAACACGAAAGGTTATATTAAAAGTGGCTATGGAACTGAACTACAAGCCTAATTTATTAGCTCAAAGTTTACACAGAGGCAAGTCAAATACCATAGGTGTTGTAGTTCCTAACATTGTTCGACCTTTTTTCTCAAGTGTGCTTGCAGGTATTCAACAAGTAGCTAGCCAAGCGGGATACCGAGTCATGACGTGCCAGTCTGATGAATCAGCAATCATTGAACAAGAAAATATTGAAGCATTGGTGGCGAGTCGGGTAGATGGTCTTTTGATTAGCCACTCATTGGAAACACGTAACTTTGATTCTCTCAAATTGCATACAGAGAGAGGAATGCCCATTGTGCATTTTGATAGGGTAGCACATGAATTACCAACCCCGAAGGTTGTTCAGCAGGACTTTCTAGGTAGTTTCAAATTAGTGGAACATTTGGTGAAGCAGCAATGCAAACGAATTGCTATCCTACTTGGGCCACCGGACCTTCATATTTGTCAGGCACGCTTAGAAGGGTATAAAACAGCTCTTGCTAAATACCATATTCCATACGATGATGCTCTGGTAAAAGTGGGTGATTTTTCGTCAGAATGTTCGGTAGAAGCCATCAAAGATTGGATGCGGCTGCCTAATCCACCGGATGGAGTATTTGGTATTTTTTATCAAAATGCGATTGAAATGATGTTTGAAGCAAAAAAAATGGGTAAAAATATTCCTTATGATATTGCTTTTGTAGGCTTTGGGGACGAATTGTTAGCTGAATGGATTGAACCTTCTCTGACCGTTTTTCATCAGTTCCCTCATCAAATTGGTGTGTTAGCAGCTCAAATTTTGGTAGAGATAATGGATCAAAAGGGGGCTATTACTCCGTCACAACATGTCGTGGAGGGGAGTTTGATTATTCGAAAATCTTCGCATCGAGTTTGAAAGATATTCATGATTTCGTCATGGTACCAATAGAAAAGCGGATATAACCATTGGCTATATCCGCTTTAAAATCTATACTCTAAAAAAGAATTACTTCTCTTTCTTCATAACTGCATCTGCAATGTTCTGAGGAACAAAGTCATAATGCGAGAATGTCAAGTTAGCAGTTGCACGACCTGATGTAATCGTACGCAAGTCCGTTACATATCCGAAAAGTTCAGATAAAGGCACATCCGCTTTGATTACCTGCGAACCTGCTTTTGTATCCATCCCTTTCATCATACCACGACGACGGTTTAAGTCACCTGTGATAGGTCCTGTGTACTCATCTGGTGTGATAACTTCAAGTGCCATGATTGGCTCAAGTAATTTCGCACCTGCTTGACGAGCCGCTTCTTTGAAACCGATACGCGCTGCCATCTCAAAAGAGAATGCATCTGAATCGACATCGTGGAATGAACCGTGGAACAAACGAACTTTCATTGAATCCAAAGGATAACCTGCTAATGGACCCGCTTTCATCGCTTCGTCAAATCCTTTTTGGATAGAAGGAATAAATTCTCTTGGAATTACCCCACCCACGATTTGGTTAACGAATAATAAACCTTCTTTTTTCTCTTTTCCTTCTTCGTGATCGTCACGTGGTCCGATTTCGAATACGATGTCGGCAAATTTACCACGACCACCCGTTTGTTTCTTGTATACTTCACGGTGTTCGAAGTTCTTCGTAAGTGCCTCTTTGAACGCTACTTGAGGTGCACCTTGGTTTACTTCTACTTTAAATTCACGACGCATACGGTCAATGATGATTTCCAAGTGAAGTTCACCCATACCACGAATGATAGTTTGACCTGTCTCTTCGTTCGATTCTACTTGAAGTGTTGGATCTTCTTCGATTAATTTCGTAATCGCATTCGAGAATTTATCTTGATCGGCTGTTTTCTTCGGCTCAATCGCATACCCGATAACTGGCTCTGGGAATACCATTGATTCCAAAACGATTGGGTGCTTCTCATCAGATAAAGTATCTCCTGTTTTGATATCTTTGAAACCAACTACTGCCGCGATATCACCCGCTTCTAATTGGTCAATTTGATTTTGCTTGTTGGCGTGCATCTGGAAGATACGAGAAATACGCTCTTTGTTTCCAGAACGGTTATTCAATACGTAAGAACCAGAAGGAAGCGTACCAGAGTATGAACGGATAAAGCAAAGACGACCTACAAATGGATCCGTAGCAATTTTGAACGCCAAAGCTGCAAACGGTTGTGTAGCATCTGCTTGACGGAAAATTTCTTCGCCAGTTCTTGGGTCTGTACCTTTGATTGCCTTTCTATCCAATGGAGAAGGTAAAATTCCCATTACATAGTCAAGCATCGTTTGAACACCTTTATTTTTGAAAGATGAACCACAAAGCATAGGAACAATCTTCATGCTGATTGTTGCTGCGCGAAGAGCGGCCAAAATTTCGTCTTCAGTGATAGAGTTTGGATCTTCGAAGTATTTCTCCATCAAAGATTCATCAAATTCAGCAACAGCTTCAAGAAGTTTCTCTCTCCATTCTGTAGCTTCTTCTACCATATCTTCTGGGATTGGCACTTCTTTGAAAGTCATCCCTTTGTCTTCTTCATTCCACTCAATACCACGGAAGTTAACTAGGTCAACTACACCACGGAAATTTTCTTCGGCTCCGATAGGTAACTGAAGCGGAACTGCATAGCTACCTAGCATTTCTTTTACTTGCTTCACTACGTTCAAGAAATCCGCACCAGAACGGTCCATTTTATTGACAAAACCCAAAC
>JBKBRQ010000088.1:8376-11249 GCA_046292055.1 Spirosomataceae bacterium | reverse complement strand
TGCACTGGCTTGGTCAATAGCTTGTTGAATTGCCTTGGTGTTCAAGGTTTGCCCGTCTGGAACGGCACCGTATCGTGTAATGGCAAAGGTGTCTTTTCGAAAATATGGTTCGTATGTAACTGGTAATTGGTACTCATATTGGCTTGGATATACGGATTTTCGAAGGAAGTTTCGTAGTGGATGTGTGAGACTCATAAGTTCTGCAGCAACAGCATTCGCAATCAATTGTGCACCATAGGGCGAAAAATGTGTGTTATCTTCAATACCTTTGGGAAATTTGGGAAAAATTCCGCCAGGGTAGTGCATAAACATTTTCTTTGAACCTGTGACTCCCTGTTTTTCAATGATGGCTTGGCTGGATTTATGGAGGTCAATTAAGGTAATGTTTTGTGCAGCAGCGATTTGTCGTACAACAGATGGATATTCGCCATGTTGGTCTACAAAAATACCTTGGTCATTGAACTTCCTACGCATGACGGGGGTCACCAAAATGGGTACTGCACCTTTGGCTTGTATTTCACGAATATAACGTTCCAAATTCTTTTTGTATTCCGTCTGGGGCGCTGCATAGCGGGTTGAGTCGGACTCTTTGCTGTCGTTATGCCCAAATTGAATGAATACATAGTCGCCAGGTTGTAATTGTTCCCAAACGGTTTTCCAATGTCCTAATGTACGGAAACTCTTCGTGCTGCGACCATTTACAGCATGATTATGCACTTCTACGGCTTCAGTAAAAAGATGTTGGAAAGGTTGTCCCCAACCCGTTTCTGGAGCATCGATAGCCTTTTTCTGTGCTATGGTCGAATCTCCGATAAGGAATATCCGTTGTTTTACCGATTTTAGCTGAAAACTGCCAAGTAGTGCGAGAGCTACTAGCAAGAGCAAATTTTTTTTCATTTGAAAGGGATGAATAAATGTGTTCGAAAGGTAAATAATTTATTTATTTCAGTGCGGTAATAGGAATGAAATCCATATCTGTAAAATCTTTGTTTTCTCCAGCCATTCCCCAAATAAAAGAATAATGCGCTGTTCCTGCACCAGAATGTATAGACCAAGGAGGTGAAATAATGGCTTGGTGATTGTGTACCCAAAGTGGCCGTGTCTCTGTAGGTTGTCCCATTAGATGTAAAATAGCTTGCTCTGAGGGCACATCGAAATAACAATAGACTTCACTTCGTCTGTCGTGTGTATGTGCTGGCATGGTGTTCCAAATACTTCCTTTTTGGAGTACGGTTAGTCCCATTACTAACTGACAACTCGCCATACCTCCTTCATGAATATACTTATAAATGATACGATGATTGGCTGTTTCGGAACTTCCCATCACAACCGGAGATGCCTCCTCTTTACTCAGTTTAGCATTTGGATAGGTATGATGTGCAGGTGCAGACAAGAAGAAAAAGAGGGCTGGGTTTGTGTGGTCAACAGACGAAAAAGAAATCGTTTGTGTCCCTTTTCCTAGATAAATAGCACCTAGCTTTTCCATTTCAAATTCTTGACCATCGGCAGTAATTGTTCCGACTCCCCCAATATTAATAAATCCTATTTCACGTCTTTCGAGAAAATAGGCACTCCTGATTTCAATTGGATTCGGGAATATAATGGACTGTTGACAAGGCATGATACCTCCAAAAATAAGTCGGTCGTAATGTGTGTAAGTAAGCGTAACTTCTTCTGAACGGAAGAGCGTTTCGACAAGAAAATTAGATCTAAGTTGCTCTGTTGTGTATGTTTTGAAGTCGTTTGGATTTGTTTCGTATCGTGTAGTCATGATGATAATTAAATAAGGTACAAAGGAAGTTTAAGTTATCTACCCATCCAGCCGCCATCTACCAAGAGAGTCGTGCCGTGGATGTAATTGGAAGCATCCGAAGCTAAAAAAACGATAGGGCCTGCAAAGTCTTCAGGGATTCCCCATCTACCTGCTGGAATACGAGCTAGAATAGACTTGCTTCTTTCGGGGTCGTTGCGTAATGCTTCTGTATTGTCTGTGGCAATGTAACCTGGAGCGATGGCATTGACATGCACACCTTTGTCGGCCCATTCGTTTGCAAATGATTTGACGATACTTTGAATTGCTCCTTTACTTGCTGCATAACCTGGAACAAGTATACCGCCTTGAAAACTAAGTAGAGATGCTGTAAATATGATTTTTCCAGCGCCACGTTCAATCATTTTTTTTCCAATTTCCCGTGTTAAAATAAAAGGTGCATCCAAATTAATTTGCAAAACTTGGTCCCAAAATGAATCAGGATGTTCTGCTGCAGGTGCACGTTGAATTATTCCCGCATTGTTGACTAAAATATCAATTACTGGGTGTTCTTCTTGTACTTTTTCAATAAAAGAATAAAGTGAAGTGCGGTCAGAGAAATCGCATTGGTAAGGGAAAAAGCGGCGTCCAAGCTGTTCAATAGCCAACTGTGTGCTACTTCTGGATAAAGGCATGTTGCCAGAGACACCGATGACATCAGCGCCTGCTTGTGCCAAGCCGATAGCCATCGCCTGGCCTATTCCTCGATTACAACCGGTGACCAAAGCGATTTTTGAAGATAAATCAAATGAAAACATGGAGTTTTTGGGGTAATATATTTCTTAAATATGACAGAATAAAGTATGACAAAACAAATATTTTATGGTATTTTTTTATGCAAACGATGTCGGGAACGATACCAAATGTGTGCTTGAAATTATCCGAAGAATAGAATAGCGTGATTTTGGGAAGATTGTCTATCTTTACAGATACGATTTTTTAGATTAAACCCTGTTAGATATTGGAAGCGGTTACCATCAAAGATATTGCCAAGGCGCTACAAGTGTCCACCTCTACGGTTTCTAGGGCGTTGCGTGGGAGCTACGAAATTAGTCCCGAAACT
>JBKBRQ010000088.1:0-8366 GCA_046292055.1 Spirosomataceae bacterium | reverse complement strand
AGAATATGCGGAATCTGTGAATTACCGCCCCAATCCGATTGCGCTGAGTTTAAAGGAAAACAGAAGTCGTGCCATCGGTGTCATTGTACCTGAAATTGCCAATCACTTTTTCTCACAAGCTATCAATGGCATCGAAGCTATCGCATACAACCGTGGATATCATGTTGTGATTTTTCAAAGTCATGAGTCCTTTGAGAGAGAAGCTGTTAATATTCAACATGTTATAGCTCGTAAAGTAGATGGGCTTATCATCTCATTGTCTGGAAATACATCGGACGTAAAACATATTGAAGACCTAGAAAAGGAAAATTTTCCTGTTGTATTTTTTGATCGTGTTCCCGAAAACGTAGACGGCCACAAGGTAGTTGCTGATAACTACAAAGGAGCATTTATGGCAACAGAACACTTGATTTTGTCAGGACGTAAAAAAATTGCACATATAACTTCACCTCCTTTATTGTCGATTACAATTGAACGACTTGCTGGATACAAAGCAGCCTTGGAAAAATACCAAATTCCGTATGATGATGAGTTGGTGAAATACTGTGGTTTTGGTTCAGAAGAAGGTCACCGTGCTGTTCGGCAGTTGATTCAAGATAAAAAACCAGATGCTTTTTTTACAGCAAGTGATCGCCTTGCACTCACATGCTTCGCGGCTGTGAAAGAAAGTGGTTTACGTATTCCGCAAGATGTAGCTTTTATTGGATTTACCAACCTCAAAGTTGCTAATCTCCTTGACCCACCGCTCTCTACCATTGTTCAACCCGCCCTTGATATCGGCCAAACTGCTGCGGAGCTATTATTAGATACTATCGAAAAAAAATCCAAAGGAAAGGATTACCGGACGGTTACAATTCCAACTATCTTAGAAAGCCGTACTTCTTCTTTGTCTATTTAATAAAATTGGTTAAACTACGACTCCATTTTCGCGTAAATTCCCAGTTTTTTTTGCGAAGTAACAGGGGAAAGTAACCATGCGCTTGTTTCGTACTTTTCATAGAATAGTACAAATTGTCGTCTGTTAGAACGAGTGATAAATTCTCTCCTTCTTCATGAACGATTAAGTCACTAAATGGGAACGGGGAGAAGTGCATAGATGCATCCTCTTGTGCTAAATGATACGCGAGTGTATTGGGAGAGACTTTCTTGACGGTGGAATACTCTTGGGTAGTTACCTCTAGAACGTAAGCTAAGAAAGCCTTTAAAAGTTTGGGACCTTCGTTTTTTGTTTGGTCTATTTGCAATTCTCCCGGCTCAATGCTAGTGATAACATGGAGTTGTCTTCTTGCACGGGTAATCGCTACATTTAAGCGTTTTTCACCTCCTAGCATGCTTAAACTTCCAAAATGATTTGCCATTTTTTGTTGCATATTTGGTGCATAACCAATCGAGAAAATGACAATATCAAATTCATCTCCTTGTACATTTTCAATGTTTTTTACACGGACAAAGTGAGAGGGAAAATGTAATTTCTCCAACTTTTTCTCAATAAGTTGGGCCTGTGTGTGATTAAACGTAATTACCCCAATGTGCTGCTCTGGGTTTTCTAACCACTTTTCTTGTACTAGGTTACATACTTCTTCTGCTTCTCTTTCATTCTGATTATTCGCCCAAACTCCCGGAACTTTACGGTAAAATAATGTCTTTTCTTTACTTTTAACCAATTGGTAATCAGGGATTAGCTCAAGTTTATTGTCGTAAAAATAGTGATTAGAAAACTGTATTAATTCAATGGATTGACTTCTATAATGTCCGTTTAACTGCAACTGCGGAAATAGGAAAGAGGCTGCATCTAATAAAGATTCAACTTCGAGAAATACGTTGTCTTCCGACTCATGTTCGATTCGAGCCTGATACAAATCAAAGGGAGGGAGTTGTTTTGGGTCACCTGTGATAACTGTTTGTTTTCCGCGAAGTATCAAAGGGAGCCCTTGTTCTACAGGGCATTGGGATGCTTCATCAAAAATAACTAGGTCAAAAAGTGGTTGTTTATCTCGTATAGGAAAGAGCCCGGCCGCTACTTCTGGCGTAGTCAACCAACAAGGTATGAGTTTGAGTATATCTTCTGAAAATACGTCCATCAACTTCCTTAAAGGCCATGTTTGCCTTTTCTTTCCAACCTGATGTCCCAATTCGCGGTAACTTACAAGATGGTTTAATCGGTTCTTTTCAAGTGCAAAACATGCTTGTTCCCGCAATGCCAATCGGATTTTATCTTGGCTTATTTCTTCTTTTTTTTGAAGTAAAACCTGTAGTTCATCTTCTAAAAATTGTATTTTTTTTGAAGTAACTCCCTGTAAAATAGGTACTTGTGTTTCGATTCGGTTAATCCAAAACATACACCAACTCTGTTGCAAGTGTTCGAGCCATTGGCTAGGTTCTGTTGCATTGTCGACAAGTTCAAGAAGGGCTAGTTCACTTCGTTTTAGTGTTTTTGAGACGCGGTGTAATTCTGCAACCCAAGGTAAATTATGTGGTATTGCCTCTTGTAAATCAGCTAAATGAACAGATTCAATATAGGTACATTGCTCTACAGATAACAAAGAAGCTCCTTTTTTTACATCTTCCCAGGCACTGTTTTTTGCTGTCAACTCTATATTCCAATTGACTAATTCCACCAAAGAAGTAAATGAACAAATAAGCTTTTGCAATCCGGTTAGTTCTGTATTTTGTATTATTTTTTTACACTTCGTTCGAATTTTTTCTGCGTTTATTAAGCGTTCAAAATCGGCAATTGAGTTAGGTCTGAATTCAATTTTATCTTCTGTAATTTCTTGATAGAGAGCATGGTACATGTTTGTAAGTTCAATACGTTTACGTAAATTCTCGAAGCTTTCAGGTGTCCATTTTGGAGGTAACCACTCTTTTAAAAGAACGTATTCAGCATGATTTATCCATTTGAAAATGAGTTTCCCTATTAGTGAGATTTGGGCTCGTTTTTCTGCTCTTGTAAGTGCATTTTGTAATGTGTCAAGGTGTTTCGGTGAGATAATAAGAGAAGCTTGTACTAAAATCTGTATATCTTTGGAAAGTGAGATACACGTACGTAATTTTTTCTTTAATTCACTTGTAATGAGCGGATTATCTTTTGTAAAGTGCTGGAAAGTACTCTCTTTTAACGAGTTATCTACTTGCTCAATGATTTGAATCCAACTTCGTAGAACAAAAGGTAATTCTTTTGTAAAGTGTATATTTTTTTGAAGTGTGTACTCTTTTAATAAGGCAAATGTGTGGCTGTAGGATTGAATCTGATGAATCAATTCAGTTTCTGTTTCAGATGTCCATTCATCAGATTGATTTTTATGCAAATTTCTAAAAAAAGTAGCATGTCGATTAGCTGTTTCTATCTGGCTTCTGAAAAAAATGAAAGAACGTATTTTTTCTAAAAATAGAGAAAAATCATCTGCTCGAAACTCAGAAAAAAGGATAGAATTGAGAGGAAGAACCGCTGAGTTTCGTACGTTTAAATACAGTTCTTTGATAGATTTGCCACAATAAGATGTATCAAAAAGAGCCGTTTTGAAGTTGCCAAGTTCCGTTTCTATTTGTTGGATACGCCGACTTGTCCAAGTAAATTGTTTATCAAGTGCCAAACTATCCAATTGATTATTTGCTTTGTCGTATTCTTGGATGTGATTTATTTGGTGTTGTAACTGTCTGAATACTTGTGATTTATCAGAGTTTAGGTCATGTATTTGGGCAGTAAAAGGAGATAAGCCGATTTGTGTTAAACGAGATGTCACGGTATCAAGTGCTGCCTTTTTCTGACAGACAACAAGGACTTTTTTTCCTCTGCTAGTGAAATCTGTAATCAAATTACTGATAAGCTGTGACTTCCCACTTCCTGGGGGACCTATTACAACTAGTGACTGCCCTTTTTTCACTTCTCGAATGGTTTCTTCTTGTGACGCATCTACCGGAAACCCCAAAAACAAATCTTCCTCCATGATTTTATTAACCGAATAATCAGTCGGTTTAAAATAATCTTCTATAGAGGGGAGAGCTTCACTTTGGTTCAGCAAGTGAGCATAATCAGTAGCTAGAAAAGAAGAATGATGTGGGAAAAATCCAAGAACTGCTTCTGGAAAAAGTTTTAATATGCCTGTTTCAAAAACTTGTCTTAATTCTTCTATGTTCTTGCGCTCAAAAGATTGGAGTTGTAATTCGAAAAGGTCGCGATTGAAGTTGATTTCAAGTATAGATTCTTTGAGGAAATCGTATAGGTGAGTTAGAAAAGGAAGTACCTCTGTCGGGAAATCTTCAAAGTTCATTTCTATCAATGCTTCGGGTGGACTAATTTGGTTACGGTATCCATAAGCCAAAATAAAGTCTTGGTTAAGACGCAAAGAACTATCAGGTTTTCGAGCTATATACCATTGGTTATTTTCTGTCCAGATTTGCACAGGAATGAATAAAAGAGGTGCTCTGACAACCGTTCCATCCATGAATTTACCCATGACAAACGGAAATCCAACACTTAAATCATGTGATCCCCGCTCTTCTAGGATAACTTGATGTGTTTTCGTAATAATTTTGAGTTGTTCACTTACTTCGTTCGCCTTTCCGTCACGAGGATCAAGGACGGTGGTTAGAGATATTTTTTTGTTTCCTAAAATAAGGTTCTCTACTATGAAAAAGGAAGGTTTTTTTTGCAAATAGTGGAAAGAATGGAGGTCTAAATAAAAGCGCTTTGCCAATTGAAGGAGCACCAAAGATTTATTCTTGGTGCTGATGTTCGCTAATCGTTGGTAAAACTTTTTTAAAATATTTTCCATACGTTTAAATAACCATTAGATTACAACCGCGTACATCGGAGTGGTCAAATCTACCTAATATTGTAAAACTTTGGTAGTCAGGAGAGTATGCGCCTAAATCTTGTGTCTCAATGAAGCTACAAGAGTCGATATTGGCCAAGTCAATGACATTAACTCCCCCAGTTTTTGCACGTTTTCTTTCCTTGATTTCACGTTCACCTATGGCAAAGTTCGGTAAGTAAGTAAACGGGTCATTGACTTCCCTCAATAAAATCCGCATACTTGGCGCCGATTGAAATAACCCGTGGCCTTGCGAATACCCTTGTGACAGTAACTCAGTCATACCATACTCTGAATGAATAACAGGTATGCCCCACGTTTGTGTTAAAATATGGTGTACATCTTCCCGAATTAACTCTTTTCTCCGCCCTTTCATGCCACCCGTTTCCATGACGATGAGCGTGTCAGAATAGTCAGACAACCAAGACAAATCTACCTTTGATTCTGCTAAATCTAGCAAGGCGAAAGTCACACCAATGAGCAAAACTTTTTTATTTGCCTTCTTTTGCTCAGTTAAAACATCACGCAAATCATATAAAAGGCGTTGTAAATCGTGTAAATAGAAACCAGATTTTTGAGAAAAGGACTTGTACATAAAACTCTGAACCATATATACCAAGGACGAGTTATTTCGTTCGAGGTAGGAGGGAAGCAAGGCTAGAATATGGTAATCTGTGACAGATCCATAGAATTGCTCAAATATTTTTAGGCTCAATGCTTCGTAAAAAGGTAGGTCCGCGACAAAGTGCTGGCTTGTTTTTTGCCCTGTGGTACCACTGCTCTCAAACACATGTTGCGGAAGAGCATCTCCACTCACAATGGTGTGGAATTTGAAAAAATCGATGGGCAAACAAGGAATTTTATCAATTCGTTTAATCTTTGTGGGCTGAACGTGCAAATGTTGCAAGTACTCCTTATATATTTGATTGGTCGTTGCTTGATAGTAAAATATTTCAAGTGCCAACTCCTCAAATTGGTGGGAGGTAGTGTTTGCGTTTAATTGAAGTACAGCAGATTTGAGTTCGTCTCTAAATACCATATTTTATGTTACAAATACGTTTGATAAAGGAATCAAACATAAGAAGTGAGAATAATATGAACAAAATTAAAAGAATATTGGATAGAAATAAGTGGGAAAAATGGGTAGCACTCGGATTGACAGGCTCCTTTTTTGGTCTTCAAAGCTGTTACCAAGAACCCGAGTTTTCATTTATTCCAGAAATTACCTTTCGGTCGATAGAAAAAGAAATTCGGGTTGACCAATTCACAGGCGCCAATAAGGATTCCGTCATTATCACGCTTGATTTTCGAGATGGTGACGGCGATTTAGGTTTGAGTGAGACAGAAAAAGCAGCTGCAGAACAACGTGGAGACTACAATTATGTAGTTCGTGTGTTTCGTCAACGCAACGGTGTTTTTCAAGAGTTCAATCCTGGAATTCCTTATTCAGGGTATTTTCCTCAATTCCGTTCAGATGGTCGTTTGGGGCCTATTGAGGGAATTTTGAGTTACTCAATTGACTTCCCCCATCCATTTACTCCACGTCGTGATTCTTTAAAGTTCGAAATATACGTTAAAGATGTAGCAGGTAATGTAAGTAATACGGTTGAAACAGACGTTATCGTTTTGAACGACCTTGTGATTTCTAATTGAATGTTACGGTAAAATAATTCGGAAAGTGGTGCCCTTGTCTATTTCTGTTTCGTACACAAACAATTGTCCTCCATGATAGGTTTCAATGATTCGCTTAGCCAACGTTAAGCCCAAACCCCAACCTCTTTTTTTTGTACTGAAGCCAGGTTGAAAAATCTTGCGAATGTGTAATTTATTTATTCCTTTCCCTGTGTCTTTAAAGTCAATGACGATTTTGTTTTTTGCATTGGTCGAAATAAAGATATCTAGCTTTCCTACCCCAGCCATAGCATCTACGGCATTTTTGCTAAGATTTTCGATGACCCACTCAAAGAGAGGTTTATTCAGTTCGGTGGTTCTGTCAGAGTCTTTCAGGAGGTTATGAACCGTTATTATTACTTTTGTAGAGAGACGTCTGCTTAGGTATTTGATGGTATTTTGAAGAACCGGGAAAATGACTTCTTGTTTTAATTGTGGAACAGAGCCAATATTGGAGAAGCGAGTCGTAATCGTATCTAGTCTATGAATATCTTTTTCTATTTCATCGCCAATAGACTGGTCAAAGTCAGGAGAAGCACGAAGTACTTCCACCCAAGCCATAAGTGCCGAAATAGGTGTGCCGAGCTGGTGGGCTGTTTCTTTGGCCAATCCAATCCAGACTCTATTTTGTTCTGCTTTTCTTGCCGAGCTGTATGCAATGTAGGCGAGAGACCCAAAAATTAGAAAAGTAACCAATAGAATGTACGGAAAATAGCGAAGTTGACGAACAATAGAGGAACTACTGTAGTATACGTATCCTACACGATCACCAAGATTAAAGGAAACGGGTGGATGCTCATCATTCATTTCACTGATTTTGGCGTAGAGTAAACGTTCTTTTTGGTTTTCGGTCAAGGTGGAGTCGTCAAGTTCAGGGATATTGGCATAATTACTTGGATAACCATCTAGTACCAAGATACTTGGGACGGTTTCGTTGGCCATCAAGACTTCTTGAACAAACGTGTAATCACAATCACTCGCTAGGTCTTTTTCAATAAAAAAACGGATACTTTCTGCATACAACTTGGCATATTTTGTTTCTCGGTCTTCAAGAGATTGGCCTATTTCTCGAAAATAGTATAAAACAAAGCCCCCCATAGCTAATAAGAGAACAATCAGAACAATTCGCCAGCCGGAGAGTTGGCCATATAAATTAAAAAAAACTTGATTTTTTGCCATGAAATAGGAAACTTTTTAGGTTTACAAACCCTTTTTTATAATACACTTATTTTGAAAGTAAGACTTTTTTCGTTTAACATGAAAATAAGTAATTTTGTATTTTTAAAAGATATTTTAGATAGTAAATGTATCTATTTAGAAATATTCTAAATTATTAAGTGTGACAAAAGTCATAATCATCTATGATTTTTGAGCCGTATATTTGGGGAATATATTTTGGTAAGTTACAAATGAATAATCAATTTAAGGTTGTTTCGATTTCATATAAGCTTGCACCGCTAGACGTTCGGGAGCAAATTGCCTTAGACGAGGTAGCGTGCAAGGCATTATTAAACCAAGCACACGAAGTTTTTGATTTAAACGAGATGTTGTTGGTTTCGACGTGCAATCGCACAGAAATCTATTACATGGGAGATGAGGAATTGGGTGAGAATTTAATCAAATTACTTGCGGTGGAAAAATGCATTTCTTCCGACCAAATAAGACCTTATTTCGAATTCATCACAGATCACGATGCAGCAGTGCGTTACCTTTTTGAGGTAGCACTTGGGCTTCAGTCTCAGGTAATTGGTGATTTGCAAATTCCAAATCAAATCAAACATGCTTATCAATGGTCGGCTGATACCCAAATGGCGGGCCCTTTTTTACATCGTCTCTTACATACTATTTTTTATGTAAATAAACGAATAGTACAAGAAACAT
>JBKBRQ010000087.1:0-11251 GCA_046292055.1 Spirosomataceae bacterium | reverse complement strand
AAATTCATTATTTATTTTTCGCTTTTCAAATACATCTATATAACTTCTCTTACTGGCATTTACGACATCAACTTTCTTGTAATCAGCATATTGTGACAGTATTTCATACCCTCTAAATACTTTATGTAAAGATAAAAAAGCACGACTTAAGTAAGACGATTTTTGATTTCCTTTGATGAAGTATGCGGTAATATCCTTTTTTGACTCGTAAAAATGTTGATCTAAAACTTTTAACTGATTTTTTTCATCAAGCAAAATATCCTCGTGCCATGTATGATCAGCTCCTGTTAGCCAAATTGTTGAAAAACCCATCCGAATAGCTTGAAATAAAGCTGCTTGCAAAACATTTTGACACTGGGGCATAGCTAAGCCTCTATCAAAAAAAAACCATTTCAAACGGGTAAATCCTTCAAAGATAGTGTAATTAAAAAAAACTACGTGGATAAATGTATTTTGATCAACTTGTCGCTTGAAATAAGCTGACTTTTTGAAAGTTTGAGGTACAAGTAATTGAATAGGCCACTTCGTATTTTCAATGAGACCATCAAGCCCCCTTTTTCCGTTCACGTGGTTCTCATCAGCGAAGGCACCATCGAGAAGAACATAATACGCTGGCTTCAATTCAGAAAATTCAGGGGTACATGAAAATAGATTTACAGCGATTAATGGAAAAGATGCAAGAAACTCTTTTTCTTCTCGAAGTGCGTAGGAAAGTGAAGGTCCATTTCCTAGTACAAGACACGTTTTGCCTGAAATGTTCGGAGGCGCCATTACAGACCTAGACAAAAACACCATTTTCCCCAAAGAAACCACAGAATCAAAGGTATCTTGAAACCATTTAGCTGTACGGATAAGGAAAGTGATGTTCATTACGTGTTGTTTTAAATATACTATTTTGAAAAAAAATCTAAAATGTAACAAAAATACATGGTTTCATCAGATTAAGCAGGTAATTTTGTCTAAAATTTTAGAGCGAAACAGATTTTCGTTAGACTTTTGATATGCCTAAACTTAGCATCATTACTGTAACTTACCAAGCCGAAAGGTACATAGAAAAAACACTTCAAAGTATCTCGGAGCAAACATACCAGGACTTTGAGTTTATCTTAGTTGATGGCGAATCATCCGATAAGACCATGGACATCGCCAAAAAATATGCCTCCCGTATTGACAAATTGATCATTGAAAAAGACGAGGGGTTGTACGACGCAATGAACAAGGGGTTGGAAAATGCAAGTGGTGACTTCGTTTGGTTTATCAATGCAGGCGATTACCTGACGAGTAATGATTTAATTGCTCAGTTGGTTCCTTACCTGACGGATACTACAGACGTCGTTTACAGTGACACTTATTTTGTAACCAAATACGGGACTGTACGCGGTCTTCGTTCAGAATTAACTCCACATAAGCTACCAGAAAAGCTAACGTGGGAGTCCATGGAAAAAGGCATGCTTGTTTGTCATCAATCTTTCATCGCGCGACGCTCCATTACACCTCATTATTTACTTTCTAACTTAAGTGCTGATTTGGACTGGGAAATCATTGTCCTAAAACAAGCTAAAACAAATGTATTTTTTCCAACCCCTCTCTCCTACTACTTGGAAGGAGGTATCTCGAACCAAAATCTAAAGCGTTCTCTTATTGACCGATTTGATGTTCTAGTTAAACACTTTGGGATTTTCAGAACATTAAAAAATCATCTCATTATATTTCTTCGTGGTATAACCAAAATCATCAAAGAGAGAAAGGTATACTGGTGATTTTAAACACATCAAAAAAGGCCACAAGCTCTCGCTATGTGGCCTTTTTTGATGTGACTATCTACTTAAAAAATAGAAAACAAATTACGTACACCAATCGGTTTGGGCAAAGTGAAACCTTCTCCAAAAGACACACCTATTTTATGCCCCATATCTCGGGAACGCGCTTCTACAAAATGTAGAAACTCAGGAGAAGTCAAATAACTTTCAGGTTCATTACTATTCGGGTCGTAGAACTGACTCTTAAATGCGCGTACCGCAGCATCTTTAACAGACCAATAATCTGATATATCGACAACAAAATCTGGTTCAATATACCTGTCTTGTATGTAGTGGTATACCGCTTTGGGGCGCCAAGCACTCTGTACTTCGCTTGTGTGTATATCGAATGTTTCAATCATGCGTAGACCTGCATAAAAACAAGCATCTGTTGCTAACTTAGCCGCCCTTCCGTGGTCTGGATGACGATCTTCAATTGCGTTCGCTAACACAATTTCAGGCTGATATCTCCGTATAACCTCCATCAATTTCATCTGATGTGTTTCATCATTTACAGAAAACCCATCCCTAAAATTCAAGTTTTCTCTGGCAGACAAACCTAGTATTTTACTTGCTTCTACTGATTCGGCAAGTCGAATTTCTGGTGTACCCCTTGTTCCAAGTTCGCCTGTAGTAAAGTCAACAATACCTACCTTTTTTCCTTGAGCTACGTGCAAGGCAATGGTACCAGAACAACTCAGCTCAGCATCGTCTGGATGCACAGCCATGACCAAAATGTCTAATTTCATTTTATTTTATTCTAAGTCGTGTACCAACTAATAATTTAGTAGATGGTCTGATTTTATTTAACCGACATATTTCGGAAATAGTTGTACCATTTCTCGAAGCAATTTTATACAAAGTATCTCCTGACTTAACCTTAATCCAAACTTTTTGTACCGTATTGATTGGCTTTTCTTCTTCCTCGTACTCAAAATCTATTTTTGATGAACCACCACGAAGATAATCGTATAATTTAGAGGAGAGTGTAAAATCTTGTGAACGAATTTCAGCTTTCCCGGAGGCGTAACTGTAAATATTTTCTGTATTGAATGGATTACCTTCGTAGCGAGTTTCGAAGTGTAAATGGGGACCTGTACTTCTTCCGGTACTTCCACCAAGACCAATGATATCTCCCGCTTTTACGTACGTACTGGAAGGGAAGTTAATCTTTGATAAGTGCCCATATAGAGTTTCTAGTCCGTTGAAATGACGAATTACAACACATCGACCGTATGCCCCAACCACTGTTGCCACACGAATAATTCCATCAAATGCCGCATGAATAGGTTCTCCTGTTGCCAAACCAAAATCAGTCCCTGTATGCCATCTTTTCCATCGCCAGCCAAAATGAGACGTCAATCGCATGGTTTCCATTGGCGAAGCCCAAAGCCTACCTTCAGAAACATCATAGAGTTTGATTTGGATAACTTCATCAAATTCGCGAGGACTAATCCCATATGGATTTACTCGACGCGTATCCCAGACAGAGAAATAACTAGCAATTTGAACCATTTCATCACTTCCCATGAACGTTGCCTCCTCCTCGATTTCAACGATTTGAATATCCCCTTCATCAATGGAAGACGTATCATCTTGTACTGCCCGATTTACATCCCGTAAGGGTTCGATGGGAATTAGCTTTATACCATTTTGGTTAGATATTACAGAAGAAGAAGACGTAGCTGAAGATGATTTCTTCGTCGTATTGTAAGAGTCTAAAAAACGTACCTGAGTTTCTTCTTCAAAGACAAAAGGAAAGTTTTCCTTTTCAGTGGATTTCGAGGAATTGTTCTTATTGTTTGAACTGCTAGAGGTATTAATCTTTGGTGCAGTAACTACCTTTCCTTTTTCCCGTTGGGCTACTCCAAGTATGGGAGATAACACCAATGCAACGAGCCATATATTTTTTTTCATTCTTGAGTCTTGTTTCAACAAATTCGCAGGATGACGACCAAAAGATAAATCGTGTACACTAGACATACTATCTTGTGTACACGATTTTCAAAATAAAAATCAAGCAATTTTACAAAAAAGACGGCAAAAATGCTAAATTAAGAACGTTATATTCTTAAATATTACTCGAAAGAGGCTAAGTAGCGTTCTGCATCTAAGGCTGCCATACAACCTGTTCCCGCTGCAGTAATTGCTTGACGGTAGATTTTGTCTTGCGCGTCACCACTTGCAAAAACACCTGGAATATTGGTTTTGGTTGTCCCTTTTTCCGTGATGATGTACCCTGCTTCATCCAACTCAAGGTAATCAGCAAAAATATCCGTGTTAGGTTTGTGACCGATAGCAACAAAGAACCCCGTCGCTGAAACAACCGATTCTTCACCTGTTACAACATTTTTTACACGTGCACCCGTTACTCCATCTTCTCCTAAAATCTCAACAGTTTCTGTATTGAACATCACTTGGATATTGGGAGTTGAAAGTACTCTTTTCTGCATAATCTGCGACGCACGGAATTCATCCCGACGTACTAGCATGGTTACATTTTTACACAATTTAGACAAATAATGTGCTTCTTCGCAAGCTGTATCACCCGCTCCAACGATAATTACGTCTTGCCCACGGAAGAAGAAACCGTCACAAACTGCACATGCAGACACGCCTAAACCATTCAACTTCTGTTCAGAAGGTAGCCCTAACCATTTTGCAGATGCGCCTGTCGAAATAATCACCGTTTCGGCAGTTATCTCGTGCATGTCATCAATGATGACCTTATGTGCCAAGGGTGTCGAAAAATCTACTTGTGTAGCCATTCCCCACCGATTATCCGTACCAAATCTTTCCGCTTGTTTTTTCAAATCTTCCATCATAGCCGGCCCTTGAACACCATCCGGATACCCTGGAAAGTTTTCGACATCATTTGTAATGGTTAATTGGCCACCTGGCTGAGATCCTTGGTACATGATGGGATTCAAGCCAGCTCTTGCTGCATAAATAGCGGCTGTGTAACCAGCGGGCCCAGAACCTAAAATCAATACTTTTACCTTCTCTGTTGTCATCTTACTAGTTTGAATTTCTTATATGGATTACCTTTGAAACGCATAATCAATAGGCAAAGTTCGCTATTTATATCCGCAAGTTTGGTATGATTTATCACTAAATATGTAAAAAAGTGCTGTGCTAATGCACTCATTCTGTATATTTAGGCATTCAAATTTTATAAAACCTATACTCTATGTCTCTATGAAAAAAACGATTCTATTGAGTTTATTCTTTTGTGCTTTCCAACAATTTGGTCATGCTCAAACAGAAAAAAGTACCTCAAATTACGACCATCGCGCCGCTTTTGCTCCTTTACAATTTTACCAGCCAGGCACACTTTATCGTAGTGGAACAGGAGCTCCTGGACCTATGTATTGGCAGAATACTGCAGACTACAACATTCGTACAAAACTTGACCCAAGTACAAATACAATTGAGGGAAGTGTCACAATTACCTACACGAATTCAAGCCCCGACGAACTTCCTTTTCTTTGGTTGCAACTAGACCAAAATCAATTCAACGACGAATCAAGAGGAGGTAAATCAACTCCATTGACAGGTGGTAGATACGGAAATACAGGATTCAATGGTGGCTACACGCTTGGAGCTGTTCAGGTATCTAAACAAAGTACTTCGGCTAGATCAAAAAACACAAATACACTTCTTAAGGAGCAAATCGTTTCCGATACACGCCTCCAATTACGCTTAACAGAACCCTTAAAAACAGGTGAAACAGCACTTATTACCATTGCTTACTCTTTTCCAATTCCGAAATACGGCTCAGACAGAATGGGTAAATTGGAAACACCTAATGGGGTCATTTACGAAGTAGCACAATGGTATCCACGTATGTGCGTTTATGACGACATCCAAGGATGGAACGTCTTGCCTTATCTTGGTGCTGGTGAGTTTTACCTCGAATACGGAAACGTTACTTACGAAGTGACTGTTCCTGCTAGTCATATTGTAGTTGGCTCAGGCGAACTCGTAAATCCTAAAGAAGTATTGACCTCCACACAACAAAAAAGACTAGCTGAAGCAGCTAAATCAGACCAAACAGTTCTTATTCGTTCCAAAGAAGAAATTAAAGACCCGTCTTCTCGCCCTACTGGAAAAGACTTTTTGACGTGGAAGTTCACCTGCTCACAGACGAGAGATGTAGCTTGGGCAAGCTCAGAGGCATTTGTCTGGGATGCTGCCAAAATCAACTTACCTAGCGGGAAGTACGCATTGGCGCAATCTGTTTACCCAGCTGAAGTTGCAGGAAATGATGCTTGGGGACGTTCAACAGAGTATGTAAAAGCATCTATCGAATTTTACTCCGATTTTCTGTCAGAATATACGTATCCCGTAGCGACAAATGTAGCAGGAATCATTTCTGGTATGGAATATCCCGGTATTGTTTTTTGTGGTTCCAATGCGAAAGGAAAAAGCCTTTGGGGAGTTACAGATCATGAATTCGGACATAACTGGTTCCCGATGATTGTTGGTAGCAACGAAAGGAAATACGCTTGGATGGATGAGGGATTTAATACATATATCAATCAGTATTCAACAAAGGCATTCAATAAAGGCGAGTATTACTCACCTATTAATGCCCGTCAATTTGGGCCGATGCTGCATGACAAAGACCCTATCATGACAATTCCAGATGTTATTCAAGGCAAAAATTTAGGACTAATGGCATATTATAAGCCAGGTATGGGACTAACGATGCTACGTGAAGTGGTTTTAGGCCCTGAACGATTCGATTACGCTCTAAAAGAATATGTACGTAGATGGGCATTCAAACATCCCACACCGAATGACTTCTTCAAAACGATTGAAAACGCAGCCGGAGAAGATCTTGGTTGGTTTTGGAAAGGTTGGATTTTGGAAGATTGGAAAATCGACCAAGCGGTTAAATCAGTGGAGTATATAGAACAAGACCCAACAAAGGGAGCATTGATTACGCTTGAGAACAAAGAAAAAATGCCTATGCCTGTCACTTTAGCAATACGACTAGGTAACGGAAGCGTTGAGCGCATTTCTATGCCTGTTGAAATTTGGCAAAAAGGAGCTGAATGGACGTTTTCATACCCATCTACAACTGTGATTGAAAGTATTACATTAGATCCAGATGGCCTTTTACCTGACATTAACTCGGCGAATAATACGTGGCGACCTTCCCGCTATACACGCCCGACATCAAACTAAATTTCCTAATTTCTTACAAGAATGATACATCTGCATAGATGTATCATTCTTGTAAAATACGAATAATTTTTTCTGTTAAGGCACACAAAGGTTCGTCGTTTTGCCTTTCAAAGGAGACAAGTAAATTTCTAGCCATTCTTCGAACAATATCAATGTGTGAACATGGCTGTAGAAATGCATCACTTTGTGGAATTCGGATTTGCTTTAAATATTGGGTTAATGCCGCGCGCTCAAAAACTTCCCCTTGATTGAACACATTAATGTAAAATTGAAGATTCCCTTTTTTGTAAGTCAAAACAAAGATATTGGGGAGGTTAACCCCAAAGATGGGCAAACCCAATTTTTGAGCAACAAGTAAATAGACACAACATAACGAGATAGGATTCCCTTTTCTACTTTCAAAAACATCTCCTATCAAAGAGTTTTCAGTAGCATAATACGCGTCTGTATTCGAGACAAATTGCCATTTGTTATAAAATACATGATTCATAATTTCGATTTCATCCATTGGATGTAGGTCTGAGCGCAATTCTATCCATGCTTCTCTGTACAATCGGTTTACTTCATCTCGTATTTCATCGACTTTCACTTGTTCACTTACAAGATTACTGAGTAAACACCAGCCTTCCAATAAATCCAAACCTCCCCCATTTTTCCAGTCAAGTAAATCTTGATAGAGAATATTTGGAGACTCCACGGCTGTTAAACGAATGACTTTTCTTTTCAAATCTATCTCTTCCGTTTCTTTCAAAAAAGAAGTAATCAGCTCGGGAAAAGTTTGTGCCAACTCTTTCACTTTCATCTCGATTTGATGAACAATTTCATCATCTACGTCATTTAGAAGCGAAACCATCGCATTAAATTCTCTTTTTTCCATGCTTTATCATTCTATTACAAGTGAAAAGTTACGCCAAATTTAGGGACAAAGACAACCCTGAAAATTAAGAATAATTGCTCGTTTTAGGTCAATCATACATTTAAAAGAATACAAATTCGGATAAAAAAACAAAAAACTACCGAATAATTAAGGGAAAAATTCTTCTCATATATTTGGTTTAAGAATGAACTTAACAATAAATTCACAGAGCAAAAAAAGCTCAAACAAGACGTATATAACTGATATACAAATCATTAATAAAACCTTCTCTGACTATTTATTCATTAAAACTAACCGTTAAATAGCCCTACTTCAATGTTTGATTAAAACATTCTTGTTACCTTTGCGGGTAGTATCTTAAATCAGATTCCATGAATATTCTTGTAACCGGTGGTGCCGGATTTATTGGTTCTCACACAGTTGTTGAACTCTTTCTAGCTGGTCATAACCCAATTATTCTTGATAACTTCAGCAATTCAACTCCTGCGATGATTCAAGGAATTGAGTCTATTATTCAACAAAGTGTAACTTTTTACGAAGGTAGCTTTTCAGATATGTCCCTTCTAAGAAGTATTTTAGAAAAAGAAAATATTGAAGGAGTCATCCATTTTGCTGCATTCAAAGCAGTTGGCGAATCTGTAAAAAAACCACTGAAATACTACAAGAATAATGTTTCTGGAACAATTGATTTGATGGAAGTTCTGCTTGAAAAAGGCATTCAAAATGTTGTATTTTCTTCTTCTTGCACTGTATATGGCGAACCTGATACCATTCCTGTCACAGAGGAAACACCAAGAAAGACAGCTACATCACCTTATGGTAATACAAAAACCATGTGCGAAGATATCTTACGTGATGTTGTTGTTGCAGGAGAACAAGTAAAAATCATTTCTTTGCGGTATTTTAACCCAGTAGGTGCACATCCAACAGCAGCTATTGGTGAACTTCCGAATGGTGTACCAAGCAATTTAGTCCCTTTTATCACCCAAACGGCAGCTGGAATTAGAGAGAAATTAACTGTCTTTGGCGATACATACCAAACACCCGACGGCTCCAATATTCGCGACTTCATTCATGTCGTCGACTTAGCCAAAGCACATGTGGCAGCATTATCTTACCTTGCTACCCAAAGTGCCCCCCTCTATGATGTTTTCAATATTGGTACGGGGCAAGGAAACAGTGTCCTCGAACTTGTAACTGTCTTTGAGCAAGTAAATAACCTAACTCTTTCGTATGAAATTGGAGCAGCACGCGAAGGTGACGTGGAAAAAATATACGGAAATGTAGACAAGGCAGCTCGCATTCTAGGATGGAAAACAGAAAAAACGTTAGAAGATAGCCTACGCGACGCCTGGACATGGCAACAAGCATTGGCAAAACAAGCATAATACACCATACTTTCAGCTAATCTCAAT
Source organism: Spirosomataceae bacterium (assembly GCA_046292055.1). Classification (GTDB taxonomy): domain Bacteria; phylum Bacteroidota; class Bacteroidia; order Cytophagales; family Spirosomataceae; genus CAYNRA01. The sequence goes on along the minus strand of JBKBRQ010000087.1, from coordinate 1,967 downwards.
GAAGAAAACAATTATTATTACAGGCGGAGCAGGCTTTATTGGCTCACATGTAGTTCGTCTATTTGTAACGAAATACCCTGATTATCAAATCGTTAATGTAGACAAACTTACCTATGCAGGTAATCTGGAAAATATCAAGGATATAGAGAACGAATCCAACTACCTTTTTGAAAAAGGGGATATTGTAGACGCTACTTTTGTCGATGGTTTATTCCAAAAATATACTATTGATGGCGTAATTCATCTTGCAGCAGAGTCCCACGTTGACCGCTCCATAACAGACCCTTTGGCTTTCGTGATGACCAATGTCATCGGAACTGTTAACTTACTTCAGTCAGCCAAAAATGCTTGGAAAGGAGACTATACGGATAAACTTTTTTACCATGTTTCTACTGACGAAGTGTACGGTGAATTACATGACCCGAGTACTTTCTTTACAGAAGAGACAAGCTACGACCCCCGCTCACCTTATTCCGCATCAAAAGCAAGCTCAGACCATTTCGTTCGTGCTTATCACACTACATTTGGCCTCCCTGTTGTTATTTCGAATTGCTCAAACAACTACGGGCCGAACCATTTCCCTGAGAAATTAATCCCGTTGATGATTCATAATATCAAGAATAACAAGCCATTGCCTGTATATGGCAAAGGTGAAAATGTTAGAGACTGGCTTTTCGTAAAAGACCATGCGCGCGCAATTGATGTCATTTATCACCAAGGGCAAAAAGGCGGCACCTATAACATTGGTGGAAATAACGAGTGGAAAAACATTGACTTAGTCCATTTATTATGCCAAATAATGGATGAAAAATTAGAAAGAGAACCGGGGACTTCGGCTCAATTAATCACTTATGTAACAGATAGAGCTGGTCATGACCTGCGTTACGCCATCGATGCAACCAAACTAATGACTGAACTTGGTTGGGAACCTTCTGTCACCTTTGAAGAAGGACTGGCACAGACTGTAGATTGGTACCTTACCAATTGGTCTTGGATTGAGAACGTCACTAGTGGAGATTACCAAAGTTATTACCAAAAAATGTATCAACAATGAAAGGAATCATTCTTGCAGGGGGAAGTGGAACACGTCTACACCCACTCACATTAGCCGTTAGTAAACAACTCATGCCGGTTTATGACAAACCCATGATTTACTACCCCCTCTCTATCCTAATGTTAGCAGGGATTCACGAGATACTCATTATTTCAACACCACATGACCTTCCTCACTTCAAGAAGTTGCTAGGTGATGGCTCGCAGATTGGCTGTTCGTTTAGTTATGCAGAGCAACCTAGTCCAGATGGCTTAGCACAAGCGTTTATCATTGGTGAGTCCTTTATTGGCGAGGATAGCGTTGCTTTGGTTTTAGGAGATAATATTTTCTACGGAAGTGGTTTAAGCAAATTACTTCAGTCATGTGCAAACCCATCAGGTGGTATTGTTTTTGCCTATCCTGTTCATGACCCAGAGCGGTACGGCGTTGTCGAATTTGATTCAGATTTTAACGCGATTTCAGTAGAGGAGAAACCAACTGAGCCCAAATCAAATTATGCAATACCTGGCTTATATTTTTATGACAACCAAGTTGTAGAAATAGCAAAAAATATAGAACCATCTCCTCGTGGAGAACTTGAAATCACAGACATCAACCGTGTTTATCTAGAAAAAGGTGAATTAAAAGTAGGTGTCATGAACCGAGGAACTGCTTGGCTTGATACAGGGACTTTCACATCATTGATGCAGGCGGGTCAGTTTGTTCAAGTTATCGAAGAACGGCAGGGTTTAAAAGTAGGTTGTATTGAAGAGGTAGCTTATCGAATGGGGTACATTACCAAAGAACAACTGATGGAGATTGCTCGTCCTTTGGTCAAAAGCGGGTACGGTCAATACCTATTGAACTTGGTAAAATAAAAGGATTATTACATAAAAAGAATGCCTTTTTCTCTTGAGAAAAAGGCATTCTTTTT
>JBKBRQ010000086.1:0-11545 GCA_046292055.1 Spirosomataceae bacterium | reverse complement strand
TGCTGAGAATCTCAAGCAAGCTGCTCACAAAGCAGATAAAATCAAGAAAGATGCAGAAGATTTAGCAGCTGCTATCGGCGATACTGTCATCACAATCACTATGAAAACAGGTGAAAGTGGACGTATCTTCGGCCGTGTAACTAATACACAAGTTGCTGACGTTCTTTTGTCAAGAGGTATCAATGTTGATCGTAAGAAAATTGCTATCGAAGATATCAAAGTAGTTGGTGAGTACAAAGCGCTTATCGACTTACACAAAGAAGTGAAACACGAAGTAACTGTTGCAGTTGTTTCTGAGGTTGTAGTTGCTTAAGTAACTCTCTTCTACCCACAAAAAAAAGGAAAATCGTACGATTTTCCTTTTTTTTATGAAGTAATTCTTACTTCAATTTTGAAATCCATGTTGCAATCTTCAGTGCTTCATCTTTCGGTACATTTGCCATCGCAGCCATCGGAGGGTAACCAGGCCAATTAGATGGTTTCGGTTTGTAAATTAATTCTACAATTTGCTCTGGCTTGTACTTCTTCTTCTGCATTATCTCTTTGTAAGAAGGGCCAACCAACTTTTTGTCAACATTATGACAAGCCAAGCATGTGTTTTTCTGTAATAATTTCTGTACATCTGGTGGAATGACAGTTTGAGCAGATGCACCCAAACTAGCAGCAACTAAGATACCTACCGTAACGAGTAACTTCTTCATTGAGATTTATTTAATGGTTATGTGACTGGTTGAACTTAACGCATTCATTGAAACGACAGCTCGAAACAAAAATACAACTATTCATACTTTTATTTTGTTAAAGACCTGTTAAATGTACTTATTTTGTCGTAATTCTCCCTAAAAATAGCATTTACCACAAGTACGAGATTCATTTAAGAAATAAAATCCTTCAAACGTTAATTCTTTGTACTTTCAGCATTTATTCACTTAACTCTTCTATTTATGCAAAGAGGAATTCTCTTCGTTATACTTTGTCTGATAACCAATCAACTTAATGCCCAAAAAACCTGGAAAGAAAGACTAAACCCTGACTCCCTTGTAAATGGACATGTAAACCTCATTCCTATTCCTATCTTCCAAACTACACCAGAGACTGGAATCCGCATTGGATTGTCTATGGACTACTTTTTTAATGCGAGTGGAAGTGATACCAGCACAACCACAAGAGATTCTTATGCTTGGGCGCAAGTAAGTTACAGTACCAAACGACAATTACTCTTTGAGCCCGCTTGGCAAATCTATACAAATAAGGAAACTTGGTACTTAAAAGGAAGAACAGGTTATACAGACTTTTCTGAAAAAGTGTGGAATATTGGCCCAAACTTGCTTCCCTATGACCAATACAGTGACTTACTCTATAAAAGAACTTATTTCCAAGGTATTTTTGCTAAACGAATTGGTCAGTTATTCATTGGACCACAAATTAAATACAGCAATACCTACCAATTAACAGACTCTCCTGCTGAATCCCTCCTACCTTTTCTACTACCTACCACTGCTTCTGGACTTGGACTCACTGTCATTTTGGACAAAAGAAATAATCCCTTTAGTCCATACAAAGGTCATTATCTTGAACTATCATCCATTCATTATAGACAAGATATAGGAAGTAGCAATCGTTTTGATGAATATTTATTGGATGCAAGGTATTATTTTACCTTACAGAGTAAGCATACCTTCGCCTTTCAAGCTTTATATAACGGAATGAACGGAGATGTACCCTTTCGTGAAATACCACGCCTTGGTGGCTCTAATCTTTTACGAGGCTTGACAGAGGGCCGTCAACGGGATAATCAATTCGCAGCGGCTCAAACAGAGTACAGATATACCATTAATCGTTTTTTCAAAGCAGCTGCTTTTCTTTCTTTGGGTGCAGTATCACCTACTCTTGCTAGTTTTCAATGGAGTCAAGTACAGCAAACAGGAGGCGTCGGGCTTCGTATTTTGGTCAATGAGAAGAAACAACTCTACTCAAGGTTCGACATGGCAATTTCCAAGACAGACCCCATTGCTTTTTATTTTAAATTAATGGATGCGTTTTAAGAAAAAAGGGTTGCTAATTTGAATTAGCAACCCTTTTTAATACATCTTATTACGAGGTAAATCAGAAGAATTTCGCTCTATTATCTTTGATATTCGCGTTTTCTCTAATCAACATATTAGCTAAATAAGTTCCAGTGTAACCACCTACTTTTTGGAATACTTGTTCTTTGTATGCAGAATAATCCGCAATAGCAGGCGCTGGTGTAAATGAAGTAACTTCTGCGATAAATACGCCATTATCACCTACAAACGGCTTCGAGCGCTTACCCGCCTTTTGACCAAAGAACTTACCTAATGCTGTGGCATCTAGACCAGCGCTGTTTAATAGCCCGTTCGCAAAGTTGATATCCGTTACATTTTCAAGAAGTGCCCCTGCACCATAGGAAGCGGCAATTTCTTGAAGTGTTCCGTTTGACTTCGCTAACTTCTCTAAAATCATTTTTCCTTTCTGCTCGTTTCTTACACGTGCACTTAGCTCCGTTCTGAAGTCGTCAATCGTAGGGTTATCTTTATCTGAGGCTTCTTTTACAGCAGCAATTACAAAGCTATCACCAATTTCGAAAACACGATCAGACACATCGCCAACTTTCACATCTTCACCAAAAGACCAAGAAATAATTTCTCTTGCATTTTGCAACGTATTGAGAGACGTCGCTGTTGCAGGAAGGCGATCTGCAGATAACAACACAATGCCCAATTCTTTTTGAACTAACTCTTTGAAAGAGGCAATGTCTTTCGCAGAAGAACGGATTGTCTCTGCTTTTTGATACAGTTCATTTCTTGTTGCTTCACTTGCATCTAGTACTTTAGCAATTGTGGCAAGTTTATATACAGTATTTGATTTTGCCTCAGTTACTTTCACTACATGGTAGCCGAAATCAGTTTCAACTACAGATGGGAGAAGTCCTTCACCTGAAAAACCGAAAATAGCATTTTCAAATGGTTTAACCATTGCCCCATTATTTTTGAAATAACCTAAGTCACCACCTGTTTGCGCAGTTCCATCTTGGCCATTCATTCTTGCAAGCGTTGCAAAATCAACACCTTGTTTAGCTTGAGCTAATACCTCATTTGCTTTTCTTTTTGCTTCTGCTCTTACAGAATCAGGAGAATCTTTACTTGCACCAATTAAGATATGGCTAGCACGCACAGTGTATAGCGAGTCCTTGCTTGTTCCAAGATATTTATGAATACTGTAGGTATTTCCTTCTTTGAATGGTCCGATAGTCGCACCAACAATTGTTTGAGAAACAGCAGCCTTTAACTCTGCACTGACATCACCAGCAGGTCTTTCTAATGCAAAACGGACATCCGAATTACGCACTGCGTATTCTTGCGGGTCTGTTGCAGATGCTAGTCCTTTTGCTAATTCACGAATGTCATTGTTCAAATAAGAACTATCTTCTTTTGTTGGAGCAATTTGAAAAACGACATAGTCTAAGCTACGGCTATCGAATCCTTTGAACTCGTCTTTGTGTTTGTTGAAATAATCAGATAATTGACTATCTGTTACTTTAATCGTTGAATCTAAAACGCTGTAAAAAGGCACAAAAAGATAATTTGCGCTTAATTTTTCATTTTGAGCAACATACTCACTTTTAGCTTCAATGCTTGTTACGTGAATAGATTTACCCAATAGGTTTTCAAATTTTTCACGAAGCCTTACTTGAATGAGTTGCTCTTTGAAGCTATCCCAAGCCGCTTTTTGTTCAGCAGGTAATTGATTATTTGCAATTGCATTAATGAATTGCATGTGTTGATTTCTATCGTATTGACCTGTTTGAGGGTTTGTAAACTGCTGACGCACGTAAGGATGTAGGTTTTTAGTTCCTTGAATCATCTCACGAAGCTCATCGGCTGTTACTGTTAGACCCATCTTCTCAAATTCTTCGGTATAAGCGACATTAAAGATGAACTGTTCCCAGACTTGTTCGCGAATTTGCTGAATCTCTTGTTCAGTAGCTGCGCGCTGTGCTTGTGCTTCATAATTGGCACGAGCCTTTTCAAATTCACTCATAAATTGCTGATAATCAATATCTTTTCCAGCTATTTCTCCAATGGTATTCGTACTACCACCGAAAAGGCTACCTCCTCCTTGAGCACCTGAAAAAATATCACCACCCACAATGAATAGTAATAATGCAACTGCAATCACTGCGACTGCGATGCCTGAACGTTCCCTGATTTTGTTAATTAATGCCATTGCTGTTTAGTAAGAATCATTAGTTTCGTTTTATACAATATGTAATTTGATTTAAAATAAAATCAAAAACGAACCGCAAAAATAAAGAGATTCCAATTGATTATCAAAGTTTTCCAATTTTGATTCAAAAGAATTCTCCTGTAATTGGGTTTAAGCCTAATTTAGACCTATTATTTTACACGGAATTGTCCATAATTGTTTACCTCTCATTCCCATAAATAAACCTTTTCAAACAATATCACGTTGATAAGTTGATATTTTAACGACTTACCTATATCTATTCGAACAATGAATTGGGAATTCAGAGCACCAACCCGAACTCAAATGGATTATGCCAGCTTGAGGCAACTAGTCAGGAAAGGGGAAGGTGCACAACTTGAATTTAAACTTAAGAATAACCATCCGGAGAAAATATTACGAGAATTGGTTGCATTTGCTAATACAAATGGAGGTATTCTTCTCTTAGGGGTCAGTGATAACAAAGAAATAAAGGGTTTGAAATTTGGAGAAGAAGATGACTTTATTCTTCAAAAATTCATTCATTCACACATTAGTCCTCCCTTAAATTATCAAAATGAACGATTTATCCTACCCGATGAACGTGAAGTACTTATTTACCATATACCTTCGAGTGATGTTAAGCCACATTTTGTTACATTTAGCGAGCCAGAAATCAGCAAAAAGGCATACATACGTGTGAAAGACCGCTCTATTCAGGCAAGTAAGGAAGTGAAAAATATATTAAAAGGAGAAAGTAAAAAGTTAAATATCAAATTCAGTTACGGCCCAAAAGAGCAGGTTCTCATGTCTCTACTTGAAAAAAACGGGCAGACAACCCTTGAAACATTCAAAAATGCGGCTGCTATTTCTAAGAAAATAGCCTCCGACACTTTAGTCCGATTGGTTTTAGCAAATCTTTTGTTTATTGAACCCTCTGAAACTGAAGATATTTACAAAATGGTTAAGATTTAACTCTCACTTCCTACAAGGACTTCAAATAATTCTTCTTTACCTAGATACTTTCTCGCCATTTCTTGTATTTTTTCCGGCGTAACTTCTTGAATATTAGCAATATACTCAATATAGTAATTTTCCGGAAGTTGATTAAAAAGAATTGTTTTATGTTTGTCCGCAATATCAAAAGCCGTATTTAACGAACCAATAAATGAGCCAATCATGTAATTTTTAACTGTACTTAACTCTTCCTCATTCATCATATCCGACTGCATTTTCTGCAATTCGAGGTAAATTTCGTCTATGACAACTTGAATTAAATCTACCTTCACATCTGCACCAAGTACCCAATACCCGAAAGATACGCTTGGCACCAAGCTAGATGAGATTCCGTAGGTTAATCCCTTTTCTTCTCTAATGTTTTTCATCAATCGACTACCAAAATACCCTCCAAGAGCCGTATTTGTAACCAAGAAAGGGAAATAGTCTGGGTCTTTCCTGTCAAATAAGGGACGTCCAACACGAATACTCGCCTGCATAGCGCCTTTTTTAGGCAAAGTCACATGACCTCTCTCACTATTAAAAGATAAAAAAGGCGATTGTAATCCTTTATATTCATTTCTTATCTCCCACGTGCCAATTATTCGAGCAAAATCATTCCACTCATGCTCTGAGAATTTACCAGCGAGACAAACTTGAAAAGCACTATTTTGAATGTTTTCTTGATAGAATTGCACACATTCTTCTCGTGTGACACACAATATGTCTTCTTCTTTAAGGCTCTTTCCTAACGGCGTATCTTCTCCAAAAAGTACCTTACGAAAAGTCTGACTTGCGACTATAGACGTTTTTTCTGCATTTACCCGAATAGCTTGAATCGAGTTTCTTTTCTGAATTTCGATTTCTTCGTCAGGAAAAACAGCAGATGTTAACACATCTTCTAGGATAGGTAAAACAGCATATAACATTCTACTGAGCACAAATACTGTGACAGTAAGGCGATCTGAGCTACTTGTCACTTCATGAAAAGCACCTACACTTTCTAATTGATCAAGAATATCTTTTGATTTATTTTTCTCAGTACCTGAAAAAAGTGTTTTGGCGACAATTCCAGCTAGATGACCTCCCTTTGTCGGATTGATTGCAAAAACAATCTCCAACCGTGCAATTTCTTGAGTACCCGTATTCACTAGTAAACAAGGAATTTGATTAGCTAAAACGACTTGATTAGCAGCAGGTAGGTGAAAAGAAGCAAAAGGTTGCTTAACTGGTGGGGTTAATCTAAAGTTGGATATCATATAAACAAATATAAGTTACATGCAGGCGAAAACAAAAAAGTCTTACTAGTTAACTAGTAAGACTTTTAAGGATAAGATAGCAGAGGCTATCTTTTGCTAATTAGTTAGCAGCAGCAGTATCAGCAGCAGCTGAATCAACTACAGTTGTGTCAGCTACAACTTCTTCAGCTACTGTTGAATCTACAGCGATTTCTTCTGTAGCTTCTTCAGTTGAAGCAGATGAACATGCAGCGAAAGATGCCATAGAAGCAACTAATAATAAAGCAAATACTTTTTTCATTTCTTTAGTAATTTTATGTGTTACAAATACGATTCAAATTTAAGCCTATTTTAAGTTTCACTCCAAACTTTTCTTAATTTTTTTTTAAGAAAAGACGAATATTTATCTAAATGTTCTAAATAATATAAGATTAATTCAATTTTTAGGAGATTTAATTCTGTCGTACAAACCTGTACTTCGGAAAGTTAAGAACTGATGTCCAAAGAAGTTAGCCGTAAAACTACAGCCCATCGCTACTGCATGTGAGAACTTCTCACGTATCACCAAGGAAAAGGATTGGAGAAACGGATTCGCGAAGTAATCAAGAACGAGTGTTGTTACAATAATTTGTACAAAAAATCCTACCGTAGAAATTAATAAAAACTTAATAGACTCTCTTCGGGTTGACCCAGATTCTTTGGCCGAGAAAGCGTAGTTTTTAGCTGGAACAAATGAGATGACAGTCGCCGTCAGATAAGCTGCAGCAACACTTGAGTGTAGCGCTGCTCTGTCTGACATACCCATATTCAAAAAGAGTATTTTATATGGGATTTGCGTAATAAAGTTAGTAGCTGCTCCCAACAAAGCCGTGATAAAGAAGGAAATGAAACTTCTTAATTGTTTATTTTTAATCTTTTTAATTATCTTAATCACAGAACGTATAACTTATTTGGGATCTTGGTATTCTCTTTTTATACTAGTAGGAAATACAAATGTAAGGAATATAAAAAAACTTGGAGTCCTAAGACCCCAAGTTTTTACATTAAAAAATCATTCTCAGTAAATCAGGGGCTAATCCAAACACCAAGGTTCCGACTAAACAAAGAACAAAAACCAACTTGTAACGAAAAGGAACAAAGATCGTGTCTTCTACTTCACTTTTCCTCAAAAAAGCAGCTCTGATTGGCTTAAAGTAGTAATAGATACTAACTGCAGACATACAAATAGCAACAATCAGTAACCACCAGTAACCCTTACTAGCTGCATCATTGAAAACCATAAACTTTCCCCAGAAACCAGCTGTCAATGGAATTCCACTCAATGATAGCATTGATATAGCGAGTACAAAGGCAAGAAAACCATTCTTTTTTGCAAGTCCATTCAACACACTAATGTTTTCATCCGGACGTCCATTCAGCAATCTATCTTTCGAGACCACCATCAAAACACCAAATGCAGTAATCGTAGCCAATACATATGCCACAGAGTAAAAAGCAATAGATACGATGCTTTGTTCTTGTAAACCTACTAGCGCCAACATCATGTAACCCGCGTGTGAAATACTAGAGTACGCGAGCATTCTTTTCAAATTAACTTGGTAAACTGCAATCATATTTCCGACAACGATTGTCAGTGTAGTCATTACAAGAACCATGGGAGCCCAGAACTCATACGAGGAACTAAACGATAAAGAAAGCACCTTATAAATTGCGGCAAATCCAGCTGTTTTTACGATTGTAGACATGAATGTTGTGTAAATAGTCGGTGCTCCTTCATACACATCTGGCGTCCAAAAATGAAAAGGGGCAGCAGACACCTTAAAAAACATCCCGATTAACATAAAAACAATACCAACAGAAAAGTAGATAGGTAAAACGTTTCCTTGTTGCTGAACAACAGGAACCGCATCCATAATATCAAATGTCCCAATACCACCGTAGTACATTGCCATACCAAACAGAAGAATTCCGGTGGCGAAAGATCCCATTAATAAATACTTTACAGCAGCTTCGTTTCCTCGAATATTTCGTTTATCACTCCCTGTTAAAACATAGATTGATACAGAAAGAATTTCAATTCCGACAAAAAGCATGATGAGGTTTTCAAAAGAAACCATGATAATAGCACCAACCAAGGCAAACTGGATAAGGGCTAGGTATTCAGCTGGTTGTGCGACGTCATCGTGTAGATATTCATCTGACAAGAGAACAACCAGAATAGTTGCTAAAATAAGTACTGAGGAGAAAATAATCGATTGATTATTAATCAATAACATCTCACTAAAATAAGTTCCTGGCGCGTTCCAATCTATAAATGATGATAACAAACCAATTAAAAGGAAGAAAACAGTGGCTGGTAAAAGCACTTTTCTCGAAGGAGAGAACCCGAGAAAAAGTGTAATTAAACCAGTAATCGATAAAGCAACAATTGGATACATATTCAATATTTATCGTTAGTACTAGCGATATCTCTATCAAGCTAGTAGAATGATTGTCAAGATAATTTTATTTGATAATACCTGTTAATAGTTGAATGACCGCAGGTTCTGTCAATTGAAGAATACTATTTGGAAAAACGCCAGTCGCAATTACTATAAGGGCAATTGGGAAAAGGACAAATGCCTCTGTCCCTGCTATATCTTTGAATCCTTCTGTTGTAGAGTTCAAAGCGCCAAACATAGATTTCTGCATAAGACGAAGCATATAAACAGCACCAAAAATAATAGTTAGTCCAGCAATTCCTCCTAACAGATAATGGTATTCAAAAACACTTTTGAGAAGTACGAATTCACCTACAAACCCATTAGTTAATGGCAAAGCGACACTTCCAAGTAAGATAATCATGAAGTAAATAGTCAGTACAGGTGTTTTTTGCGTAATACCACCCAAAGCGCTCAATGAATATGTACCTGTGCGTTCATGAATTACTTGAACAACATAAAACAAACCAATGGCATTTACCCCGTGAGCAAACATTTGAAAAATAGCTCCTTGTGTTCCTTCTATAGTACCCGTTAAGACACCGGCAGCCATAAGTCCCATGTGTGCAAAAGAAGAGTAAGCAACTAATCTTTTCATATTATCTTGCTGAACAGCAATGATTGAACCATAAATTAAGCCAATGATAGCTAAAATCATGATTGAAAAACCAAACTGTTCAACAGCTACTGGGAAAAAAGGAACTGCGATACGGATTAAGCCGTAAACTCCCATTTTGGATAATAGTCCCGATAGCAACATCGTCGCAGGAGTAGGTGATTCTGTGTAAGCATCTGGTTGCCAAGTGTGTAAAGGGAAAAGAGGCATTTTAATAGCAAGTGCAATTATAAATGCACCAAATAAAAACCCTTGTTCCGTTCCACTCAAACTAGGTGCGAATGTTGCTAGTGTAGAAATATCTGAAGAGCTTCCTTTCACATATAAATAAACGATCGCGACAAGCATGAATAAGCTACCGAAAATCGTATAAACAAACATTTTGAACGTAATACGATTTGCATTTTCTCCTCCCCAAACTGCAGCAATAAAATAGACAGGAATAAGGGCAGCCTCAAAAAAGAAGTAAAATAAAAATACATCTTGAGCAGAAAATACACCAATTAGCGCAGCCTCTGTGAGTAAAACTAAACCAAGCAAACGTTGAGGATTCGTATAATTCCATTTTGAAGAAGCTAGTACAATTAATGGAGTTAAGAGTGTCGTCAATAAAATGAGTAACAGTGAAATTCCATCAACCGCTAAATGAAATGTGATTGCTAAACTTTCAATCCAATTTACCTGAAATGAGGTAATCGAAGCGTTTCCTGCGTTGGTATATAAATAGACAGAACCAATAAACACGAGTAAAGAGGATGCTAAGGCTACATTTTTTGATAAAGCCAAATTAGCAGACTCCTTCATCGAAAGTAGCCATGAGCCACTTACTATTGGAATGAGTAGAAGGATAAGCGTTAACATATTTTAATTTCTCTTGATTTAATAAATTGATAATGTGTTGAAACAGCGTGATGGTTATTTTCCTAAATGTAAAAATGTTTGTACCAAGTCTGGGGCAAAACTAACCACAAATACCACGACTATACCGACCACCATCGCAAAAACATAAACCCCTGTAGCACCCGTTTGGATTCTTCGAATATACCCACTGAGCGTGACTGTTAATGCACCGATTCCATTGACAAGTCCGTCAATTAATTTTGTATCGATGACTTTTGCAAAGAAGTTAGATAAGAATACGGAAGATTTGACAAAAACAGTATCATACGCTTCATCGATATAATATTTTTGATATACCACTTGTGCAACGCCTGTCATCTCTATATCCTCTTTTGGCACATTATTGCCCTTTCCAAACTTCACATACGCAAACAAGATAGCCACAGCCGCAACACTTACTGACACACCCATTAGAATCCACTCCGTTGCATGACTCAAGTGTACCTCACCAAATGTTGGATTAACCGATTTTGAACCCACAAAAATAGGTTCCAAGAAAGTAGCGAGCGCATGCGGGAGATGAAACACGACAGGGAGACCAATCAAACCTCCAAGCATAGCTAGTACCGATAAAACAATCAGAGGAATTGTCATAGAACTAGGTGACTCGTGCAAGTGGCTTTCTTGCTCTTTAGAACCCCGGAATGAACCGAAAAAGGTTACAAAGAACAATCGGAACATGTAAAAAGCAGTCATGAATGAACCAAGGAGTGCTAAGCCCCACATGAGTTTGTTATGCTCAAAAGTATGTGCTAGAATTTCATCTTTGGAGAAAAATCCAGAAAAAGGAGGAATACCCGAAATCGCTATGGTTCCAAGTAAAAAAGTAATCGCTGTAATTTTAATTTTCCCAAATAGTCCACCCATTTTACGAATGTCTTGTTCATCACTCATCGCATGGATTACACTACCTGCACCCAAGAACAACAATGCCTTGAAAAACGCATGGGTAATTACATGAAACAAACCCGAAGAATACGCCATCACGCCTAAGCCAATGAACATATAGCCTAATTGACTAACGGTAGAGTAAGCCAACACTTTTTTAATATCGTTTTGGTAGATACCAA
>JBKBRQ010000085.1:0-11547 GCA_046292055.1 Spirosomataceae bacterium | reverse complement strand
GCCGTGCAGACCAACCCGCGTTGATTTATGATTCTCCTGCAACCAATTCACAACGAACTTACACCTATCGTGAACTTCGAGATGAAGTTGCTCTACTTGCGGGCGGACTCTTGCAACTCGGTGTAAATAAAGGTGATACCGTGGTTATTTATATGCCAATGGTACCTGAAGCCGCCGTTGCAATGTTAGCTTGTGCGCGAATCGGTGCTGTTCATTCTGTCGTTTTTGGTGGATTCGCTCCGCATGAATTAGCCGTTCGGATTGACGACGCGCAGCCTACTGCCATTATTTCTGCTTCCTGTGGAATTGAATTTGACAAGGTGCTTCCTTACAAACCTTTACTCGACGAAGCCATTTTGACAGCAAGTCACAAACCAGCGCATTGTGTCATTCTTCAGAGACCACAACTAGAAGCTACGCTGATTGAACCAAGAGACATTACATATACTGCTCTTCTAGCAAATGCTACGCCAGCACCCTGTGCTATTTTAGATGCAACAGACCCACTCTATATTCTTTATACATCTGGAACGACAGGAAAGCCCAAAGGAATTATCCGCGACCAAGGAGGACACGCCATCGCTTTGCATTATTCCATGAAAAACGTCTACAATGTCTCCCCAGGAGATGTATATTGGGCAGCCTCTGATGTTGGTTGGGTTGTGGGACATTCTTACATTGTTTATGCACCACTCATCTACGGTTGTACAACCATATTATTTGAAGGAAAACCCATTCGAACACCTGATGCAGGAACATTCTGGCGGGTAATCTCAGAGCATAAAGTTAAATGCTTCTTTACAGCTCCTACCGCTTTTCGAGCAATTAAAAAAGAAGACCCAGATGCCTTATTATTACAGAAATACGATATTTCTTGCCTAGATGCAATCTATGTTGCAGGCGAGCGTTGTGACCCTCCAACGATGGAATGGCTTCAAAAAACAACACAAAAACCCATCTATGACCATTGGTGGCAAACAGAAACAGGTTGGGCAATCGTTGGAAATCTCGCAGGATTAGAAGCACTTCCAGTCAAATTGGGTTCCGCAACAAAACCCGTACCCGGCTTTGAATTACACATCTTAAACGAAGCAGGCGAAGTTCTTGGCGCAAATCAGGAAGGATATGTATGTTTGAAATTACCCCTTCCTCCAGGCTGTCTTCCTTCTCTTTGGAAAGACGATGCACGTTTTAAAAGTTCGTATCTAACAACCTTTGAAGGTTATTATCTGACGGGTGATGGCGGTTACATAGATGAAGACGGCTACGTATTTATTATGGGGCGCGTCGATGATGTTATCAATGTAGCTGGGCACCGGCTTTCAACAGGGTCTATGGAGGAAATTATTGCCTCACACCCTGCCGTTGCTGAATGTGCCGTGGTTGGCATAGCGGATGAACTACGCGGACAACGACCTGTCGGATTTGCGGTTCTGAAAGACGGAGCAACTATTGAGGAAGAAGCCTTAGAAAAAGAAACCATTCAGCTTGTTCGTGAACAAATTGGTGCCGTTGCATTTTATCGCAACACATTATTAGTCAAACGATTACCTAAAACACGATCAGGTAAGATTCTCCGAAAAATCATGCGCCAAATTGCAGATGGCGAGAACTTTACTGTTCCGTCCACGATTGACGATCCTGCGATTTTAGCTGAAATCAAACAAAGATTACAAGAGCGTAATATATCTAAGTAAAATACTAATTTAGTAGAATAAACTTTTTCAATTCATTACTTATTCCTATTTTTACCCAAAATAAGTACATTTTGAAAAAGTTTGTTCTACTTAGTATCCTTTCTTTGCTCCTCTTGCATTCACTGCGAGATGCGCTGATTGATGCCGTAGATGATACAAACCAAACCCAAAACGACCAAATTGAACAAATTTCATACAACATCGCGGGCGATACGCTTCGTGTAGAAATTCCCTTTCATATCCCTTATGCAAGTCATCAAGCCAGCGAGAACACAATTGAAGAACTAATTTTTGTGTATCAAGGAGATTATTACAAGGTTCTCCAATCTGTATTTACAGGTGATAAATTGAAAAATACAGCCGTTAAAATAAACCCAACCAAACAAGAGATTTTCCAAATTTTAGGGCAGTTAATAACCCTTGACGAAGAAAGCGCAACCGACCCACTCAATCCTGTACGACAACTATCTACCCTTTTTGCTGATTATTTTTGTATTGTCCCCATCCAATATACACATTGGTTTTGGACAGATTTTTCTCCTTCCAAATTTCTTTCTTATGACTCTTCATTGCTTGCTTTAGCAGTTCAACTTCCCTCTCCTCCTCCGCGATTTATTTGATTTTGTCCTCATTTTTCAAATAAATCACAAATACATTATGACATCATCTTTTTCTATAAAGTTGATTGCCTTGCTTTGGCTTTCAACAACACTCTTTTGTACAGCTCAAACGGCAAAAGACCACCTCTTCATGCCCAAAAAGCAAATTTGTCTCCTTTCTAGTGTTGAATCCATGCGGTGGAACACCTATTGGGAAGGAAATCTATACCGCGATAATCCAAATATTGGAACGCATAAACGAACGGCATTTCACCAAATGGCGGCAATCGGAATCACAGACAGACTGAATCTACTTGCTCATCTCCCCTATGTTTCGACCCAAAATAGTGCGGGCAACTTGATGGGGCAATCTGGTTGGCAAGATGTACAAGCACATCTCAAATACTTGATTAGCAAGGGAAAAAGTACACAACTAATTGGTATTATCGGTGGTGGCTTACCTACACACCGATACAATGCCGAGTTCCAACCCATGTCTATCGGAGCAGGTTGTTCTTTTTTATCAAGTAGATTGGTGCTGACACATTCCGTTCGGTCTTTTTATGTAACCGGATACAGTGGATTTCAACGAAATGGAATTTCCCGACTGGATAGAAACGCCTATTTGCTAGGAGACCAACTGATTTACAGTTCACGCGTTCAAGTACCCGATATTATAGATTTAGGCGTAAAAATAGGGAGATACAAGAACGGTTTTCAGGCAGAAATTGGAGCGGAAAGTTTCTTTTGTCCGACAGGAGATAACATAGCACGAAACGGAATGCCCGCATTAACTAATAAGCGTTCAGGTGTGTACATACATGGTTTTCTTCGGTATCAACCCAAAAACCTGGGTGTCATCTTGACGATGAACCAGACACTCACCGGAAGAAATAATGCACGCAGTACAGGAATTCAAACCGGTATTTTATACCAATTTTCAACCAAAAAGTAATAAATCAATGAAACCATATACACTAATTATAAATTACAAAGTAGTATTTTTGAGCTGTTTAACTTTTATTTCGTACTTATTTGTAGCGTGTGAACGAGAAGATATTGTATCGGAAATAAACCAAGATGATTTACCAGCAGATTCTGTTTTTCAGTATAACAAACCGTATTTGATAGCTTCTTCAGAAATCAGTGTTGAGCTGCCTTCGGTACAAACATCGCCTGCTTACTTAGCTGATTTAGACGCCATCCTAACTGCTCAAAATTCAGCAAGCGAGGAAGAAAATAGGCTTGTAAATGAGTGGGTAGGCGTTTCTTTGCAAAAATGGAATCATATTGCGCGTGAGTTAGCAGCCAAATACAATTATGCACCGGCGGCAAATGCAGCAGGAATTTATCCGAATCCAGACCCGACAAACCCGCTGCGTGATCCTAAATTCCCTTTTGCGAATCCGCCTTATGCCGCACGCATGTTTGCCTATTTATCTGTAGCTCAATACGATGGACTTCTTGCCGCTTGGCAAAAGAAATATCAATTCAAACACAAAAAACCCTACGAATTGAATCCATCTATCCTAAAAAAAGGTATTCAACACGAAAATTTACCTGCTTATCCTTCGCACGAAGCTCTACTCGCCCAAACATCGGCACAGCTTCTCAAACACTTTTTTCCAGGGGAAATAGAATTTATTGATGGCTTGCTCGCTGAAAACGAACGTGCTATTTATTTATCTGGAGAAAGTACATCATTTGCCATCAAAGCGGGAAAAAGTATGGGGCAAAAAGTAGCAGAAAAAATCATTGAAAACGCCAAAACAGATGGAATGGCAAAAGCAAATGATCAATCTGTATTTACAGGGCATCTAGCAAAAGCTACACTTTTGGGTATTACTCCCCTCTGGAAAAGCCAAGAAATTCCTGCTAGACCGCCTATGCTACCCAATTATGGGCAAGTTCGTACGTGGCATCTTTCGAAAGAGGATATTTCTACACTTCGGCCGGCTCTTCCGCCAAGATACGGCGAACAACAATTTCAGAAAGAATGGGAAGAATTGCAGTTCATAGAAAAAAACCAAACGAGAGAACAAGCAAGAATTGCTAATTTTTGGGCAGATGGTACAGGAAGCTATACTCCACCTGGGCATTGGCATAGGATGACGACGGAAATAAGTAAGAAAGAAAAACTTAGCGACATTCGAACAGCCGATTACTTGGCACTCGTGAGCACAGCCCTGATGGATGCGGGTATTGCTTGTTGGGAAACGAAGTATTTTTATTGTACGCCAAGACCCCAACAATTTGGAGCAAAAACATCCGTTGGAGTTCCTAATTTCCCTGCTTATACATCGGGACATTCCACGTTTTCTGGTACAGCTGCTGAAATTCTGAGCCATCTTTTCCCGAAAGACGCTCAACTATTTCGTGACAAAGCAGAAGAAGCCTCCGTTTCACGTATTTACGGATTAATTCATTTTCGGGCTGACTGTGAAATGGGACTTGCTCACGGCAAACGCATTGCGGAAAAAGCGATACAGAAACATAAATAAAAAAAGTAGGCGGGTATATGTACAGCACATATACCCGCCTACTTTTTCAGTCAATAAGAAAATAATCGTATTCTCTATTCACTTTAATCCATTATCTAAAATAACTAACCTACATATAATCAGATAGGTATGAATGAATAAACAAATAAAAACTTTATTCCTCTACTTCACTAAACTGTTCTTTTGCGACGGACTTATAAAGCAAAGTAGAACAGTTTTCCTTCCGAAGAACTTCACGCGCAGCTTGTAAAATACCCGACAACTCAATAGCCTGTATTTTTTCCAATTCTTGATTACACCAATCTGGATTACCCGCATTAGCAGCAAAAGCAAGATTCATGGCACGATTCAGTAAGTCGATTTCACTATATACAATGGCAGTTTCAGCTTGCATTTTCATTTTTTCAATTTCAAATGCCTCAAAACCTTCTTCTTTGATATTTTCTACCACGTCTTCAATCGCTGCATCGGCTTCCTCAAGGGTAAATCCTTCGCGAATATTTCCACTAATGACCAATAAACCAGGGTCAAGCGAACCCGTGCAATAACAGCCAATACTCGTGAAAATTCCTTTTTCCTTGACCAATTTCTGATACAAACGCGAAGATTTTCCACGGCCAAGCATATCACTCAGAACATCTACTTCGTGGTAACCATCCTCGTATCTTCCCGGACAATGATACGCTTTGTAAATCGCATCCGTCGGAACCGCCGCTTCTACCGTTTCGTAGCGGGCAGAAGTTTGTTTCTCTTCTTTCGGCAAATCCCTTTTAGGCACATCACGACGTGGAATATCACCAAACCATTTTTGCGTTAATTCTTTTACTTGACTCACCTGCACATCTCCCGCAACAACTAAAATAGCGTTATTCGGTGCATAATGCGTAAAGAAAAAGGACTTTACGTCATCCATTGTGGCATTTTCTATGTGTGAAATATCTTTGCCAATCGTTGCCCATTTGTACGCATGTTTTTGGTAAGCCAACGGGCGTAACTTCAGCCAAACATCCCCATAAGGTTGATTCAAGTACCGTTGTTTAAACTCTTCAATCACCACTTTTTGCTGTACTTCTAAGACTTTGGGGTCAAAAGACAAACTCAGCATTCGGTCTGATTCTAACCAGAAAGCCGTTTCAACATTTACAGCAGGAACCGTTATATAATAATTAGTAATGTCAGGAGAAGTAAACGCATTGTTCTCAGCACCAACCTGTTGCAACGGTTCATCGTACGAAGGGATATGCAAAGAACCACCAAACATCAGGTGTTCAAAAAGATGGGCGAAACCTGTTTTATCCGGATTTTCATCCCGTGAACCGACATTATAACAAATATTAAAGGCTGCCATCGGTGTTGTATGGTCTTCATGGACAAAAACACGAAGACCGTTATCTAATTCAAAATATTCGTAGCTAATCATGCAATTGGATTATCATTGTTCTATTACAAAGCTAAACAGTCTAACCGTTACAATCGTTGTTCAATCACAAAATAAAGATGAAATTAGCGCTGAATTTTCCATTTTAGCTAAATTTAAAAAAGAATCAAAGTACTTTTACGAATCAGAAAATTTACAAATTCGATATGAAAATTAAAATTGGACATGGGTACGACGTTCACCAATTAGCTGAAGGATATGCACTTAGTTTGGGTGGAATACAGATTCCACACGAAGTAGGCTCTGTAGGGCATTCGGATGCGGATGTACTTTTACATGCCATCTGTGACGCACTTTTGGGCGCATTGGCACTAGGTGATATTGGGAAACACTTTAAAAATACAGACCCAAGATGGAAAGGTATTGACAGTAAAATTTTACTTGAAAAAGTCAATGAATTAATTCAACAAGAAGGGTATGTCGTCGGTAATATTGATAGTACGCTCATTTTAGAAGCACCAAAAATTGGTCCGTATGTTCCGCAAATGCGTGCTGCAATCGCCAAAGTCCTCCAAATAGAAACCAATTGCATCTCTATCAAAGCAACAACCTCTGAAACCATGGGATTTGTGGGTAGAAAAGAAGGTTTAGAAGCACATGCTGTCTGTTTATTGTTCGCTAAAGAGTAATTTTTTAAGTGTCTTTTTTACATTTATTATTCAAAAAAGACTAAATTGTCTGTCAATTAGTACATAAATGAATAAATAATGGTTTTACTTGGTATAGATTTGGGTACATCCTCGATTAAAGTGTCCGCTGTTTGTACACAAACAAAACAGACGCTTTCAAGTATTCAATACCCTCCTGAAGAGGTTGGCATTGATGCACCCGAAGTTGGTTGGGCCGAACAATCACCCGACCAATGGTGGAAACACGTAAAGGAGGCGATTCAACAGCTTGTTTTACCGGAGGGGTTTGATAAAAAAGATATTTCAGCCATCGGCATTGCCTACCAAATGCATGGTCTCGTTTTGCTCGATGAAAAGGGAGACGTACTTAGACCTTCTATCATTTGGTGCGATAGCCGCGCGGCAAGTATTGGAGAAGAAGCATTTCAAGGCTTAGGAGGCGCACAGATTTTGGCAAGTTTGCTCAATTCACCGGGTAATTTTACTGCTTCAAAACTCGCTTGGGTAAAACAAAATGAACCTGACGTGTATGCAAAAGTACACAAAATGATGCTCCCTGGTGACTTCATTGGCTATCGTTTGACCAACGAGTTAACCACAACCTCCTCCGCACTTTCAGAGGGAATATTTTGGGACTTTCAAAAAAATCAAATTTCTGAGGATCTACTCGGTTACTATGGTTTTTCTCCTACTCTTCTTCCGACGATTCAACCCGTATTTTCGATTCATGGACGAGTTACAGTAGAGATTTCGGCAGAATTAGGTATTCCAATTGGAACGCCCGTTACCTACAAAGCAGGTGACCAACCCAATAATGCACTTTCTTTGCGTGTAACAGAACCCGGAGAAATCGCAGCGACAGCAGGGACTTCCGGAGTTATTTACGCTGTCAGCGACCAAGTTTCGTATGACCCACTTTCCCGCGTCAATTCCTTTGCGCATGTCAATCATTCAGCGGAACAAACACGCATTGGAATTTTACTTTGTATCAACGGAACAGGCATATTAAATCGTTGGGTTAAAGAGAATTTTGCAAGCAACTTAACGTACTCTGAATTAAACCAACGCGCTGCACAAGCACCTGTTGGCTCAGGAGGAATTACAATTTTACCTTTTGGCAATGGTATTGAGCGCGTACTAGAAAATCAAAAAACAGACGTACAAATTCACGGAATTGACTTAAATCGACATTCTCTGGCGCATATCTCAAGGGCTGTTCAAGAAGGCATTGCGTGTTCATTTCAATATGGCTTTGAATTAATGCAGGCACAAGGCGTTCAACCCAAAGTAATACGCGCAGGAAAAGCAAATCTGTTTTTAAGTGAGGTTTTCTGTGAAATTTTAACGAATATAACCCAAACAACCATTGAGCTATACGATACAGATGGTGCGAAAGGAGCTGCTTTAGCGGCAGGTGTTGGAAGTGCTCAATTTGCAAATTTGGATGAAGCGCTCGAAACACTCACGCTACTTAAAACCTACCAACCTGATGTAACTTTGAGACAAAGCTATCAACAACTTTACCAAAATTGGCTTCGTCATTTACAACAAAGTAAGGCATAAAAAAAGGGCTGTTTCTTTTGAACAGCCCTTTTTTCTTATTTCATATAATACATTAAGAAGACGCAATTTTTAGCTTTTGACCTACTTTCAGTGTATTTCCGTTTAAGTTATTCAGTCTTTTCAGTTGGTCGATAGATAACCCATTGTATCTCTGAGAAATATTCCAAAGTGTATCCCCGGGCTGAACCGTATGGTATGACGGTGTTCTATCCACTGGCTCTTGCGTTTGTTTTTTGACTGCTAACTGAGGAGTAACAGACTTAACGATCGTCTTTTGTTGCTTAATAGTCAAGACCTCTCCTACCATTACTTTGGAAGTTTTCATGCGGTTCCATTGCTTGATTTCACTAACAGAGACATTGTATCTCGCGGCAATTTTATTCAGGAACTCACCACGACGTACTTTATGACGAACTGTGATTGTCTTGACAATGGTTTCCGTTTCAGCCGGAATATCCGCCTCTTCTTCGCTTGCTAGTAGTACTTCAGGCTTGAACGGTGCTTTACCCGCAGAATCAAAAATGGCAACGCTATTTTGGAGAATAATGTCTATTTTTTCTTTCGGAACTTGAATGACAAAGTCACATGTGTTCGCTGGTAATTTGGTCGTTTTAATGTGTGGGTTTAAGAAAGCTAATTCCTCTTTTTCAACACCAGACAGTTCACTGAATACCGTTAAGTCAAAATACCCATCAATATAAAGTGGTTCTGTTGGAACTGGGCATAACAGTTTTTCAGGATAAATTCCATGTAAATCTGCGTAGTTCATCATATATGCAATAGCAATAAACTGCGGGACATACACACGTGTATCTTTCGGGATATAATTGTGGATTTCCCAATAATCCGTTTTGCCTGATTGCTTCATTGCCCTCCGAATAGTGCCAGGCCCTGAGTTGTAAGCTGCAAGTGCCAAATCCCAATCACCAAACATTTTATAAAGCGTTCTCAAGTAACGACATGCCGCATCTGTAGATTTCTCAATGTGCATACGTTCATCGATATGCTCATTAATTTCAAGTCCTTGCTCTCTACCCGTTACCGTCATAAACTGCCAAAGTCCGACGGCTTTTGCTCTCGAAACAGCTTTCGGGTTAAGTCCTGACTCTAGAAGAGAAAGATATTTTAGTTCATCTGGCATATTGTATTGTGCCAAATACTTCTCAAATATAGGAAAATAAAATTCTTTTTTTTCTAACATCGACTTTGTGAAACTAGGCCGACGAATCATGAAAAAGTCGATGAATGTTTGGACATTATCATTATACGTCATAGGCATGATATTCTCAATAGCCTGCAAACGCGCCTCATAGACAGAATCATTCTCCACAATTACTGTGTAACTCTTCCCATCTCGTTCATCAACGGAGGCTTGAATTCTAGACTTCACCTCCTCTATTTGTGCACTTTGTGCCAAGATCGTTTCTTCTACAACTTTTGTTTGGGCAAGTAACGTATTACTCAAGGTTGTAAGGCAAATAATGCCAGTAACTAGACGCACGTGATGCATAAGGTTAGTATTTTTTTAAAAGTGAGCACTTATGACAACAGAAAAAAGTGTCGGTTTTCAAAAATAGGTCAAGATTCCTTTGAAATCAAGCTAAAATTGACTTTTTAGACGTATTTTATTCTAAAAAAAAGAAATTTATCAAAAATTTATATTTCCTACCAATATGTCGCCCTAATGGGGCTGAGAATAGGAAAAAGCTATTTTCTCATTTTTTTACAGACCCTTCTACCTTTTGCGCAACTTCTAGGATGGTCAATTCATCGAATGCTTTGCCAACAAACTGAATACCAATCGGAAGCCCTTCTGCATTTTTCCCTATTGGAACAGAGATAGCAGGATGGCTTGTGACATTTGCCTGAACAGTATAAATATCGGCGAGATACATCTGCAAGGCGTCCTCCATTTTTTGTCCAATTGGAAAAGCGACAGTTGGTGTAGTAGGTGAAATAATACAGTCTACCTGATTTAATATGGTATCGACTTGTTCTTTGAGTAAACGTCTAACTTTTTGAGCTTTGGTATAATACGCATCGTAATAATCAGCGCTTAATACGAAAGTCCCAAGCATAATTCGTTTCTTCACCTCTTTCCCAAACCCTTCAGCACGTGTTTTTTTATATAAGTCGACCAATGAGCCAGCCTCTGATGTTCTATAACCATATCTTACGCCGTCATAGCGGGATAAGTTTGAGCTTGCCTCAGCGGTCGTCAATATATAATAGGTAGGCAATAAATATTTGAGTAACGGAAAATCAAATGGGATTATTTCATGCCCATCTGCTTGAAGTTCAGCAAATATTTTTTTTGTCGCCGCTTGTACATCGTCAGCGAGGCCATCATTTTCGACCGCTTCTTTGAAATAGCCTATTTTCCATTTTTTTGTAGGATTAGATGGAATAGTCGCTCCGGGTGCTTGGATGGTTGAGACTGTACTATCAAAATCATCCGGCCCTGCCATAACGGAGAGCACGAGTGCGGCATCTTCGACAGACTTGGTGATTGGGCCGATGCAATCAAAAGAAGAACCATAGGCAGCCAGTCCCCAGCGTGAAATACGACCGTACGTAGGTTTCAGTCCAACCACTCCACAAAAAGCAGCAGGTTGGCGCACAGATCCACCCGTATCGGAACCAATGGAAATTTGACACATATTCGCTTGTACTGCCACAGCAGAAGCACCTGATGAGCCACCTGGCACACGGGAAATATCTGCAAAATTGCGCGTAGGACCAAAAGCAGAGCTTTCATTGGAAGACCCCATCGCAAACTCATCACAATTTTGGCGTCCAATTATAATAGCATCTTCTTCTAGTAACCGTTGTACTGCTGTAGCCGTAAATTGCGATTTAAACCCTTGTAAGATAGCACTTCCGGACTGCAGACCGTGGTTTTCGTAGGCGAGAACGTCTTTTAAACCAACAACGAGCCCAGCTAAGCGTCCGGCTGTCTTATGTTTAATTTTTTCGTCTATTTCTTCTGCTTTCTGGAGTGCCTCTTCACGATAAACTTCTAGGAAGACATTCAAGGTTTGGTTGTGAGCGTCAATTTCGGAAAGATGGGCGAGAACAATATCTTTACAAGTGACTTTTTGAGTATAAAGGTCCTCTCTA
>JBKBRQ010000084.1:0-11566 GCA_046292055.1 Spirosomataceae bacterium | reverse complement strand
ATTTTACCCGCTGGAACTCCGGCTGGCAAACGCTTTCTATCTCCTCACATTGGTTTGATTTGCCGGGCTCGACGGGTGAACTTCATCCGCGTTTTATAGGTAGAAACGGGATGTCGGGGATTCCCAAATTCATGGCAGAATCACTGACAGTCAAGACACAAGAACGCGTTGTATCCATTCATAAAAACGAAAATAAATGGATTATCGAGACAGATACCGCCAATTCATACGAAGCGGATGCGCTTATTTGTACAATTCCAGCTCCACAAGCAAACGAATTAATCCAAAATAGCTCCATTTCTTTGCACGAGGACACGCAAAAAGTCTTGCAAGAAATTCACTACGACCCTTGTTTTGCCGTTATGGCTGTCTTGGATAGACCCAGCGCGATTCCTTCACCGGGTGGTATAAAAGTAGAAAACAGTGCCATCGGTTGGATTAGTGATAATTTCCTAAAAGGAATTTCAGAAATACCAACCCTCACAATTCACGCAACGGCGGCATTCAGTCAAGAAAATTTGGAAAAAGACCAAAGCAAAGTGAAGACTATTTTACTCGAAGCCGCCGCTCCTTGGCTAACCGGAAGAAACATAGAAGAAGCGAGTATACACCGTTGGCGATACAGCTTGGCAAGCAAACGTCACACAGAATCGTTTTTTGTTGCAGATGCCACCCAACCTTTTTTAATGGGAGGAGACGGATTTGGTGACGGAAATGTAGAAGGTGCTTTTCTTTCTGGAAAACGAATGGCCGAGTATCTGTTGAATTCAGGCAATTAAGGTAGGAAATAAAACACAACTCCCCTATTTTTGTGAGGTGAACAGTCGGTTGAATCGACTCCCTTTCTCTCACAAAAATTACCAACTATGACTCATTTACTCGAGCAGATTAAAGCGCACTCCACCCGCCTATTTGAAAAAACACAACAGACAAGACAGTATTTGCACGCACATCCTGAGTTGTCGTTTGAAGAATTTGAAACGGCTAAATTTGTGGCAGACAGACTCCGAAACCTTGGACTTTCTCCGCAAGAAGGTATCGCAGGAACGGGTGTTGTCGTTACGATTGAGGGGACAAAAGCGCCGTCATCTCGTGTAATTGGTCTCCGTGCAGACATGGATGCACTGCCGATTTTAGAGAAGAACGAGGTGGCGTATGCCTCCACCAAACCGGGCATCATGCACGCCTGTGGGCACGACGTACATACTTCTTCTTTGTTGACAACTGCCGAGATATTAACGGAGTTACGGCACGAATTTGAAGGAACGTTTAAGTTGGTATTCCAACCAGCGGAAGAAAAAGCGCCCGGAGGTGCTTCTCTCTTGATCAAAGAAGGAGTTTTGGAGAATCCGAAGGTACAGCGTATGTTTGGTCAACACGTGGCCCCCAATGTACCCGTTGGTAAAATTGGTTTCCGGGAAGGAATGTACATGGCAAGTACAGACGAAATTTACATGACCATTATCGGCAAAGGCGGACACGGTGCAGCACCCGACCAATTGATAGACCCCGTACTGATTGCCTCACATATCATTGTTTCCCTCCAGCAAATTATTTCTAGGAATAAAAAACCTGCCAATCCTTCGGTTCTCTCTTTTGGCCGTTTTATTGCAGATGGCGTGACGAATGTCATCCCGAATGAAGTAAAAATAGAAGGAACTTACCGTTGTATGGACGAAGAATGGCGCGAAGACGGTTTACGACGGATGAAGAAAATGGCGGAAGGTATTGCCGATGCGATGGGCGCCATTTGTGATTTTCAGATTGTCCGCGGATATCCTTTCTTAAAAAATAACCCGCTTGTTATGCAACGTGCACGTATGGCTGCTTCGTCGTATGTGGGTGCAGAAAACATTGTTGATTTGGATTTATGGATGGCAGGTGAAGATTTCGCCTATTATTCACAAGTGGTTGACTCTTGTTTTTATCGTTTAGGTACACGCAACGAAAGCAAAGGGATTACTTCAGGTGTGCATACACCAACTTTTGATATAGACGAGCAAGCTCTCGAAATTGGCCCTGGACTCATGGCGTGGATGGGGCTTTCAGAAATGAGTTATCCGGGCTAATTTTCGCTTTTTTCGGTACTTTTTATACAAATTCAATGAATCTTCCAGAATCGTCAACGTGTAAAAAGTATAGCCAAAACTGTAGTAATAGCCATTTAGGTCAATAGTACTGATGCGGTCAAGGAGCGTATATCTATAACCTCCTTGTACAAACAAACCTACATACCGAAAAGTCTTCCATTCCGCGTAGAATCCAGCTTGTGCTGGAAGAAAAAGTTGGTTTGTTTTCCAAATCTGTATGTCTTTCCACAAGTTAGACTGTGGAGGACTCACAGAACCTATTCCGATTTCAAGTGGTGTACTGAATCGGAAACGGCGGTTATTTATCCAATTAGGCCAAAAAATAAAGTTATAATAAAAGATATCTGTTTGGGTATAATACCGCCAATTGACCAATGGCTTGTCACTCGTTTTTTTTAGATTTATGAATTTCTCCTGCGTGGTGGTGTTCATCCAATAGTACCCAACAGACAAGCTATGCCTTTTTTCTCCAAACCGAAAACCCGTACTCATTCCCCAAATAGGCACTCTTTTTTGGTTAACGACGCTTACCCTAGAGTCCCAACTAGCCGATAAAGAAAGAGAATTCGAGCTTCTCTCTTGCAGCGTATCTGGCAACATGAGCTGTTCTCCATTTTGTTGACCGAAGGTAACAAACGGAGAGGTGAGTAAAAGGAAAATGATATTTTTAAGGGACATAGCATACAAAACTTACCATTCAATCGGATTTTTGCCACGGGCTTTTAGATACGTATTTGCCTGACTAAAATGACGTGTTCCGAACCAACCACCAAAATTAGCTGACAACGGAGACGGATGTTTTGCCTTCAATACGAAATGCTTGGTTGTGTCAATGACTTTCCCTTTGTCTTGTGCATATTTCCCCCAAAGCATAAAAACAACCTCCGACTTTTCTTCGCTGATTTTCCGAATGACAGCATCTGTAAAAACCTCCCACCCTTTTTTCTGATGCGAGCCTGCTTTTCCTTGTTCGACAGTAAGTGTTGCATTTAACAAAAGAACGCCTTGGTCTGCCCATCGCGACAAATCGCCCGAAGCAGGAATTGGAACACCCAAATCTTCGTTCAATTCTTTAAAGATATTCAATAGAGAAGGTGGAAACGTAACTCCATTATTCACAGAAAAAGAAAGCCCATTTGCTTGCCGAGGACCATGGTACGGGTCTTGCCCAATAATAACCACTTGCACATCATCCCATTTACACCGATTGAACGCATTGAAAATCAAACTTCCTGGAGGAAAACAAACAGACGACTGATACGCCTCTTTCACAAAACCTATTAAAGACTTAAAATAAGGTTTTTCAAACTCTTCACCGAGAACTTGTGCCCAACTTTCTTCTATTTTTACTGACATAAATCCATGATTTTCTTTGTATTTCTAACAAAATAACTAATTTTGGTTAGTATAATTTTACCTTTGGGTAGAATTAATCGTTCTATTGAAATACGGGTATATTTCTTACACTTTTTTAGAAAGATATTAGAGAACCAGAGAGGCAAATCTTCTTACACTACTTAACTGCATCAACTATCATGGTATCAGCCATTACACTGGGAGTCAAAGTGACCGTCGAGACAGAATATCAATCGTATTATTCAAGTCCTGCACAGCGGAATTTTGTGTTTTCATACAAAATCACCATTGAGAACCAAAGTACCTATACAGTTCAATTGATGCGGAGGTATTGGCAAATCTTCGATGGAATTCAAGATGTACGTGAAGTAGAAGGCGAAGGGGTAATTGGTCTTCAACCTATCCTAGAGCCGGGTGAGTCGCATACCTACATGTCAGGATGTAATTTATCTACTGAAATTGGCAAAATGACAGGATTTTATACCATGCAACGTTTTTCGAACGGTCAATTATTTGAAGTAACCATTCCTGATTTTTTGTTAATCGTTCCGTACAGACTTAATTGATTTTTGCTAATTTATGTTGAAAGCCTATCTTTCTCACTTGATATACTCGAAAAACCAATACGCCATTCACTCTCCTTTTGTCTTTGATTTTTATATGTCTGTAGTTCTTCAGAGAGAATCCAGCCCAAAAGAAAAAGCGATAGAAGAACGACGAAAAGAATTGCTTAAAAACACAGAGACACTTCATATAACCGACCTTGGGGCCGGTTCTTTTTTTTCAAAATCAAAAGAGAGGAGTATTCGTTCAATTGCTAGATATTCATTAAAATCAGCACATTGGGCTTCTTTTTTAGGTAAAATCATCGCTCATTACCGCTACGAAACCATCTTGGATCTGGGTACTTCTTTCGGAACAACTACCGCCTACCTTGCTCAACAAACAAAAGGAATCGTTCATACTTTTGAAGGTTGCCCAGCTATTGCACAAGTAGCGGAACAAACCTTTCAGAGGTTAGCGATTTCCAATGTAAAAATATACAACGGGGATATAAAAGCCACCTTACCTTCGTTTTTAGCCTCACAAAAACACATAGATTTTGTTTTTTTTGACGCTAATCATCAATACGAACCTACCATTGCCTATTTTTATCAATGCATCCCTTACATTCACGAAAACAGTTGTTTTGTTTTCGATGACATTCATTGGTCAAAAGAAATGGAAAAGGCGTGGGAAACCATTCAGTCACATCCTGACGTAACGGTTTCCCTCGATTTTTATCAAGTAGGCATTGTATTTTTCCGGAAAGGGCAAGCCAAAGAGCGTTTTATTTTGCGTTAATGATCCAAATGCACGTACCCTCCGTCTATGTGAACTAGCTGCCCTGTGGTATGACTTGACTGCTTAGACAGCAAAAAAACGGCCATTGCCGCAATTTCTTGTGGAGTGGTTAGCCGATTTCCGAGTGGAATTTTTGCTTTCACTTGTGCTAATGCTTCTTCCGGGTTTTCGTTGGAGGAAATCCATGTTTGGTACATGGGTGTCCAGCACTCTGACACGACAATGGCATTCACACGAACCCCTGAAGGAGCCAATTCGAGCGCCCATTCGCGTGTCAGTGCATTTCTAGCCCCGTTGGCGGCTGCATAACCCGAAGTACCTCCTTGTCCTGTTTCGGCTACTTTCGAAGAAATATTCAAAATGGCACCTTTCGCTTCTTTTATGTAAGGTAAACAGTGCTGTGTCATCAGAAAATAATGAACTACATTCTGATGTAACGAATCCATAAATGCCGTATAAGAACCATTTGTAAGTCCAACACCGTCGTTCATTCCTGCATTATTGACCAATCCATGAATACGACCAAACGTATCCACTGTTTTTTGAACAGCCATTTGGCAGTCCTCAGGTTTTGCCAAATCTGCAACGATTTGAATTCCAAAGCCTCCAGCGGCTTGCAATGTCTCCAAGGCACGTATATTTTCGTCTTCGTTTTTACCGATAATGACAGGAAAAGCACCTTCTAAAGCCAATTGAGAGACAATCGCTTCGCCAATCCCACTACCTCCACCTGTCACTAGAATGACCTTTTCTTTTAAATGCAAATTCATTTTTAACGCTATTTATAGGGTACATTAGGCCGTTACCCCATTGATTTGTTGTTTGATTTTAAGAGGATTTTTATCTTTCAATTCATCAGGAAGTAAACTCGCCGGTTTATCTTGATAGCAAATTCTCCGCGTAAATCGGTAGATACTCTGCGTTCCTACAGATGTACTCCGGGCGTCTGTCGTAGCCGGGAAAGGTCCACCGTGTACCATAGCAGGTGTTACCTCCACACCCGTCGGAAAACCATTAAAAACCAAACGACCTGCCTTTTGTTCCACGATGTCGATGAACGCCATATTCTCGGCAAGTTCCTTGTCTGTCCCGTGAATGGAGCAGGTAAGTTGTCCTTTCAGCTGTTTGGCCAAAGCATACATTTCCGTCTCATCTTGCATAACTACCACCAAACTAGACGGGCCAAAAACCTCCTCATGGAGTTGATTTTTTTTACTAAACGTAGCAAAATCTGTCATAAAAATATGTGGTCTCGCCGCTTGGTACGCTTCAGTACGTTGACCTGTTCCTAGTAAAGCCACTTGTTTTTTCCAGTCTTTCACGGATTTATCATACTGTTCAAAAATAGATTTAGTAAGCATGACACCTCCTTGGGTTTGCCCAATTTTATCTTGCAAAGCAGCAATCATTTTCTGATTTTTTTGAATAATCAGTAAACCCGGATTCGTACAAAACTGTCCTACACCAAGTGTAACAGCTGCCACAAACTGTTCAGCGATTTGCTCTGCTTTGCTCTCAATAATCTCAGGAAATACAAAAACAGGGTTGATACTTCCCATCTCGGCATAAACCGGAATAGGCTCTGGTCTTGCCATCGCAGCATCAAAAATGGCCTTTCCACCGATGAAAGAACCCGTAAAAGCCACTGCTTTTATCTGCGGATGCTTTACGAGTTGTTGTCCAATAGTGACGGTATCATCAATTAACAAAGAAAAAACACCTTCAGGCATTCCTGTTTTTTGAGCGGCTTGTTGAATTGCTTTGGCGGCAAGCTCTGAAGTACCGAGATGAGCTGGATGCGCCTTAAACACGACTGGGCAACCAGCAGCCAAGGCAGCTACTGTATCTCCACCGGCAACAGAAAAAGCGAGTGGAAAATTACTTGCCCCAAAAACAGCTACGGGTCCAATCGCTTGCTCCATAGAGCGAATATCCGCTTTGGGAATAGGTTTTCTCTTTTTATCGGAAGGGTCAATTTGGGCACGTACCCAAGAGCCTTCCTTGATAAGTTGGGCGAAAAGACGAATCTGAGCGATGGTTCTTGCTCGTTCGCCTTCTGCACGACCACGTGGGAGACCGCTTTCTTGTGTATATCTATCGAGCAAAATATCGCCCATTTCTTCTATTTCAATGGCTATTTGTTCAAGAAAAGCACTTTTCTTTTCACGGTTCATTTTACGGTAAATCACAAATGCCTCAACAGCAAGAGCAACCGCCTTATCACATTCTTGTCCTGTTGACTTAAAAAACAAAGGGGGGATTGGATCGCCGGTAGTAGGATTTATTGCCCAAATACCAACCGTACCGTTGGAGAAATTAGAAAAGCCAATTACATTTTTTCCTTCAATGTTCATCATGATGTTGGGTAACTTAAACTAAGTGGTTTTAAACGTGTATATATGTGTTTTTCAATAAGCCTATATCCAAAATTGTCGTTTGAATCAAATCTCCAGATTGCACTACTTTGTTGGAAAAATCAAGAGATAGCGGTTGTGTTAAATAGTAAAACCCATGTATAAAGGTACGATTTTCTCTTACCTTTCGTATTCTTTGTGTCAATTCAAATGTATTCAAGCTAATTTCTTTGTGCTGTGTTTGTATGCAAGAACCATCCCGAAAAAACTCTAGACGTATTTGAAAGAAAGAAGGAGGCACTTGGTCAAAAATCACTAGATTAGGACCTAAACCAAGCGACTTATTGTAGTTCTTTGCCAGTCCCAAAGCAGCTTTATTCGTTTCATAAACGGACTGGTTCATTACATCATGCGCAATTGTAGCACCAATTATTTGTCCTGATTTAGAAACAAAAAATGCCAAACAAACGGATAGAGTATGTACTTGATCTCTGCTTTGTGGCTGTAAACTAGCGTTTGTACCAACAGTAATCTCATGATTGCCCTTATAAAAAAAAGTCATCGCCTCTTCTTTCAAGGACTCTGACCAACACCCCCAAACAGGCTGATTCCCAATGGGGGGAAGCGGATTTCCCCTCAACGCCGTCAAAAGGGCAAAATCAGACTCAAGGGCGTCAGTCTCACGTGCAAGCGAAAAAAACAACTCTTCCCTATTCACAAAAACATCCCAATCCGTATGTTTCGATAAATAGTACTCTCTATTGAATTCAATGATACAGCCTCTTTGCGTTCGGTAGAGTTTCACAGTTTTTTTGAGCAATTTACCTAAATTAAAACAAAATTTGAAACACAACTCCCAAAGACGCAGTTAAACAAGGGAAATAATCGACTTATACCCTCATTTTATGTCAGCGCCCATTTTTATCCCGCTTGTCAATACGGATGACCAAATCATCGGTCATCAGGAGAAATTAGCCGTCCATGAGCAAGGTTTACTTCATCGTGCTTTTTCTATTCTGGTTCATAATGGAGAAGGCCAATGGTTGCTCCATCAACGGGCACTGCACAAATATCATTCGGGTGGACTTTGGACAAATACGTGTTGTGGGCATCCGAACGAGGGTGAATCCATGGAAAGCGCGGTTCACAGACGGTTGCAAGAGGAAATGGGCTTTGACTGTCCACTTCGATTTACCTTCAAGTTTCATTACGAGGCTTCTTTTACGAATGGACTAACCGAAAATGAAATCGACCATGTCTATATCGGGCAGTTTAATGAGTCATTTCAAACAAATCCTGAAGAAGTAGAGACACACGGTTGGTTTGCGATAGAAGATATAGAGGGAGATGTGTCCCAAAATCCAGATAAATTCACCGTTTGGTTTAGAGAGATTATGAAATACAAAGAAAAATGGTGCGTATAAACGTTCAATTACTCAAAGGAATCCTTACATTTGAGATTTTAAGTTAATACCCTTCAGACACGGGATGTTCCAATTGAAAGATTTCCGATGATATCCTGATTCAATTATCTATGACACTTTCAGACGTACATGTACCTTCCAAACTCACACCAGCGGCATTGGACAAATACTTGGCGAGTGGCTGGTTTAGAATGGGACAAGCTGTATTTACAACAAATTTCCTTCTTTTCGATAAACAATTCTATAGTGCTATTTGGATTCGGACAGAATTACAAAATTGGACACCGAGTACCTCCCAGAATCAATTAATAAAGAAAGTACTTCGTGACTTTCACGTAAAAATAAAACCGTTTTCGTACAGACCTGTTTACGATAAACTATTTGACACTTACAAAGCAAGCCTCTCTTTTACGCATTCCAACTCCATAGATCAACTTCTTTTTGGTGGAGAAACTGAAGTCTCAATCTTTGACACATACACTATCGAAGTATACGATAAAAAACGTTTAATCGGGCTTGGGTTCTTCGATGTTGGAGCAAAATCTATGGCGGGTGTTTCTTGTATTTTTGATCCTTCTTATAGAAAATACAGCTTGGGTAAATTCATGATGCTACAGAAAATGCTTTGGGGTAAAAAAAAAGAACTTACTTTCTTTTATCCGGGTTACATCGCTCCAGGCTATCCAACCTTTGAGTACAAAACAACACTTGCACCCGAAACCACGCAGTGCCTCCGAGTTCAATCTAAAAGATGGGTTAAACTTGAGAACTTCGATTTACAAACACTTCCTATCCATATACTGACAGAAAAAATCGAATTATTGCAGCAAAAGTTAGCTCAAGCTGGGATTCCTTCTCAAATTCTAAAATACAGTTACCATGACTCCAATACGGTACCACATTTGCGTAAATTCAGACTCGTTGACACACCGCTTTTCATTGCGATTTACAAAGTCAGTAGCATGATTTTCCCGATGATTCAGTACGATTTTGTAGAAAATGTTTTTGTATTAAAGCGGGCAAATAAAATGTATCGCGTACCCCACAACGAAATCCCAACAGAGGGATTTTACGATGACTATTTGCTACAAGCCAACTTTATTTTGTTCAAAACAGATGACTTGGATGAAATGGTCGAGTTTGCATCAAATAAAACAAATATGTATCGTTTTATGCTTGAAAATAAGAGTTTAACCTAATAAAAAATGAAACAGCAACTTGTTCAAATTGCTTTGGTCGTTCAAGATTATGACGAAGCGATTGCATTTTACACAAAAGTACTTTCTTTTGATCTTGTCGAAGATACCGTGATGAGCCCCACGAAGCGCTGGGTTGTGGTACGCCCTAAAGGAAGTGTATGCTCTATTTTATTGGCAAAGGCTGCCAATGAGGAACAAGAAACGCGGATTGGCAATCAAACAGGAGGACGTGTTTTTCTGTTTTTACATACAGATGATATTGCACGGGATTACCAGCAACTGCAAGAGAAAGGCGTTCAATTTGTACGCCCACTATCTGTTGAAACCTACGGAACAGTGACCGTTTTTACCGACTTATACGGTAACTTGTGGGATTTGATACAGCCTGCCTAACATCTCTGATAAGCAGGCTGCATATTCTTTTCGTTTTGAAAACGGAGATTAATCTTGGATGAAAATCAAGTGATTTTTCTTCCCTTTCCCGATCAATAAATATTTATTTTGAAGAAGTGATAAAGCAGACATCGCAAGTTTCTCGTCTGTGCATTTCACTTTGTTCACACTTACCGCATTCGCTTGAATCGCTCTTCTTGCTTCGCTTTTCGACGGGTAAATTTCATTTTGGGTCGTTACCGAAATTAAGTCAAGAAGCGAAAGACAATTCGTAAACTCCTCTCTTGAGATACTCGTCTGTGGAACGCCTTCAAACACACTTTGGAAAGTTGCTTCGTCTAGACTTTGCAATGTTTCAAGAGTTGCTTTTCCAAAGAGAACGTCGGACGCTTTAACGGCCATTTCATATTGTTGTTCGCCGTGGACACGAATGGTCACGTCTTTGGCCAGTGCTTTTTGAGCAAGACGAAGATGCGGTGCTTGTTCGTGTTCTGCCTCTATAGCCTCAATTTCTTGTTTCGAAAGCAAAGTAAAGACACGAATTAACCGAGGGCAATCTGCATCTGTTTGATTTAACCAAAATTGATAGAATTGGTACGGTGACGTAAAAGAAGGGTCTAACCAGACATTTCCAGATTCCGACTTGCCGAACTTAGTTCCATCTGCTTTGGTTACCAAAGGCGTTGTGAGTGCAAATGCGTGATGCTCTTGGGTTTCGTCTTCAGCAAATCCCAATCGGCGAATTAATTCCGTACCTGTTGTGATGTTTCCCCATTGGTCTGAACCACCCATTTGCAGACGAACTCCTTTATTTTTGTATAACCAATAAAAGTCATATCCTTGCAATAATTGGTACGAAAACTCTGTGAAAGAGATACCTGTCTGGAGTCTATTTTTAACAGAATCTTTGCTCATCATGTAATTGACACTCAGGAACTTACCTACTTCGCGCAAGAATTGGAGAAAACCAATTTCTTTGAACCAATCGTAATTATTGACCAGTTCAGCGGAGTTTTCACCACAATCAAAATCAAGAAACTTTTCTAATTGTGCCCGAATTCCCTCTTGGTTTTCGCGGAGTGTTTCTTCTGACAAAAACTGTCTTTCTGCAGCTTTAAAAGAAGGGTCTCCAATCATACCTGTTGCACCGCCTACCAAAGCAAAAGGCTTATGCCCAGCCAATTGCAAATGCTTTAAAAGCATAATCGTGGCTAAATTACCAATATGCAGGGATTTGGCGGTTGGGTCAAAACCAATATAACCTGCAGTCATTTCTTTCGCTAATTGTTCAATTTCTTGTTGTACGGCTGTCAATTTGTTGGCTTCGATTTGATTCAGCGCATCAATACCTAAATACTCACATACAGTTTTGGCATCTAAACCACGTTCATCGATAAAGGCTTGAA
>JBKBRQ010000083.1:0-11595 GCA_046292055.1 Spirosomataceae bacterium | reverse complement strand
AATCCCAACGACCTGCGTTTAAGCCAGCCATGTGGTCATGCAATTCATA
Source organism: Spirosomataceae bacterium (assembly GCA_046292055.1). Classification (GTDB taxonomy): domain Bacteria; phylum Bacteroidota; class Bacteroidia; order Cytophagales; family Spirosomataceae; genus CAYNRA01. The sequence goes on along the minus strand of JBKBRQ010000083.1, from coordinate 11,546 downwards.
GATAATTTCGTGCATTTCAAAAGCTGCTAAAATGGTTTCAATCAAAACTGTTACTTTGATTGTTCCTTGTGGGATTCCCATGTATTCTTGGGCAGCCACGAAAACGTCATTCCAAAGGCGTGCTTCCTCATGCGACTCTAATTTGGGTAGATAAAAATACGGGCCGGAACCTCTTTCGATTAATTCTTTGGCATTATGAAAGAAGTAAAGACCAAAGTCGAAAAGTGAACCAGACATGACTTCTCCGTCTACGCGCGCTTGCTTTTCTTCTAGGTGCCATCCTCTTGGACGTACTTTCAAGACAGCCACTTTATCTTTGAGGGCGTATTCTTTGCCATTTTCGGCCGTAAACAGAATTGTCCGACGAATGGCATCTTGAAGATTAATTTGACCTTCTAGGCAGTTTTTCCAAGTAGGTGAATTGGCGTCTTCAAAGTCCGCCATGAAAACATTTGCACCAGAATTAAGGGCGTTGATTACCATTCTTCTTTCAACAGGACCAGTGATTTCAACGCGGCGGAGTTGTAAGTCAGCAGGAATAGGTGCTGCTTTCCATTCACCCAAACGAATTTCTTCTGTATCCGGACGGAAGCGCGGCCATTCACCGGAATCAATTTTTTGTTGACGCACGACACGCTCTTGAAGAAGTTCGAGGCGTTTGGCATTGAATTTTCTGTGTAGGAAAACCAAGAAAGCTTCTGCTTCTGGAGTAAACAAAGAGGCGTTTTCAGCAGGAAAAGGAGCAAGCTGTAACGCAGTTTGGGAGGTGGTAACTTCGTGCATAATAACGTATTTATTTTTTGTTGATGAAGTGTCTGTTTGTTGATTCAAATATAATTTGCGAAATTATGAATACAAGCGAAATTTCGCTAAATATTATTTATACACTTTAAATTCTTTTTAATTACTTATAAAATCTTTAAATAGTGCAATTAAATCCATATTAATTGCACTATTATTAAAGTATAGATTAGAATAGTACAATTCATTTTTTTACAAAAAAATGAATCATCGAGTATCACAAAAAAAAGAGATGACGTTTTCAGGCAAGGAAAGAAATAAAAATGAATGTTTCGAGACAAAAGATAACAGGGCATGTACGCACCAGATAACCTATTTAAGTATTAAAAATCATTCGTTTATTCATTAAATAAGTTTGCAGGCAATTACAAAAAACAAAGCCCAACAAAACAAGTATATTTCCTTGCTTTGTTGGGCTGCATTACAACCATTTATAGATGCTTATTTTTGCTTCTGCGCAATCGCGGCTTTGATAAACCGAACGAATAAAGGGTGTGGTTTCATCACAGTACTTTTTAACTCCGGATGGAACTGCACACCAATGAAGAATGGATGCGTGGGTAATTCCACGATTTCAACCAATTGTTTTTCGGGATGTATCCCCGAAATAACCAATCCAGCTGCTTCAAAATCTTTTTGATACATATTATTAAACTCCCAGCGGTGGCGGTGACGCTCCTTGATGGTCGACTTACCATAAATGCTTTTGGCCAATGATTTGTCTTTCAATTTGCAATCATACGCACCCAAGCGCATCGTTCCTCCTTTTTTGGTTACACCTTGCTGCTCTTCCATGAGGTCAATGACAGGATAAGGTGTTGCCGGATTCATCTCACTTGAGTGGGCTTCTTTCCAACCCAACACATTTTGAGCAAACTCAATTACAGCCATTTGCATACCCAAACAAATTCCCATGAACGGAATATTATTCTCTCGTACGTATTTTACAGCGGCAATTTTACCCTCAATTCCTCTTTCCCCGAAACCTGGCGCGACCAAAACACCATCCAAACCTTGGAGTTTTTCGCCTGCATTTCCAGGTGTTAAATGCTCTGAGTGAATCCAATGCAATTTGACACGACATTCGTTAGAAGCACCCGCATGGATAAACGACTCAGCAATAGACTTATAGGCATCTTTCAACTCAACATACTTCCCGACAAGACCGATATTCACTTGCTCTGTCGGATTTTTCAGGCGACCCAAAAACTCCTTCCAAGCGTCCATTTCGGCATCTTTGTCATTGTAAATATCAAGCATATAAAGAACACGTTGGTCGAGGCGTTCTTTTTTCATGAGAAGAGGCACATCGTAAATCGTTTCTGCGTCAAGCGCTTCGATAACCGAATTAGTTTCTACGTTACAGAAAAGAGCGATTTTACGTCTAATTTCATTTGGCAGGGCGTGTTCTGTCCGACAAACAATAATATCTGGTTGAATACCAGACTCTTGCAACATCCGTACGGAGTGTTGGGTTGGTTTGGTTTTCAATTCTCCTGCTGAACTCAAGTACGGGATGAGCGTCAAATGAACGACAAGCATATTTTTTTCCCCTAAATCCCATTTTAATTGGCGAACAGCTTCCAAGAAAGGAAGCGACTCAATATCACCAACACATCCACCAATTTCAGTGATGACAATATCAAATTTACCTGTCTCTCCGAGTTGAAGCACATTGCGTTTGATTTCATCTGTGATGTGTGGGATAACTTGAACAGTTTTACCGAGGAAGTCACCGTTTCTTTCCTTTTGGATCACATTATAGTAAATACGACCCGTTGTGACGTTATTGGCTTGCGACGTAGGTGTGTTGAGAAAACGTTCATAATGACCTAAATCCAAGTCCGTTTCTGCGCCGTCGTCTGTCACATAACATTCGCCATGTTCATACGGATTGAGCGTACCTGGATCAACATTTAAGTATGGATCGAGTTTTTGGATTGTGACAGAAAGGCCACGTGATTGGAGTAGTTTTGCTAAAGAAGAGGCAATAATTCCTTTACCTAGAGAAGATGTCACGCCACCGGTGACGAAAATATACTTTGGCGACTTGGGGTTCCCGTTCAAAGACATGATATAACGCTGTGTTTTTGATTACGGGATACAAAGTTAATGCTTTTTTATGAGCATTGCTCCCTTATTCGCCCCAAACTCTCCAAAAAATAAATAACACTTTGATAATCAAAGCCCCCTATCGTATTTTCTTACGGAACTTCTCCAATGACTACCTCTATTTCTTCGTATTTCTTGGAAACAACCACTTCTTTTATCAATTCTACAGCTCGAACGAGGTCTTCAAAAGACGTGTAAAGTGGTGTTAATCCGAGACGAATGTAACTAGGTGGTCGGAAGTCAGGAATGAGAGAAACTCCGTTTATGCCATGAGTCAATGCTTTACTAATTTGTAAACCGTCCGCGTGCGAGAGCGTCAAGTGTGAACCGCGATGTGTATGGTCTTTTGGCGTAATTTGAGAGAAACCGAGCGTTATCAATTCTGCGTCCACCATTTCCTCTAAAAACTGCATCAGTTGTTGGCTTTTCTCTTGGAGCGCCTGCATTCCGACCTCAGCTGTCAAGGCTACGCCTGCTTCCATACCAGCCAACGAAAGAATAGATGGCGTACCTGTTGCATACTGTTCTATACCTGCGTGTGCCTCGTATGTATCGGCAAACTGAAACGGCTGTGTGTGCGAAAACCATCCCCAAATCGGGTTCATCCATTCTTTTTGAACATCTTCTCTCACATACAAAAAAGCCGGAGCACCTGGCCCACCGTTCAAATATTTGTACGTACAACCCACAGCGGCCTCCACTCCCCAACGGTTGAATTCCAATTCTACCGCACCGACTGCATGACTAACATCCCAAATAAGTCGCGTATCAGTTTCTTTAGCAGCTCTGGTAACGCCCGCCATGTCATACTTAAAACCACTTTTGTATTGCACGTGACTTAGCACCGCCAATGCCACTTCTTGCTGTGCCATCGCCTGCATGATTTGTTCATTAGCTGAAAAATCAGTATCCAGCATGTCGAGCGTGTGCGATGTAAAATGCGTTGAAATAAGTCCTTGAAGTATGTATTTATCTGTCGGAAAATTAGCTTTATCTGTTAAAATTACCGACCGATTTTTTTGACTTTGTAAAGCGCCAAAAGCTAATTTATATAACTGAATTGTGGTAGAATCTCCCACAAAAATTTCAGATGGTTTTGCACCAACTATTTTAGCGATATGGGCAGCTAATCGTTTGAGTAAATCAAGCCAATGTTCGTTCCAACTTCGAATTAGGCGTTCATTCCATTGATATTGAACGACCTCTTGAATGATTTTTTCTGCTTTAATAGGCATTTTTCCGAGTGAATTTCCGTCGAGATAAATCACCGAATCATCTTGACGGAAGGCGGATTTATACGAAGCCAATGGGTCTTCTTGATCTAATTCTTTGGCACGTTTTAAAAAAGTATTCATGGGCGAAGATGAGAAAATAGTGACGGAAAAATAACGGTATCAACCCATGCTTTGTACATGTTTCCGGAAGGGTGCAGGCCATCTGGCGCAATGTATGAAGGGTTATTTTCACGAGAAATAGATGTGATATCAAAATAAAGAATGCCTCTTTTCAAGGTTTCTTCCCGATTGATTTGATTGAATAAATCTATTTCTTGTGCAATTTTAGCACGGTCTCTTCCAGCAGCAAATGGAGTTACACCCCAATCTGGGATAGATACGACGAATACATTTTTAGATTGATTTCCTGCTAACTCGACAGCCTTATTGAGAAGGTTGATAAACTCATTCCTGTATACTTCGGAAGAACGCCCTCTGTATTGATTATTTACCCCAATCAAAAGCGAAACCAGGTCGTATTTTGAGCTAAGTGTTGCTGATTGGATGGCAGATTGGAGTTCATCTGTTGTCCAACCTGTTCGGGCGATAATGCGTGGATTTTGCACATTTATCCCATTGGAAGTAAGCTTTGCAGCTAATTGGAGAGGCCAACGTTCTTGTTCCGGAACACTTTCTCCAATCGTGTAACTATCTCCAAGGGCGAGATAACTGAGCCCGATTTGCGTAGTTTCATTTGAACTGACAGACGGTGACACATTCCCTTTACAACCCCAAATGAGGAAAATCCCAAGAATGATAAAGCCTATTTTTTTCATATTCGTTTTACTGTTGCCCTTATATCTACGCAAAAAATAAAAAAGTGTTCAAAAAAAAAGGTCATTTAGAAAATTTAGTTTTTCCAAATGACCTTTTTTTATTTCACGAATCAATTAATGTCTAAAAGACTGCATGAGGAGGAAAGTCCCAATCCCTGCAAAATAGCCGATGAGCGCTAACCAAGAAATTTTCTTCAAATACCAGAAAAAGCTGATTTTTTCCATTCCCATCGCTGCAACCCCAGCAGCAGAACCGATGATAAGGGCACTTCCGCCTGTTCCTGCACTAAATGCGAGGAGTTCCCAGAATGGGTCGTCCATTGGAAATTGTTCAAGCGAGTACATTCCCATTGAAGCAGCTACTAGAGGGACGTTATCTACAACAGCAGATAGTAAACCAATGACTGTTACGATGACTGTTTGGTTTTTGAGCGTATCTGTCAACCAAGAAGCCACACCAGTCAAAATACCAACCGTTTGCAATGCAGAAACTGCCAAGAGAATACCTAAAAAGAACAAAACACTTGGCATATCGATTTTTTCAAGTGCTCTGTAAACAGAAAATTTCTTTTTGAAATCAGCATCTCTATTTTTGATAAGCAATTCTGTCACTGCCCATAGAACACCTAGTGAAAGTAACATCCCCATGAATGGTGGTAAATGCGTCAATGTTTTAAAAATTGGCACAAAGATTAATCCGCCAATACCTGTAAAGAACACAATATTTTTATCTCTATTTGGCACATCGTGCTTGGAAGGAGCCTGTATTTTCTTTGCATCTAGTGTACCTTTTGCGGCACGAGACATAATAAATACGGGAATAACCATACAAACCAAACTTGGAATAAATAGCTGAGTAATAATATTTCCTGCAGAAATTTGCCCGCCAATCCAGAGCATAGTAGTTGTTACATCACCCATCGGAGACCAAGCACCACCTGCATTCGCTGCTACAACGATAAGGCCAATGAAAAGCAAACGAACATCCGCTTTATCAATTAATTTTTTAACGAGAGTTACCATGACAATCGTCGTTGTCAGGTTATCCAATAAAGCAGAAAGGAAAAAGGTAAGAATACTGATAATCCAAAGTAATTTTACTTGATCACGCGTTGTGATTTTTTCAGTAATAATATCAAAGCCGTCATAGGTGTCAATTAGTTCAACAATTGTCATGGCACCCATCAGGAAGAATAAAATTCCAGCAATTTCACTGGTGTGATGGTAGAGTTCCTCGTTCACGTGACCTGAGTCATGAAGGATAAACGTTACGACAGTCCAACACAACGCGCCTGTCAGCAAGGCAGAGGAGGATTTATCAATGGAGATATTGTGCTCCAAGACAATCCCTAAATAGCCGATGATAAAAATGGCTACGAGTAAAATTTCCATAATTAGTTAGTTAATTAGTTAATATGTGCTGTTTTACATCCATATGCAAGCCTCAAAATCAATCTTGCTTATTGAAATCAACACGTTTTCTATTGAAAAATAATTTTGTGATTTTTACAAAAATAGGAGATTTTAAGATTAGTCCTATTCTTTCATCGAGAATATCTATGATAAAGCGCATAAAAAAGCGGAGTCAATTCTTGTATGACTCCGCTTTTTTATGTGTTAAACCAAAGGATTTACATATCTTTCAATTCATTCACAACTTTGGTAATGGTTTGTTTTGCGTCACCGAAAAGCATCAGGCAGTTATCATAACCAAACAATTCGTTTTCGACACCTGCATATCCTTTCCCCATACTTCTTTTTGATACAATGACCGTTCGGGCTTTATCAGCATTTAAGATAGGCATACCAAAAATGGGACTTTGAGGATTTGTTCTTGCAGCTGGATTTACGACATCATTGGCGCCAACAACAAAGACTAAGTCTGTATTCGCAAATTCGTCATTAATTTCCTCCATCTCGATTAACTTATCGTAGGAAACATTAGCTTCTGCTAAGAGAACATTCATGTGTCCCGGCATCCTTCCAGCAACGGGATGAATGGCAAATTTGACGGAAATATTTCTTTTTTCGCACAATTCAGCTAATTCCCGAATCGTATGTTGAGCTTGTGCAACTGCCATTCCGTACCCTGGAACGATGATAATAGACGAAGCAGAATCAAAAAGCATCGCCGCCTCTTCTACACCTACTTCTTTCACCGTAATTTCAGGACCATCTGCACCTGCTACCGTCGGTGCTTGTCCGAATCCACCCAAAAGTACACTCACAAGCGAGCGATTCATGGCTTTACACATAATTTGCGTCAGAATAATTCCCGAAGCACCTACCAGCGCACCCGAAACAATAAGTACGTTGTTATTCAAGACAAAACCTGTCGTACAAGCTGCCATTCCTGAATACGAATTAAGCAAAGAAATAACAACAGGCATATCTGCACCACCGATTGGAATGACTGTCAGAATACCTAGTAAGAGAGCAATTCCAACAACAATTAAAATATTATTGACATTATATTGGTCAACAATGGCTAGAATTGAGACACCGATAACTCCAATAAAAAGAGCTAAGTTAAGCAGGTGCTGCGCGGTAAATGTGATTGGTTTTCCTGAAATTTTTCCGTTTAATTTCAAGAACGCGACAATTGAGCCCGTAAATGTCACACCACCAATGAAAATACTGAGCACAGCGCTAGTCCCGACAATAACATCTACACCGACTTCTTGTATTTGGGTACGAAACCAATAATCTGAAAGTGCAACAGCGACAGAGGCTAACCCACCAAAACCATTGAATAAGGCAACCATTTCAGGTATTTGTGTCATTTCTACCCGCGTGGCAAATAACAACCCAACGGCAGAACCAATGACGATACAGACCATAATTTCAATGAATGTAATGGACTCTATTTGAACTAAAGTAGCCAAAATGGCGACCATCATCCCAGCTGCTGAAACCAAGTTCCCTCTCCGTGCGTCCTTGGTACGATTCATCAATTTAATACCAATAATGAAGAGAACGGAGGAAATTAAATAAGCTAATTGTATATATATGTTCATAAAATGTACGCTAATTTGAATGATTGACCTGCTATTTTGATACGAGAAGCCTATTTATTTCTTACGGAACATCTTCAGCATTCTGTCTGTAACTGCATATCCACCGACTACATTAATTGTGGCTAATACAAGTGCAACCAAACCTAGGTATTTGCTGACAGTCGTAAAACCCATTTCATTAGAGGCAAGGATAGCACCAACGATAGTAATACCAGAAATGGCGTTAGAGCCAGACATCAAAGGCGTATGCAGTGTAGGCGGAACTTTGGCGATGAGCTCAAATCCGAGATAGCTCGCCAATACAAGAATATAAACTAAGATAATGAGTGATTCGGTTGACATAAAAAGATGAGTTTATGATTTATTTTTTTCGAGGATAGATTGTGTAAACGCATGTACCAAACGACCTTGGTGTGTAATGAGAGACCCTTTTGTAATTTCCTCTTCCATATCCCAATTGAAGCCCTCTGGTTTAGCCAAATGAAGCAATAATGTGCTTATGTTTGTAGCGTATAACTGACTGGCATTGACGGGCAACAGAGAAGGCAAGTTTGCCTCACCAATGATCGTTACCCCGTATTTAACAACCGTTTTATTGATTTCAGAAAGTGCACAATTCCCACCAGATTCAACGGCCATATCGACAATTACCGAACCTGTCTTCATTGACTTTACCATTTCTTCTGAAACCAAAACAGGTGCTTTTTTTCCGATGACAAGCGCAGTTGTGATAACAATATCAGCTTCTTTGATTCGCTCTTCAACCAATTCTTTCTGTTTGGCAAGAAACTCAGCAGAAACTTCTTTGGCGTAGCCACCTTCTACTTTTACACCTTCAACACCTTCAACTGTCAAAAAGCGGCCACCTAAAGACTCTACTTGTTCCTTCGTTTCAGGACGAACATCCGTTACTTCCACAATAGCACCCAATCTTTTTGCAGTAGCGATGGCTTGTAAACCAGCGACACCCGCACCAAAAATGAGTACTTTGGAAGGCGTGATAGTACCAGCAGCAGTCATCATTAACGGAAATATTTTACCGAGTGCATTCGCGCCAAGTAATACCGTTTTATATCCTGCTAAATTCGCTTGAGAACTGAGCGCATCCATTTTCTGAGCTCTTGAAATCCGTGGCACGGCATCCATAGAAAAAGCAGAAATTTGCTTATCCTTGAACGCTTGTACTGTTTCAGGAATGGTGTAGGCGTACAGAAAAGAGATAGAAACTCGATTGGGTTGCATCGCTTGTACCTCCTCCAAAGTAAAGGCATTTACTTTCAAGTAAACATCTGCTTCTTGGAAAACAGTAGATTGGGAGGTCACTGTCGCACCTACCTGTTCGTAGTCAGCATCTGAAAAAGACGAAGCTTCTCCTGCCCCTTTTTCTAGAATAACCTGAAAGTTTTTTTTGACCAAAGCTTTTACGACGTCGGGAGTCAATGCGACTCGCTTTTCATATGCTTTGAATTCTTTAATTACCCCTAATTTCATAAAAATATGCTTGGTAAACGTGGTTTTGTATCGCACAAATTTAGAAATAATCGGCAACAAACAAGTCTTTACCCATGTTATTCACCTTATTTTGTGGATATTTTTACATAAAAAATAAAATTGGTATTTTCGGGAACGATTCCGAATAATATTTTGATTTTTCTTACCTCTACCCACATCCGACGAATTTTCATTTTTTTTCTTTTCTTCTTCAAGAAAAACACAAAGCCGTTGATAAACGACTATGCATTTCCTATTTCTACGAATATGTGTATATTTACCTCTTTGGCAACTATTTTAATCTGCGTATGTCTGAACTAAAAAAAGCGTTTAACAAAGACCTTATTCTGCGCGAACGACTCGCTATCCAACGGACACACCTCGCAAATCAGTCTACATTTCTAGCTTTTCTGCGAACTTCTCTGTACTTATTAATCGCGGGCTTAAGCACAGAAAACCTACTCAAGCTCCCATTTGATTCCCCCTATATATTTCTTTTCTTTGGTCTTTCGGCCCTTACTTTGGTTACAGGTATTATCAATTTCTTTATCCATAGAAAAAAAACAATCCTTAACGAAAGACACATTGGCGATTATCAATTGGATTATCTTCAAGATGATGACTTAAAAAACTAAATCCATACTTTCAGCATTTCTTAATTGCACAGATTCATTTTCATTCTATCCCACCCATTATATGAAAAAAAACACGCGATTTATCCATTTATTCCTTCTCGTATTTTTAACTACTGTCATTTCTTCTACAGCTCAGAATAGAAAATGGGCATCAGACGATAGTGGCATGTATCAGTTAATCAAAAATGAAATTGTCTTCATTGATTTAGAGAAAAAAGACACGACTGTACTTGTCTCAGCAGAAGATATTACACCAGAAAAAGCACAAAGTCCGCTCGAAATTAAAGATTACTCTTTTTCAGATTCACGTGAGAAGGTACTCATTTTTACAAATAGCAAACGAGTTTGGCGCTATGAAACAAAGGGAGATTATTACATATTGGACCTGAAATCAAAGAAATTAGTACAAATTGGTAGGAGTTTACCCCCTAGCTCCCTGCTTTTCGCCAAAATTTCACCAAACGAAAAGCAAGTCGCCTATGTATCTGAAGGAAATTTGTATTTAGAGCAAATCGGTTCGAACAAAATCATACCACTTACCAATAATGGTGGTAATCGAAAGCTCATTAATGGCACTTTTGATTGGGCGTACGAAGAAGAATTTGGTTGCCGAGATGGTTTCCGTTGGAGTAGTGATAGCCGGAAAATCGCATATTGGCAAATTGATGCGACGACCATCCGAGACTTCCCGATGATCAATACAACAGATTCTATTTATGCGTTTACCATCCCGATTGAATATCCCAAAGTAGGTGAAACACCCTCTGCCAGCCGAATTGGTGTAGTGGATATCCGCTCTACGAAAACAACTTGGATGGATATTCCGGGTGACAACAAACAACATTATCTCCCACGAATGGAATGGGCAGACAATTCCGAGGAAGTCATGATTCAACAGCTAAACAGAAAACAAAATAAAAGTATTCTATTTTTGGCGAATGCAACTACCGGAAGCACAACACCGATTCATGAAGAAACAGATTCTGCTTGGGTGGATGTACGAAGCCGTTGGACAGCAGATAGCCCGGCAGGTTGGGCATGGATTAATAAAGGAAAAGCGTTTTTATGGATAAGTGAAGAAGACGGATGGCGCCACATTTACAAGATTTCACGCGACGGTAAAACCAAAGAACTCATCACGCCAGGGCAGTACGATGTAATTTCTCCCGAACGAATTGACCATCAAAAGGGATTTGTTTACTTCTCAGCATCACCCAATAATGCTACACAACGCTATTTGTACCGTGTTTCTATGGATGTGCTTTCTTTAAATCCTGAACGTATTACACCGTTACCGCAACAGGGGACGCACAGCTACGATATTTCACCAACAACAAAATGGGCAATTCACCAGTTTTCCAATCATTTTACTCGCCCTATGACGGAATGGGTACGCTTACCGAGCCATGAGGAAGCAGGTTTTGGTCCATCTATAGCAAG
>JBKBRQ010000082.1:0-11636 GCA_046292055.1 Spirosomataceae bacterium | reverse complement strand
TCGTGAATGTCAACTTAGTAATCTGCCTTTGCAAGGGGTACAATTTCAGGACGTTACCTTTGAAAAATGTAAAATAATGGGCCTTCATTTTGAGACCTGTCACTCCTTCGGCTTGTCATTCCGTTTTAGCCAATGTCGGTTAGAACATAGTTTATTTTATGGAATGAACATCAAAAATACAGTTTTCGAATCGTGTATTTTAACAGACGTGGATTTCAGTGAAGCCGATTTAACTGGCGCGCAATTCACGGATAGTAATTTGTCAGGAGCTATTTTTGACCGAACAAATGTAGAGAAGGCTGATTTCCGGAGAGCGCAAAATTTTCAAGTGAATCCATTAACGAATAAAGTAAAAAAAGCCCGATTTGACAGGACTAATTTGGTGGGGTTGGTTTCTAATTTCGGTATTCAAATCGACTAGAAAATCAATTAAACGCTTATATTTGAATTTATTTCAACCATTAAATGATAATCAATACAATGAAATACAGACGATTTGGCCGGACGGATTGGCAAGTGAGCGAGATTGGCTACGGCATGTGGGGGTTAGCCGGATGGACGGGCTCAGACATCGAGGAAGTCAATGCTTCTCTGGCATTAGCAGTAGAACAAGGATGTACTTTTTTTGATACGGCTTGGGGTTACGGGGAAGGAAAAAGTGAGGAAATTTTAGGTGAGTTACTCCGCAAATTTCCTACAAAAGAACTCCGTTACGGCACTAAAATTCCGCCTAAAAACTTCATTTGGCCATCCAAATCACATTTTAGCTTGGACGAATGTTTTCCAGCGAGTCATATCATCGAATACACCGAAAAAAGTTTAAAAAATTTAGGTGTTGATTGCATCGACTTACAGCAATTCCATGTTTGGGAAGACGCGTGGGCACAAAACGAGGAGTGGCAACGCGCAGTAGAACAATTAAAGCAAGACGGAAAAGTCAAACATTTTGGGATTAGTGTCAACCGTTGGGAGCCTAATAATGTGCTTGAAACCTTAAAAACAGGGCATATTGATGCAGTTCAAGTCATTTACAACATTTTCGATCAAGCTCCGGAAGATGCCCTTTTTCCGCTTTGCCGTGAGTTAGATATTGCCACCATTGCACGCGTTCCTTTTGACGAAGGAACATTAACCGGAACAATGACCAAAGACACGACTTTCCCTGCTGATGATTGGCGTTCTACCTATTTTGTTCCTGAAAACCTGCTATCGAGTGTTGAACATGCTGACGCGCTGCGGCCGCTCATTCCAGCCAATATGACGATGCCTGAAATGGCCTTGCGGTTCATTTTAGCGAACGACGATGTGGATACCATTATTCCGGGAATGCGCAAAAAACACCACGTTCTTGCCAATACGGCTGTCAGTGACGGGCTAGGGCTACCCACAGATTTGATTGCCCAACTGAAAAAACACCGCTGGGACAGAGTTCCCACAGATTGGAGCCAATAAAAAATTCCCCGGTTTAAACCGGGGAATTTTTGTTTAAACCGAGGAATTTCGTAAAAAACACAAATTATCAATATTTCGCCGGCGTCCCGAAGGCAGGAAGACTCTTTTTGATAAATTTACGTAAATCTTCATTCGATTTTTGCAAATCCTCGCGACGTAAGTACATCATGTGCCCTGACTTATACCCATCCCACGACATTCTGTCCTGGAATTTCCCCGCAGGATCTATTTGCCACATGTTATATTTTGCATTGAAATAATCACATGCACCATCGTAATAACCCGACTGTACCAATACATGTAAATACGGGTTTTCAGCCATTGCTAGACCAAGACTCACGCCTGTTTTGTCGTTGGATCTATCCCACGGATGAACCGGCCCAAACATATTATATTTCAAATCTGTCTTGAATTTCAGTTCTTCTCTCAAATACATATTGATTGGTGGTGTAAACGAATGCAACCAAGATGTTAGTTCAGCGTTGTAATCAGGTGCTTCACCGGCATCTTTAACATCAATACCAAGATAACGAGAATCAAGGCGCCCAATCGTAAATCCTTTGTCACGAAGCAACTCTTTCCAGAATAAATTCAAGGAAATAGATAAATTGTTTTGAAGAATAACTTGCTCAGACAGTCCAGAGTAATACGCCATTTTTGTTGCAATCGCTTTGCGGTCAGTTGCAGAAAGTGACCCGCCTTTAGACAAAGCAGGAAGCAATTCATTGACAGTAAAACTTTCTACTTCGGGCAGCATATTTTCCAGTGTTTTCCCTTGCAAAGCAGCCGGAAGTACCTTGTGGTGCCATGCTGTTGCGGCAAAATAAGGTAAACGAAGCGCCGCAGCCGATACTTCATCGCGTTTGATTCCTAAATCCGTTGGGGACACCAAAACGACTCCGTTCAAGTACATCCAATGTGAATTTTGTAGCTCAAGTGCTAGACCTGAAACACGTGTCGTACCGTAACTTTCGCCGATTAGATATTTGGGAGATGCCCAACGGTTCATGCGTGTCACGAAGGTATCCACCCAGTTAGCTAAATATTTGATGTCTGCATTGATACCAAAAAACATGGATTTGGGTGCATCTTTTTTTACGATACGAGAAAAACCAGTGTTCACAGGATCTACAAAAACGATGTCAGCTTCGTCTAAAATAGAATATGGATTATCCGCCATTCCGTACGGTTGAATAGGATAACCTTCATCATCAATTTTTAAAATTCTTGGACCAGTATAGGCGATGTGCATCCAGACAGATGCTGAACCAGGGCCACCGTTGAAAGAGATAATGAGTGGTCTTTCTGCTCTATTTTTTACGTCAGAACGTTCGTAATACGTAAAAAAAACGCCCGCCACGACATTTCCTTCCTCGTCCCAAACGGGCATAGTACCCGTTACTGTTTTGTAAGGCACTTTTTGCCCTTTGATGATTACTTCGCCCGTAGATGTCTGTTGCATATCAGGGTTCAAAGAAAGAGGTTGGGTAGAAGTAGCTTCCTTCTTTTTTTCCACTTCCATGATGACTTCTTTCTCAACCACTTTCTGTTGTTTTTGCTGTGCTGTTGCCGTCCAGATTGTGCAGGAGGCAGCCAAAAGCAAGAGTACTTTTTTGTTCATAGTTTAGATATTTCAGGTGAATGAATCCAATTTGCAAGATAGCTAATTTTGGTATTTATCTGAATTGTTCCCTGTCATTCATCGATTTAAGCCGCATATTTACCTATAAAATCAGGATGAATTGGAGACCACATAAAAAAGCTTCCAAATAGAATGAACTATTTGGAAGCTAAAAGGGACAATGTGAACTTATTTATTGGGTTGTGGGGTGTAGCGAAGATAAGGCTTCACTTCATCAATTCCTTTGGGGAATTTTTTAATTGCATCTTCTGTAGAAACGGCCGGAACGACAATCACTTTGTCACCATCTTGCCAATCGGCTGGTGTGGCCACGCTGTAATTAGCGGTTAATTGTAAGGAATCGATGACACGTAAAAGTTCCTGAAAATTACGCCCCGTAGAAGCAGGATATGTTAATGTAAGTTTGACTTTCTTGTCTGGACCAATGATAAACACAGAGCGTACGGTTGCTTTTTCTGATGCATTTGGGTGAATCATGTCATACAATGTTGCGACTTTTCTATCTGCATCCGCAATAATCGGGAAATTCATGGCTACACTATTGATTTCTTCAATATCTGGTACCCATTTATTATGCGAATCCAAATCATCTACCGAAACAGCGATGACTTTCACCCCTTTGGCCTCAAATTCACCTTTTAACAAAGCCGTCTTACCTAATTCCGTAGTACAAACGGGTGTAAAATCAGCGGGATGAGAGAATAACATTCCCCAACTATCACCCAGCCATTCATGAAAATCAATAGTTCCTTGTGTAGTTTCTGCTGTAAAATTAGGAGCAATATCTCCGAGACGTATGGACATGATTCTGCTGTTTAAATTATGAGAAAACAAATAACCTATTTAGTCTACAAATTAAATAGATAAATAGTTTCATTTATTTCAACTTGTGTTAAAATCATTAGTTTTCTAGAAAATTACGTGGGATAGCTTATTTTTGTGAAAACCACGGACATCATGATAGAGACCACCCAACTTACCTTTGCATATCCAAACGGAAAAACTTTCCAATTCAATACTATTTCTTGCCATGAACAAGAGGATCTCCTTATTTTAGGGCAATCAGGTTCTGGTAAAACAACGTTACTTCATCTCCTAGGTTTATTACATAAGCCACATACAGGACGCCTTAAAATTGATGGGACAGATACCCAATTATTAACGCCCCAAGAATTGGTGCAATTTAGAGCACAAAAAGTGGGAATGATATTTCAAAAAGCGCACTTTGTTCAGTCTCTCTCTGTTCTTGATAACCTTTTGGTAGCAAATTACTTTGCCAATCAAAAAGTTTCTTTGGAGCGTGCAAACTATCTAGCTGAAGAACTAGCGATTCAAGATTTGTTGAAGAAAAAAGTGACGACGCTAAGTGGTGGCGAACAGCAACGTGTTTGTATTGCGCGTGCTTTGATGAACGACCCGAAGGTTATTCTTGCAGATGAACCTACCTCTAGTCTTGATGACGATAACTGCGGACGTGTCATTGAACTTCTCCAAAAACAGGCGAAATCAGCCTCCGCAGCCCTAATCATCGTGACACATGACCAACGCTTGAAATCCGTGATTGAACAACATATTGAACTTTAACTTACGCAACTAATGATTCTTAAAATATCTTGGAAAAATATCTGGGCCAAACCATCAACAAGTTTTCTCGCCATTCTTTTGATGACCTTTGGTATTTCAATCATTTCTCTCCTCATACAAGTAGGTACACAACTTGAGCAAAAATTCAGTAAAAATATCACAGGTATTGATATGGTTGTAGGTGCCAAAGGAAGTCCCTTGCAACTTATTCTCTCCAGTGTGTTTCAAATTGACTCCCCAACGGGGAATATCAAATTGGCGGAAGCACAACAATTGGCACGCAACCCCATGGTGAAAAAATGGATTCCCCTTGCGATGGGTGACAGTTATTTGCAATACCGCATTGTAGGGACAACACCCGCTTACATCAAGCATTTTGAAGCCACATTTGGGCAGGGGCAAATCTTCCAATCACCCATGGAAGTCGTAATTGGTGCACAAGTTGCTGGACAAACGGGTTTAAAAATTGGCGATACATTTGCGAGTTCTCACGGACTAGATGGCGAAGGCGAGGCACATGGCGAACATCCGTTTAAAGTAACAGGTATTTTGGCTCCCAGCAATTCTGTTCTTGATAACCTCGTGATTACTTCATTAGAAAGCGTTTGGGAAGTACATGGAGACCATAGCGAAGACGTGTCTGAAACACCCAAAGAAATCACTGCCGCATTGGTTCAGTTTCGTTCCCCGATGGGTCTCATGACCTTACCAAGAAACATAAACGCAAACACGACAATGCAGGCGGCACTGCCCGCTATTGAGGTCAATCGTTTGTTTGAACTATCGGGAATCGGAATCACGACCCTCCAATATTTGGCTTGGGCAATTATGTTCATTTCTGGAATTAGTGTGTTTATCACCTTGTATAATTCCTTGAAAGAACGGAAATACGAATTGGCCTTACTGCTTTCATTGGGCGCTACCCGAACCAAATTATTCCTCACTTTGCTTTTTGAAGGTTTGTTTCTTGTGGGTGTCGGTGCACTTCTTGGCCTAGTGGTTAGTCGGGTAGGTATTGCCTTAATTTCAGGTTCCATTTCGAGTAGTTTACGTATGCAAATTGATAATTGGCAGTTACTTCCTGCTGAAATCACGTTGGTTTTGGCAGCTATTTTCCTTGGTATTTTAGCTTCCGCTATACCATCTATTGGAATTTATAAACTTGATATTTCCAAAACTCTTGCAGATGATTAATAAATTCAATCTATATTTGATACATAACAACGAACCAATTAATCCATTAAACAATGAATAAGCCCTTTTTTCTATACTTTTTCATCGCTCTTTTTACCTTTACAACGGTACAATCTATTGCGCAGACACCACGGAAAATTACGTGGGACACACTCCGTGACGTCACATTTAAGAAAAAATGGAACGCAAACGAAGGAATGTTTATTCTTGAACCCCAATTTGGTGAGAAAGTAAAAGAACTCAACAGCAAAGAAATTGTACTGACGGGCTACATGATTCCGGTAGATATTGATGCAAACTATTATGTCTTATCTGCAAACCCTTTTGCTTCGTGCTTTTTTTGCGGCCAAGCAGGTCCTGAATCTGTGGTATCTGTCAAATTTAAAAATCTTTCCAAACGCTTCAACACAGATGATCGTGTGTCTATAAAAGGGAAGTTTCGTTTGAATGCAAGCGACATAAACGACTTAAATTATATCATTGACGCTGCTGAAGTAGCGCCGTAACCAAGTAAAAAATGACTAAAAACGTGCCCAAAAAATTACTTTTCTTATTCTTATTTTCTTTCGGATTAAACGCCGTTAGCTTTGCCCAATACCAATCTAACTGGGCAGTGGGCTTACGTGTCGGAGAGCCACTTGGACTGAATATTCGCAAATATTATGACGAAGGTGGAAAAACCTTTGATGTCAATATTGGTACGTATGGATTTCTCTACGGAAAGCGCAAAGAGTACTGGAAAGGAGAGTACAAATCGGCTGGACTAATGATTCAAGGGATAAAATCGTGGCATCATTCTGTACTAAACAACGAGAATTTCCATGTCTATTATGGTTTTGGTGGCCAATTAAATCAACGTAACTATTTCCCAGACAGCCGAATCGGACAACGAGACGACAGCGAACGGAAAATCTCGCTAGGACCTGCAGTTGCTACCGGTTTTGAGGTTCGTTTACCCAATAATGATCTAGGTATTTTTATTGATGCAGGAGGTTATCTCGAACTTCTTCCTGCTCCCTTCTTTGTCAATCTTCAAGTTAGTGGAGGTGTTCGCCTCAATCTCATTCGTTAAAAAATCATGAAAGATTTACTTCCTTTGTTTCGTATCATTGCCTTCTTAGAAGGTTGCTCTTTTCTACTTTTAGGTATTACAATGCCTATCAAATACAAGTTGAATTACCCTACTCCCAATTACATCGTCGGGATGGCACATGGCGTTTTATTCATCACGTATGTAGTTTTATTATTGCTCGTGATGCAACAACGCAAATGGTCTTGGGGCAAGGGTGTATTGGGTTTTCTCGCTTCTTTGGTTCCATTCGGGACTTTTATCGCTGATAAAAAGCTATTTACCCAGGGATGACGTATTCCTACCAAGCTTTTTTGCATCCTATTCATTCGGATATTCCCCTCGAATTACCTGTAGCGAATGAACAAACAGGAAAGCAAGCCATTGAAATCAAAGCAGGTGAATTTGACATTTATCCAGGTGAAGCTACCAAGATTTACCGAAAGGGAATCCAAGCATATTTTCACCAAGGCACATCATTTTATCAATTAATCTGGCAAGGCGTAGGCGTTTTTCAAATACAATTCGACGGACAAATCACCTACCAAAAAACAACCGACGAACTTGCTGTTTTTCGGTTGTTTTTAACAAGTGAAGTACTTGGAATTGCCTTATTTTGTAGAAGTTATTTTCTTTTGCATGGCAGTGCAGTCCAAACAAAGTCAGGGGCGCATGTTTTTATCGGAATGCCGGGCGCAGGAAAATCTACGACTGTTGCGGCATTTGCCAAAGCTGGTTTTACAGTACTCACAGACGATTTGATTGCACTTTCTGTCTCTCCTCACGCGCACTCTACCGTTTTACCTGCTTTTCCTGAGATAAAAATATGGGAACAAGCAAGCAACGGGTTACACATTTCTACAGACCAATTAACAGCTTCGTTTGAAGGAAATAAGAAATACATTTGGCAACAACCCAACGAACTTTTTCCGCAAGAACCGGTCCCACTTCAGTCCATTACGATACTCCGAAAACCATATTCGAGGAATAATAGACCACTCACACGGCTAGAAGCACCCATCGAATTAGTGAAGTATTTTCCGTTAGCTCATCAACTATTAATAAATGAAAGGCTTGAGAGGCATTTTCAACAAAGTATTCAGTTAGCCCAAACTTGCCCAATTCATTATATGCCAAGACCTTTGAATTTCCTAGATTTAGAAAAATTTGTTCAGTCGTTTGCTTGAGACGGATAACGAAATAATTTTCCCATTACTTCGAGATGTGGAGCAGTCAGGAGAGCAATTCCAATGAAAAGTCCGACTAAAACCAAACTCATTTGGCTACTATACCCACCCCACCAAACGAGTCCAGCAATACCAAGAAAAGCCATCAAAGAAAAAGGAATTGCTTGAACGGCAAGTTGTCGAAAAGAAATAATTTGGGCTGTTTGTGTTTCTAGAAAACGAGCAATACGATGAAGGGTACGAAGGGAATGCCACCAACTAAAATAAACTGTAAACCCAACCAACAAAGGTAATTCTATTAGTAATAAAACCAGAATAATAAGACTTACCGAAATATATAAATAACTTATAATCTTGCCTTTGTAAAAAACAAAGTGGAGAATAAATAGACTTAAAAACAGAACACCTAGACTACTTTGCAGAAGAATTTTTGTCATATTTTCTAATTTCAGAAGGGAGGTATCCCAGCCTGGAGAAGGGAAATAGCTTAGAATTTCTGCGGTTTCCTCGATATGGTTCAGTAACAGAACAGCCAACACGAGAAGTCCATAGGTAGTTGCCATAAACCAATCAAGCATTTTGTGTTTACCCGCGATATATTGTAAATCTGTTTCGCCAAAGTGCCACCCCGAAATAACAAAGAATAAGATGAGCCCAATATTTGGGGAAATCCACCAAACGACGCCATAGAGTGCCATTCGGGTGACGTAATTCAGTAAAAAGGTAGTTAATTGAAAACGTTGTCCGTTCAGTTCAGCATGTTTTTTCTCTACAAGATGGTCCAACGCACCATGCGGAATACCCGTCAATAAAATGCTTACGACAAAAAGAATTTGCCAAGAAAAATCACTCAGCACAGCAAACTTAAAGAGGAGAAAGACGAAAATACCTGCCAATAACACACCAATTGAAAGCGAAAAATCTGAATATTTTTGAGCAAATTGTTTCATATCATAATCTTGCAAGTGCCGTTCGTAGAAATAACAATATAGGTAATTTAGAAAAAAGCCGTATCTCTTGCCAAATAGTCGTTTTTTGGTCTAAAAACTGGAGAATCAAAGGCATTTTCACACGTTTAAAAAGCTGTTCAAATACCAAAACGGCTTTTTCTTGTCTGTGTTGAATGATGTGCAATAAAAGCGAGTCATACCAATCAAAGCGTGTACGTTGAATTTCCGGAAGTGGTTTATTCAAAAGAATAGCATCCGCTACAAGCTGAACATCCGCTTGAATACGCATAAAAGCATACCCTGTTGCTGGCTTAACCGAACCTGCTGCTGTTCCGATTTGTATTGCCCCATTGGAACTATAACGTGAGAAAAGCTGGGTTGTCATCGGAATACACCCTTCTTCTGTTTGTTCAACTGTAAAATCTGTAATACCTCTTTCAGCTAAATACGTACGTATGGCTGTTTCATACACATGTGTTTCATAAGTGGACGCCGAAAAAGAAGTGAACTCAACCAAAGCCGTTTGTGGCGAGAAAGGTAGAACATACATAAAATTCAAGCCTGCCGGCTGTGGAACCCGAAAATCCATCAAAGTTGGTACATTTTCATCAAAACATGCACTTTTTGAGCGAATGAAGAACCCTCGAAAATGTTGATTCAATACAATATCTTGCGCTCTTTTTCTAGGTTCCCACAGACTTGAACAAACAAATTTAGCTGTATATGTATGCGACGGCGTATGTACTTTATTTTGTGTAACCTGCATTACCTTCTCTTGCAAGAAGTGTACGTGCGGGAGTGTTTCGATGTAGTTTTGATGGAAAGAAAAGAACGAATGACTAGGTAAATAAACATATTCAAAATCACCCAATGTGCGTATCAATGTACCTGATTGCGTACCAATATCTAGCTTTTCCCATTGTTTTTCAACCAAATCAGGATACGGATTTTGTGTGGATGTGGTCCAATAACACCATGATTTGGGAACAGCCCCAATGGGCTGGGCATCCAATAACAGAATAGATTGGTTGGCATAAGCGGGGTGATTCACTAACCGATGTAGTAACTGCATACTAGCACAGCCCGCGCCTACCAGGATAATATCAAAGTTTGTTTGCATACACGGGGTTCGTCAGAGATAGAGGTGAATTGTTGAGAGGTCAAACACATTGCATCATTCGCCTAAATTAGAAACCAAAATAATTGTACTTTGTTAGGATAAAATTGATTTTTATACACAATACAAACAAAAAGGGAGAGCAAATGCCCTCCCCTTCTTTGAAACATATACTTTTCCTCAAAATTAATGAGCAGCCTTTCCTTCTCCTTGTTTTTTTCTCATTGTGAAGAATAAAATAATAAAAGCGACCGTCAATGCAGCAGGAATAATAGCGATATTGGACAAAGTAGCTTGTCCGGCGGCTAATTCCATTGCATCACCTGAGAGCCCTGCTGCTGTTGCCTTTGTTTTTTCAGCATCTAACCAACGACCAATCACGGGTTGGAAAATAGATACACCGACCATCCCGACACCACCAATAAGTGACATACCGAGAGCCCCCGTTTTAGGCAGATAAACAGCTACGAATGAAATCATATTTGGCCAGAAATAACATACACCCACAGCGAACAAAATCGCGGCAACGTAGACCATTCCACCTGTTGCTTGGCTCATTAGTATCAAAGCGATAGTAGCAATGATAGATGAACTGAGTAGAACCCCTGTGATATTTAGACGGTGAATAAGTCCGCCAGCGAAATAACGACCCACTGCCATCAAACCTGTCACCAACGCAAGAACTAATAATGGTTGCGCACCTGCTGAGCCAAGAATTCTTTCTACCCAGCTTTGCGTACCTAACTCCGTTGTAGCTGTCATAATCATACAAACAAGCATCAACCAATACAAAGGAGAAGACAAAATAGCTTTTAGGTTATCGGATGTAGAACCTCCACCTTCAACTCGGTGATTCGGGAAAGTCTGGCCGTAGAACAAGAAGCCGTACACAAGTGTCGGAATGAACATGACAGACAATTTGATTTGCCAGCCGAATCCGCTAGAAGTTAACAAAGTAGCGATCAAAGAACCAATAGCGATACCTCCTGGGAACCAAACGTGAAACTTGTTCAACATCGTTGCTTTATCTTTTTCATCGTACATATTAGCAATCATCGGGTTGTAGGCAGCTTCTACCATACCGTTGGCAAAACTGATAAAGAATGTAGAGAAAAATAAGGGTAAAAAGCTAGTAGATAAGATAGAAAACGTAATACCTGCTAGGTGAGAGAAAAACGCAACCCAACCTAGTTTTTTAGGTCCGAGTGTGTTGTACAAAGGGCCACCTACAAGCGTGGCAATAGGAAAACCAAAAAGTCCCATGAAGTTAATCCAGCCAAGTTCTGTATCTGAAAGCTGAAAGTCACTGGCAAGGTCATTCATAATACCTGCGCGAATACCGAAAGCAAAAGCTGTTGTAATGAGGGCGAAACAACTAGCCAAAAACAGTCTGTTCTTGTTTACCATAGTGATTAAGTAGGTTTGAAGGGTTTGAATAAAG
>JBKBRQ010000081.1:0-11680 GCA_046292055.1 Spirosomataceae bacterium | reverse complement strand
AATAGTTTCATGTAGCATTTCTCCATTTTTTGACTGGAGTTGAAGATAATATCTTCCTTCAGGAAGATGCTTAATCGAAATATGAAAAGGAGAAGTTGACCAAGATTCATCCAAGACAACTTGCCCATTTTGATTCAAGATACGTACAGCGACAAATCGATTTTCAGCTAAAATAATTACATCTTGAGTTGGATTTGGATAAAATTGTACTTCATCAAGAGAGATATAATTTCTATTTACAGTTCGTAATGTTGAAAGTGTCACCTCGTTTGTCCAATCTACCGCTCTCAAGCGATAATAGGTTGTCACCTTATTGGGTAGCAAATCTAGGAAAGAGTAAGAAGCCCCTTCTCCGTTCTGACCTTTTGGGTTTTCAGCATGAATAGGCGTAAAATCTTTTGCATTTGTACTTTTCTCAATAGCGAAATAATGTACATTATCCTCTTCTGCTGTTTCCCATTGCAAAAGGACTCCGGAAAGATCATTTCTCTGTTGCGCAGTGAAGAAACGCCATTTTACGGGAAGTGGCGAAGTTCCCGTCACATTCAATTGATTTCTCAAGTGGAATGTACCTACACTACTTGATGCTCCCCAAGCATAAATCTTAAAAAGAATGGGATGTACCGATTGGATACTCAGATTTAATTGAAAATTTTGGGTAGTTCCTGATAAAGTACCCGTTTCCAGTTGTGTTTCAATACCATTCGTCAAAGAAACAACTGCGTAAGAAGTAGGGCCTGTAGCAGAACGTTCAATCGAAAAGGCAAGGCCGCCTATTTCCAAGCCATAATTGGGGGAAGGCGCGATTGAAAACGTAAGATATTTGGTTGTATCGAGCTGAGTAGCAGCCCATGATCTAGAAGCAAAAACATTGGCTTTGGTTGTAGCTACTACACCAGGACCCCGCCTTAGAGGAGAAGCCATACTATTTACGTCCGTATCTGTACTAGACTGAGAGGTCTCATCACCTACATTCCCAGTAAAAGAATAAGTGGCTAATTGCGCATACGTAGAAGAAATACAACAAAAGAGTAAGTAAAGGGCTAGTTTTTTCATGATTTTCTTGTTTTATGGCAGAATGAATACGTAAAACGTAGGCTTTTATTCTGTTAGCAAGATATGTGAAAGTTTTAAAAGAGAGCGGAAAATAAGTACTTAAATTCGTTTAATATGGTTGATTATCCGCGTAGATAGCTAGCTACTTATACTTTTTAAAAAATTTGTATATTTGTTCAAAACTAACTTATCATAAATTCAACCAAAAAATGAATACATCCCCCCTACGCGTTTTGGTAGTTGGCTGTGGCAATATGGGAGCTTCACATGCTACCGCCTATCACCATCATCCTTCTTTTGAAATTTGCGGCCTTGTTTCTCCCGGCTCAAGCAAAGAACGTCTAAATACCAAATTAGGAGGCATTTACCCTCTTTATGACGCCTATACAGCGGCTTTGGCGGAGACAAAACCAGATGCCGTCTGTATCTCCACCTACCCAGACACACACGAAGAGTATGCTTTGCAGGCTATAGCTGCTGGTTGTCATGTCTTCATTGAAAAACCCTTAGCTGACACAGTTGCAGGTGCTGAACGTGTGATGGAAGCTGCCTTGAAAGCAGGAAAAAAAGTAGTTGTTGGGTATATTTTACGCCACCATCCTTCGTGGGCTAAATTCGTTGAACTTGCGCAAACATTAGGAAAACCATTGGTCATGCGAATGAACTTAAACCAACAAAGTCATGGCGTTATGTGGGATGTACACAGAAACCTCATGAAAAGCTTAAGCCCAATTGTTGATTGCGGTGTACATTACATTGATATTATGTGTTTAATGACACGTGCGAAGCCCGTTCAAGTAACGGCCATTGGTGCACGACTTACAGAAGATATACCTGTAGGAAATTACAATTACGGACAATTGCAAATTCGTTTTGATGATGGTTCCGTAGGTTGGTATGAAGCCGCTTGGGGGCCGATGGTCAGTGAAACGGCATTTTTTATTAAAGACGTTATGGGACCCAAAGGATGTGTTTCAATTGTAGCCAAAGAAGCTGGTGCAAGCGGGAAATCAGATGATGTTGACTCACATACAAAAACAGAGTCTCTTAAATACCACCATGCGGATATAGATGCTTTCAATAATTTCACGAAAGAAGACACATGGTACAACTTATCTGATGAACCCAATCACCAAGAACTGTGTAACAGAGAGCAAGCTTATTTTTACCGCGCAATCACTGAAAATCTGGATTTAACAGACCATTTAATGGATGCTGTCAATAGTCTGCGCATTGCTTTTGCCTGCGATGAGTCTGTGAGAACCGGACAAGTTGTGCACTTAGGATAACTCTAATACTATCATACAAGGCTGGAAATTATTCAATGAATCGTTAGAGTAAATGTGAAGAAAGTACGAACTTTGTTTATTATCCTTTTTTATCGAAATACGTTGAATGAATTGGAGCAAGTCACTTTCTACTACAGAATACCTTTTTATCTTCCTATTTCTAGCTTTGTATGGTTGGTACTTTTATCGTGTCCATTTGGTTTCTAAGAAATTAGGAACCACTGCACGGTCCATCATAATCAAAACATTCCTTCGAGGAGCTGCTTTTTCTTTACTTATTATAGCTCTTTTAGGACCTAGTTTTGGAATGTCCGAAATAGAAGCAAGAGCAACTAGCAAAGATATTTTTATCGCTGTTGATCTCTCTAACTCCATGGATGCCCATGATGTCGCACCCACTCGACTTGAAAGAACAAAGATGGCACTTATTCAATTGGTTGAAGGTTTGAGTGAGAATCGAATTGGCCTCATTATCTTTGGTAGAAACGCGCTGTTACGTACTCCCCTCACTTACGATACATACACACTCAAATCACATATCCAACAATTGGCCACTTGGCAAATGAAAGATCAAGGTTCTGATTTGATTAATCCACTCCTATTAGCCCAAAATAAATTTGCTGAACTACCGAGTCAAAAACATACCGCACGCATTGTTTTTTTATTCACCGATGGCGAACATTTTGGGCCTTCAACACCAGAACAACTTCGTTTTTATCCCAAAAGTAAAATTCACACATTTTTTGTCGGAATAGGTACTCCAGAAGGTGGAACTATTAAAATGGCAGGAAAAACAAAAGTAGACCTGAATGGCAACTCTGTAGTAACCAAACGTAATGACCCCTTTTTACGAGAAATAAGCAATTATACAAAATCAAGCGTACAGTATCTTTCCACTACCAATCCTGGAGATGTCGTATTTCAATTGATTGAATCCACCCACTCCATCCAATCTGGCTCTATTGATTTGCGTAAAATATTAATTGCCAATGACAAGTATTATTACTTTTTACTTCTCGGACTTATTTTATTAAGTTTAGACATCATCATTACCATTCAAAACGTCAAGTTATAATGATTGAAATTGTCTTTTTTTATCTTTTCTTTTTGTTCCAAAATTTTTCATCTATTTCTTCTATTGAACAGAGAAATAGATTAAAAAATAACATAGAAATGGCGGTAAAAGAAAACAAGCCTGATGACATTATCCGGGCCTATTCATCATATATTCTAATCAGCACCATTGTAGAGCCTGAAATCAGAATGATTGCTGCTGACGCGTATTTTCAAGTAGGTGACTTTGAGCAAGCAGAACTCCTTCTTTCTAAACTTAGTAAAATCAAGCGTTCAACTACACGTTCTCGTATCCTGACACAACAAAGTTTATTGCTCGTAGCACAAGGCGACACATCGGCTGCAATACAACAACTCGTCTTTGCTATCCAGGAAAACCCAGCCAATGATATTGCGCGTTTTAATTATGAATTATTGAAAAAATTATATAATCCATCTGCTCCACCTCCACCCATTACTACACCAGAATCCGCTAAAAATCAACCTGAAAGTGTGGAAAACTCTCCCGAAAAAGAGGCAGAACTAGCATCAAATACACCATCAAGGATAAGTCGCGAAACAGCTTTACAAATACTGGAAAACTTAAAAACAAGTGAACGACAAGGTTTTGCTCCTAAAAAAATGACAATTTCCTCCGAGAAAACAGAAAATGATTGGTAATTTTACCACTCATTCTAAACTGAGCAGCTCATTCTCTTTAAATTTTTTATTCATGCACGTTATTCAAGGAACCCACTTCACATTTGAAGGACAAACAGGTTTTTATCAAGGAAAAGTTAGAGACGTATATCATTTTGGAGACCAACTAGTCATGGTCGCTTCAGACCGTATCTCGGCATTCGATGTGATTTTACCCCGACCAATCCCTTGCAAAGGGCAAGTGTTAAATCAAATTGCTGCGAAATTTTTAAAAGCAACAGCTGATATAGTCCCAAATTGGCTTGAAGCAGTTCCTGACCCAAATGTGTCTGTTGGACTTCACTGTACGACTTTTCCCGTAGAAATGGTCGTTCGAGGGTATTTAGCAGGACATGCTTGGCGTGAATACAAAGCTGGTAAAAGAGCCGTTTGTGGAGTTTCTTTGCCTGATGGACTTCATGAGAACGATAAATTACCTTCGCCAATCATTACTCCTACAACCAAAGCACACGAAGGCCACGACCTCGATATTTCGAGAGAAGAAATTCTTGCACAAGGTATTGTTCAAGAAAACGACTACATTGAACTCGAAAAAATCGCCCTCGCTCTATTTGAAAGAGGTACACAAATGGCCGCTGAACAAGGGCTTATATTGGTCGATACAAAGTACGAATTTGGTCAAAAAGATGGACAAATTTACCTCATTGACGAAGTACATACACCTGACTCTTCCCGTTATTTTTATGCAGATACCTACCAAGAGCACCAACAAAACCAATTACCCCAAAGACAACTTTCCAAAGAGTTTGTCAGGGAATGGTTAATTGAGAACGGTTTTCAAGGTAAAGAAGGGCAACAAGTACCGGAAATGACAGACGAAAAAGTGATGGAAATTAGTGTCCGTTACATTGAATTATACGAAAAAGTGACAGGAGAAACATTTTTCCCTGCTAACCAAGAAGGAATTCTTGCCCGCGTAGAAAATAACATTCGTACATTCATGTCTCATTTTAAGCGTTAATTTCAATTATGCCGTCTGAATTCCTCAAAAGTAACCGTCTTGCAAACCTTAGTTATGCTATTCGTGGACCCGTCTTTGAAAAAGCGCAGCAATTGGAAGCGCTCGGCCAAAAAATTATCAATTTAAATATTGGTAATCCTGCCCCTTTTGGTTTTGATGTACCGGATGAAATTGTGCAAGATATGATTCTTAATCTTCGCAACGCGCAAGGGTACTCACACCATCTAGGCATTTTCTCTGCCCGAAAAGCCATCATGCACTACACGCAACAAATCGGTATTCGGGATGTCACTATGGAGGATATCTTTGTTGGGAATGGAGTGAGTGAACTCATCGTCATGACGATGCAAGCACTTCTCAATGACGGTGACGAAATCCTTATCCCCTCTCCGGACTATCCTTTATGGACAACTGCGGTTGCTCTCTCTGGCGGTAAACCTGTTCATTATATCTGTGACGAACAAGCAGATTGGAACCCCGATTTGGCGGATATGGAAAGTAAAATTTCTTCCAAAACGAAAGCAATTGTACTTATAAATCCCAATAATCCGACAGGAGCTGTCTATGAAAAAGCTGTTCTCGAACAAATTGTGGAATTGGCTGCAAAATATAATTTAATCATTTTTTCAGATGAAATTTATGATAAGATTCTATATGACGGGCACAAACATATCCCTATTGCTACCTTAAGTGATGATGTTTTTTTCATGACATTCGGCGGGCTGTCTAAAAACTACCGCGCAGCAGGTTTTCGAGGTGGATGGGTGATTCCGAGCGGGGCAAAACACAAAGCAAAATCTTTTTTAGAAGGACTTACTCTTTTGGCTAGTATGCGTCTTTGTGCCAATGTCCCTACGCAATATGCAATTCAGACAGCACTCGGTGGCTACCAAAGTATCCAAGATTTAGTAGCGCCAGAAGGAAGATTGACAAGACAACGAGACCTTATTTATGATAAATTAACTGCAATTCCGGGTATTACATGCGTGAAACCCAAAGGTGCCTTGTATGTTTTCCCTAAAATTGACCTTACGCAGTTCTCTTTTCAGGATGATGAACAGTTTGTCTTTGATTTACTCACAGAACATAAAGTATTGGTCGTTTCAGGTGCAGGTTTTAACTACCCAGACGGCGCACACTTCCGAATCGTTTTTCTACCCAATACAGATACACTCCAACTTGCCTCCAACCGAATTGAACAATTCTTGGAGCAAACCAGAAAGTAATAAAAAAGACGAAGTCATTACTTCGTCTTTTTTATTTATGCTTAACGGTTTAAATCTACCTTACTGTACTTCAAATATCACTCAAACCCGACGCGCAACAAAGTTCCTTCTTTGATTAAATTGTCTTTGAGACCATTCCACTCCTGAATTTGCTCTACGGTCACTTTGTACATAACAGACAACCGGAACAGTGTCTCTCCTTTCTTAACGCGGTGCATCAACACGATTTTCGGTTCTGGCTCTGCTTTAGGCTTTGTCTTTTTCAATGGTTTATCGTTCCAGCCATCGCCTTCTGTTTTGGGTACTGGAGTGGGTTCGGCTTCTTCTTCTAGTACTTCCTCTTCTTCGCTAATTGGATCAGGAATAGGCATATCCGTATCGATAGGCAATAAAATTACAGGTTCGTGTCTTGCTCTTTCTGGATCTTGCATATAAACAGATTCTTCGGGCAAACTCACAATTTCTACTGCTTTATCTTTGGGACGTTTTCCTTGCAACCAAAGTACCAAACCCGGTTCAACAGCAAATTCATTCGTAAGGAAATTATATTCAACCAATTTTTTCAGTTTCACTCCATATTTCTGTGCTACCTGCCACAGATTCTCTGACGACTGCAAAATATGGAATGGTTTGGGACCTTTGTCTTCCTTAGCTTCTAAGTAATAAATTTCACCAACAACTGGAATTCGCTCACCAACAATATCATTATACGTTTTTATTTCTTTCACAGAAACACCTCCTCGATATGCCAAATCCACAAAACTATCGTGCAATTCCGCTCGAATACCTTTCTTTCTATTAATAGAGAAAAAGCCATTTCCTATCGCTTTTTTTGGTGCTTGAATCCCCTGTATTTTGGGGTAATTTAAAGAAGATCCTCCACTCGATGGCGCATTGATAAACTCTACAAAGTTTTTTGTCTCAAAATACCGATCAACAGAGATAGGAATCAATAAAGGATATTCTTTACCCGTTTTTTCAGGCTGAAGTAACCAAAAATTATATTCTTCTACTTGTGCTTCAGTTACGCTCAGTTCTTGTGCAATTTGACTTTTCTCTTTGCCACGCCCATACGAATATTCATAGATAATAACTTGATTATCAGGCTTAAATTTTTGTAATAATTCTTCAAAAACAAGTTTATAAGCAAAGAATTTATACAGTGCGTAATACTTGGGTTCGTCCAATAAGATTGTATCTTTTTCTCCCCAAGAAACCAAATTAGGTTCACTTTCCAACACGGATTTATCAGCTAAATGTGACCATAAAACGGCACCTGGATTTTTATACAAAATTCGTTGCCTTTGCAGAGAGGCAACTGCTGCTTTTGTAGCAAGTAATATATGCTTACGTCCGTCAACAGATTCGTCCATTTGCAGCAAAACCTCGCGCGCACGTTCTTGTGTAAAACACCAATATACGTGCGGTGGCAATAGGCGTGCTTGTGTTAAAGTAGCTTGCCAAATGGGGTAATTGACCAGATAGCGAAAATCTTGTGGCAAAGAAGAGCGCGAAAAATCATCACGAATGGTAGGGAAAAGTCGGCTTAATTCTTCTAAAATCAGCTTTTTTTGCTCTTCGTTTTTATTCCAAAGTGCATACTCACGCTGAAGCATGTAGCGGCCGTAGGTTCCAAACTGAAAGGTACTATTGGCAATCGTTAATTGCTCAGGCGCAGTCCACAAAACACTTTTTTCTTGCGCATCTACCTTTGTATTTCCAAAGAAAATTCCGAGTAATACTCCGAAAAAAAAGAGTTTGTTAGTCAATTTGCACATAAGCTAGATTGGTAAAATCAATGAAAAAGGCTTCCTCGTAGAAACGAAGAAGCCTACAATAGTACAAAAAAATTATTTTTTACGCCATTTTTTATACTGATTTATCAAGCCATTGGTTGATGAATCATGTGATTGTACCACATCTGACGTTTGCAGTTCGGGGTAAATTTTATTTGCCAATTGTTTTCCTAATTCTACTCCCCATTGGTCAAAACTAAAGACATTCCAGATGACACCTTGCGCAAAAATCTTGTGTTCATACATGGAAATCAAGGCGCCCAGAGTTTTTGGTGTTAATTTTTTAACCAAAATGGAGTTGGTAGGTCTGTTTCCTTCAAATACCTTGAAGGGAGTCAAGAAAGCAATTTCTTCTTCTGATTTCCCCACAGCTTTAAATTCTGCCACTACTTCCTCTTCTGTTTTTCCGTTCATCAAAGCCTCTGTTTGCGCGAAGAAATTGGAAAGAAGCATGGGTAAATGTTCGCCAATAGGATTGTGGCTGTTGGCATGTGCGATAAAATCAGCAGGAATCAATTTTGTTCCTTGGTGGATTAATTGATAGAACGCATGTTGGCCATTTGTACCTGGTTCACCCCAAATAATTGGTCCCGTTTGATACGTTATTTTTGACCCATCACGCGCCACAGATTTACCATTTGACTCCATATCTCCTTGTTGGAAATAAGCAGCGAAACGGTGCATGTATTGGTCGTAAGGCAAAATAGCATGTGACTCTGCACCAAAGAAATTATTGTACCAAATGCCTAATAAGGCAAGAATAACAGGTAAATTTTTATCAAAAGAAGCCGTTCTGAAATGTTCGTCCATTTCGTGTGCTCCTTTCAGCAATGCCTCAAAATTATCAAATCCGATAGAACACGCGATAGAAAGTCCAATGGCAGACCACAACGAATAACGTCCACCGACCCAATCCCAAAAACCAAACATATTCGCCGTATCAATCCCGAATGCGGCAACTGCCTTTTCATTTGTCGAAATAGCCACAAAATGTTTTTTGACAAACGCCTCATCCACGGCTTTACTCAAAAACCAATTGCGTGCAGAGTGTGCATTTGCCATTGTTTCTTGTGTGGTGAATGTTTTGGAGGCAATCATGAAAAGCGTGGTTTCTGGAGAAACCTTCTTCAATGTCTCTGCAATGTGTGTTCCATCTACATTAGAAACATAATGGACAGAAATACCTTTCTTTGCATACGGTTTCAATGCTTCTGTAACCATCACCGGGCCTAAGTCAGAACCACCAATTCCGATATTTACAATATCTGTAATTTTTTTGCCAGTGTAACCTCTCCATTCGCCAGAGATTACTTGTGTAGAGAAAACTTTCATTTTTTCCAACACAGCCTGAACATCTGGCATCACGTTTTTGCCGTCGACAAAAACAGGGCGGTCCGAAAAATTCCGGAGAGCCGTGTGCAATACTGCCCGATTTTCTGTGGCGTTGATTGCTTCGCCTGCAAACATTTGTTCGATAGCATCCTGTAAACCACATTCATCCGCTAAATTTCGAAGAAAACTCATTGTCCGACCCGTTATTCTATTTTTGGAGTAGTCCAATAAAATATCGTCGAACTTCACAGAAAAGCGCTTAAATCGGTTTGCATCTTCTTCGAAGAGTTCACGCATAGATTTTTTAGCAATGGTTTTCTGGTGTTTCTGCAATGTTTTGTAAGCAGCAGTTTGATCAAAGGCAATGGTTTTCAACATACGTGTAGAAGGGGTTAATGAATTTTCAGTCGTAAAATTAAAGAAATCTACAAATGACACGATGAATTCGCACTGTTATTCCTTCTCATCAACTCAAAAAATACATAAAACCTTGAAAAGTGAAAGAATTACTTTGAATTATTTCATTTAATTCGAACGATGGATTGTCGTTGGTGCAGACTGTGCCTTAGGATAAATCGTTAAGTCTGCGATAGTTACGTGGTCAGGAACTTCTAAAACATACTTGATTACATCGGCAATATCCTCTGCTTGCAACGCCTGATATCCCGCATAAACTGTCGCCGCACGTTCTTCATCTCCTTTGAAACGTACTTTCGAGAAGGCAGTCTCAACTGCTCCAGGTGCAATGTTCGTCACCTTGATTCCATGAACTGTCAAATCTAGGCGCATTCCTTCACTAATTGCCTCCACTGCTTTTTTAGAAGCGCAATATACGGCGCCATTTGCATACGTTTGTTTACCTGCTACGGAACTCAAATTGATAATATGGCCCGTTTTTCGTTCTACCATTTGCGGAACAACCAAACGAGATACATACAATAATCCCTGTACATTACCGTCAATCATTGCATCCCAATCCGCCAAACTACCTTCTTGGAAAGCAGATAAACCATGTGCATTGCCTGCATTATTGACCAACACATCCACGTTTTTCCAATTTTCCTCCAAGGTATCCAGACTCACTTGTACTTCTTCTGCTGACCGTACATCAAAAAGAAGTGTTTTTACTTCTGTTTTTTGTCCGAATTCCGTTTCTAGTTCGTTCAGTTTATCTACATTTCTGCCCGTAAGAATTAATCGATAATTTCCCGTTTGGGCCAATAAACGAGCAGTTGCTTCGCCAATTCCGGATGTCGCCCCAGTAATGAGTACAATTCTTTTCTTTGTCATTAGTAATAAAAATAGAGATGTTCCTTGCTAGAATCTCAAATATGCAAAGAATGTTCGAGGAACAAAGACAAACCTCTATTTTTTCCAGCTAAATTGGTCAAATCGTTGGGCAATTCGTTTTCCCTCTTGCAAACCTAGCTCATTGTCCATGCGCGTATGAATACCACCATAAAAACGAGAATCAGCCGCCTCTTTGGCTGTTTGCCAGAAAGCTGTAAATCGGCGAGAGCGAAAATCGACATTCCGTTTTAAGTCACGCGGTCGACCTTCCCAAGTCGTATCTAAGAATGTATAGTTTTCACCAAAAATACTTGCCAAAACCGTTGCGGCTGTGGCAGACTGCGTGGCATGTCCCGATGTAAACCCCGGAAAAGGCGGCGAAGGCCAAAAAGGAATCCAATTTGGGTCAATGGTTTTCCGAACATACGTATAAGGCCGCTCATTCATAAAACGATACTTGACTTTCCAACACGCCACGAAGGCATCTGAAACAGCTAAACTTACTTTGGCAAATACGAAAGTTGCATCTGACAAAGATAAAGACGTTCCTTCTTTTTGAATGATAATGGAGGCAAGTGACTGAGAATGCCCCGCTGGTGTAAATGTTTCACTTGGGTCATCTGCCCACCAAACAGCAATCTCTTTCTCCTCTTGGGTGAGGCGCTTGTTCTTTTCGTACACCTCTTCATACATTCGAAAAAAATCAGACGATTGATTGTGAGAAGGCGCGTAAATCATTGGAAATGGGAAAGTCTGATTATCAGGGTGGAACGTACGGTTTTCTCCCCAATTTGGTAAAAGTGGAATAGCTTGCTTGTTTTCAGTCGGTTCCCAAAGTCCGACTCCTTTCGGTACTTGGAACGAAGCTGGAAAGTTCATTCGAAAACCTTCGTGTCCTCCATCTTTTTTTGCGTAGTCAACGATTGCATTAGCCAAAGCAATACCTGCTTCTTGCGA
>JBKBRQ010000080.1:0-11731 GCA_046292055.1 Spirosomataceae bacterium | reverse complement strand
AAGAACCATGAATAGGCTCAAAAACAGAGGTATGTAAACCAATAGAAGCAGACGGCATAAGTCCCATTGAACCCGAAATAACGGATGCTTCATCTGTCAAAATATCACCAAACATGTTTTCTGTCACCATCACATCAAAACCTTCAGGCCATTGGATGATACGCATTGCTGCTGCATCTACGAAAAGATACTCTGTCTCTACTTCGGGAAATTCCTTCTCGATTTGCTGCCCAACTTCTCTCCATAGACGTGACGACTCCAATACGTTCGCTTTGTCCACGATACACAATTTTTTGCGTCTTTTCATCGCATAATCGTATGCCAAACGGATGATTCGCTCTACTTCTTCTTTGGTATAAACACAAACATCCCATGCCTTGTCTCTTGTTTCGTTTCTACCTTTTTCACCAAAATAAATACCACCTGTAAGTTCTCTGATACACACAAAGTCTGCGTTTTCAATTAACTCTCTGCGGAGTGGTGATTTATGCAACAACGAAGGAAAAACCAATGTCGGACGAATATTTGCGTACAATCCTAGTTTTTTACGCATGGCCAAAAGACCTTGTTCTGGACGAACCTTTGCCGATGGGTCATTGTCAAATTTAGGATGACCAATCGCGCCGAACAAAACGGCATCTGCTTGCATACAGATTTCGTGTGTTTCGTCTGGATAGGGATTTCCAACGGCGTCAATCGCAACAGCACCCGTCATGGCGTGTGTAAGATTGATTTCGTGGTTGAATTTCTTACCAATCGCTTGAACTACTTTCAATGCTTGTTCAATTACTTCAGGACCGATACCGTCGCCCGCCAATACTGCAATATTTAATTTCATTTTATTTAGAATATACTTGAGTAAATGTTTTAAAAATTGGCCAAATCATCTGATTTGGCCCGTATGGATTCTGTTGTACTCATATTAAATTGAGCATCTTTTGAGTGGCAATGATAGCCGATACCGTTTGGTCAGAATCAAGCCCTCTTGTCTTCATTTCCTTTCCATTGACCTGCCATGTGATGATTGTTTCACAAAGCGCGTCTGATTTTCCGCCTGGTGGAATCCGGACGGTATAATCTGTTAGGAGCGGAAGTTCTATTTTCTTATTGGCGTAAATCTTTTTCAATGCGTTCATGAAGGCGTCATATTGACCATCTCCTTGTGCGCTTTCTTCAAATAGTTCTTCACCAATTTTTACTTGCAAGGTCGCGGATGGTTGCAGATTTTTTGCATGAGTTAATACGTAATTAACGACCTTCACATGCTCCACAATAGCCGTCGTATCCAATACATCCGATAAAATATACGGCAAATCTTCCCGCGTGACAACCTCTTTTCTATCACCCAGTTCGATAATTCGTTGGGTAACTTTCTTGAGGTCTTCTGGAGCTAATTCGATACCAAGTTCCCGTAGATTATTTTCAATATTGGCTTTGCCAGACGTTTTTCCGAGCGCGTACGAACGAAGTCGTCCAAAACGTTCCGGCATTAACCGACTGAAATACAAGTTATTTTTTTTATCTCCATCTGCGTGAATACCTGCTGTTTGCGTAAATACGTTTTCGCCAACAATTGGTTTATTTGCCGGGATTCGAAGGCCAGAAAACGTTTCTACCAACTTACTCACAGAGTACAGAGAGGCTTCTACTACTTTTGTTTCAACATCCTCCATACAGTCATTGATAACCGCAATCGCACTTGATAATGGAGCATTTCCTGCTCTCTCTCCCATACCATTAACAGTCAGGTGGAGACCATGTGCGCCCGCTTTGAGCGCAGACATCACATTGGCTGTACCTAAATCGTAATCATTGTGTGCATGAAAATCGAAGTGCGTATTGGGATATTTGGCAACGAGCTCAGCAACAAAGGCGTAAGATTCCTCCGGTGTTAAGATGCCAAGCGTATCAGGAAGGAGAATTCGTTTGATGGGCAAAGTCGTAATTACGTCCAACATCTGGAACACATATTCTTTGGAGTTTCGCATTCCATTACTCCAATCTTCCAAATATACGTTTGCCTCAATTCCTTCTGCTTGTGCCTCGAGAATAACTTTTTCTATCTCACGAATGTGTTCTTCTGGTGTTTTCTTTAATTGATATACCAGATGATTCATGGAGCCTTTGGTAAGTAAGTTCATCACTTTCGCACCAGTTCCAATCATCCAATTGATGGAGTCGCGGCCATCTACAAACGTGAGTACTTCTACTTTATCCAAAAAGCCTGCTTGTGCAGCCCATTGCGTGATTTTTTTTGTCGCTAAAAATTCTCCGTCTGAGACCCGCGCGGAAGCCACCTCTATTCGGTCCACTTTTACTTCTTGCAACAACAACTGGGCGATAGTCAGTTTTTCGGAGGCAGAAAAAGACACTCCACTGGTTTGTTCACCATCGCGGAGTGTCGTATCCATGATTTCTACGTATCTTTTTTTCATATCGAGAAAGCCGTTTGGGGCTTTTTTCTTAGAAAATACGACTTTTCTCGAACTCAACGATTTCTTCTTGCATAGAGCGTAGGTAATCGATATCATCGAAGCCATTCAACATATTATGCTTTTTATAGCCATTGATATCAAATCCTTCCGACTCACCTGTTGCTACAATCGTAATTTTTTGATTTGGTAAATCGACTTCAATTTCTGCTTGTGCATCGTTTTCGATAGCCACAAAAATTTTATCTAGAAACTCAGGAGAAACCGTAACAGGTAAAATACCAATGTTCAAGGAATTTCCTTTGAAAATATCTGCAAAGAAACTAGACACGACGCATCTGAAACCGTAATCATAAATCGCCCAAGCGGCATGTTCTCTACTAGAACCACTACCAAAGTTACGACCTGCCACCAATATTTTGCCTGAGTACGTCGGGTTATTCAAGACGAAATCGGCTTTCGGAGAACCGTCTGTGTTGTAGCGCCAATCTCTGAATAAATTATCGCCAAATCCTTCTCTTTTTGTTGCTTTTAAGAAACGAGCCGGGATGATTTGGTCTGTATCCACATTTTCTAGTGGAAGAGGTACTGCTGAGCTTCTTAGTACTGTAAATTTATCGTAAGCCATAAGTGTCAAAATGAATGCCCAGAGAGAAATCTCTCTGGACGGTATGTAATTGGTTAAAAAAGAGTCTTATAAAAGGTCACGTGGGTCGGTTACTACCCCTGTAACTGCGGCAGCCGCTGCGACCAATGGGCTAGCTAACAATGTTCTAGCACCTGGTCCTTGGCGTCCTTCAAAGTTTCTATTTGACGTAGAAACTGCGTACTTCCCAGCCGGAATTTTATCGTCGTTCATTGCCAAACAAGCTGAACAACCTGGCTGACGAAGCTCAAAGCCCGCCTCTGTCAGAATATCGAATATTCCTTCTTCCTTGATTTGCGCCTCCACAACGTGTGAGCCCGGTACAATCCAAGCGGTTACATGATCTGCTTTCTTTCTCCCTTTTACAATAGATGCAAAAGCTCTGAAATCCTCAATTCGACCGTTTGTACAACTTCCGATGAATACATAGTCCACTTGTTTACCTAGAATACTTTGCTCTTCTTCAAAGCCCATGTATTCAAGTGATTTTTTATAACTAGCTTCTCCATCTTTCACTTGACCAGCTTTCGGAATGACATTAGAAATGCCCGTTCCTAGCCCAGGATTTGTACCGTACGTGATTTGTGGTTCAATATCTTTGGCATCAAACGTAAGTTCTACATCAAATGTAGCCCCCTCATCTGTTTTAAGTGTTTGCCAATACGCCATCGCCTTTTCCCAAGCTTCACCTTTTGGTGCAAATTCTTTGCCATGAAGGTATGCGAATGTTGTTTCATCAGGTGCAATCATACCTCCACGCGCACCCATTTCGATACTCATGTTGCAGACAGTCATACGCCCTTCCATCGACATATTCTCGAAAACCTCACCGGCATACTCCACAAAGTAACCCGTCGCACCTGATGCCGTAATTTGCGAAATGATATACAGAATTACGTCTTTTGGTAAAACAGCTTTGTTCAATTCACCATTTACGGTGATACGCATTTTCTTTGGCTTGGGTTGCATAATACATTGCGAAGCAAGCACCATCTCAACCTCGGATGTCCCGATACCAAAGGCAATTGCACCAAATGCACCGTGAGTAGAAGTATGCGAGTCACCACATACAATCGTCATACCTGGTAATGTAATACCGTTTTCAGGCCCTACAACGTGCACAATTCCGTTTTTGTGATGACCAAGTCCCCAATGAGAAATCCCGTGTTTGGCCGTATTTTCTTCCAATGCTTTAAGCTGCTTGGCAGAAAGTGCGTCTTCAACAGGTAAATGTTGGTTGATTGTCGGTGTATTATGGTCTGCAGTAGCGAATGTTCTCCTTGAAAACATAACGTCCACACCTCTATTCTCAAGTCCCAAGAAAGCGACAGGGCTAGTTACTTCGTGAATGAAATGACGGTCAATAAAAAAAACATCTGGACCATCCTCAATTTTTCTGACTACGTGTGCATCCCACACTTTGTCGAATAATGTTTGCTTACTCATTTGATATATTGGTTCATCTATTTGCTTAGACACAATGCCTTCTCCATAGATTTTGGTAAAAGAGGAAAATTATGTTGCAAAGATGTTCTATTTTTTGATTGTTCTATTAACGTTAATCGACCAAAAAATAGCGTTTTTAGCCCAAAACGACTTATTGAGCGTTTTTTAATAACTGAAATTGATGTGGTGTTACCTCAAAAGCCGTTTTAAATGCCTTGATAAAGTGGGAAGTGCTTTCGTATCCTATTTCTAGACTGATTTCGGCAATGTTTTTAGAGGAGTTTTTTAATAAAAAGGCAGCGTGTTGCAGGCGTTTTTGCTTGATCCAGTGGGCAGGAGATTCACCAAATTCTGCTTGAAAATCTCGTTTAAAAGTGGACAGACTTCTTCCTGATATATGGGCGAGTTCATCCATACTCAATGGTTTTAGAAAATAGTTATTCATCAAATAAGTCAATTCTGTTTTTTGTCCGGTATAAATGGTGAATAGCAAGTTTTTCAAAGCATCGGATTGGTCAGTTTCAAGTAAATGCAAGAGCAATTCTTGGAGTTTTAATTTTAAGAATTGATTTATGTATTTCGTATTCGACTTAAAATATGGAAAGATAGATTCTACGAATTTCGCAAACTTTTCATCTGTCTGGAAAACCTCTCCGTTCAACGAAGTATCTATCTTAGAATGTGGAAAAGTAAATAATTCCATGTTTTGTGAGACAAACTCTTTGATTAGTTTTTCATCGAAAAAGAAAACTAAACTTTTATACGACTCATGAATGGATTCTGACATTAAAAAGTAGCCTCGGCGAACAAAAAAAACATCCCCTTTTCGTATCAAAAATTCTTGTGTTGGGCTACTGAACCGTTTCTCGCCTTCTAACACATAAATTACAGCATGTTCTTCAAAAAAAATCTCACTTTTTGAAGGATACACATCACTTCTGTATGCGACAAAAGTTAGCTCTTGAATTTTGAGTAATTCAAATTCATGTGGATGAATAGCTGATGGAACACGTAACATGCTAATTACCAATTTTTGAACTTCAAAGTTAGTATTTTTGTCATGTATCCACTATTTACCACTTATTTCATTTCAAATGGCTGAAAGTATTTTCATTCCCGAAACGGCTTCAAGAGCCGATATTTACGAGGCATTGCTTCCTCAGATTACTTCTATCATAGAACACGAACCCAATAGAACAGCGAATTTAGCCAACGTAGCCGCTGTACTTAAAGAGGCATTTGGCTTTTTTTGGGTTGGTTTTTATTTACGTGATGAGACAGATTTGGTTCTCGGTCCTTTTCAAGGTCCACTTGCTTGCACTCGAATTGCCTTCACGAAAGGAGTTTGTGGCCACGCATATTCTACTCAAAAATCCGTATTAGTACCAGACGTTGACCAATTTCCAGGTCATATTGCTTGTTCGTCGGCATCAAAATCAGAGGTTGTCATTCCTATTTTTAGTACTTCTGGTGAAATTGTTGGTGTATTGGACGTAGATAGTGACCGTTTGGATGATTTTTCAGAAGTTGATGTTGTTGGACTTGAAAAAATCATGCGCGTACTTTCTAAAGTTTTCAACTGATTCAATCATGCAGAACAGGATATTTTCCTTATTAACTCTTTTAAGTAAAAAACCTATTTGGGCTGTCATTGGATTATCCTTGACCCATTTTATTCTTGCCCGATTCGGAGAAAGAGAGGAAATTTGGAGACTTTGGGCGCTAGTAAGTTTAGCGTTCCTTTTTTATATTTTCTTAATTAGAGAAGAAAAAGGTTTTTCCCAAAAGTTTATCTTTTTTTCTGCGCTTGCCTTACGAATTCCCTTTCTAGGACAAGAACCTTTGCTTTCAGATGATTTCTATCGTTTTTTTTGGGATGGTCAATTATGGATTTCCGGTTACAATGCGTATGAGTGGCTCCCATCCACTTTTATGGCAACAAACCAAGTACTATTTTCCCAAGAATTATTCAATCAACTCAACTCTCCAAATTATTACACAGTTTACCCTCCTTTAAATCAATTTATCTTCTCACTTTCTGCTTATCTATCGGGTAATGATGTAAATCAGTTTGTATTCGTTTTACAACTTATTTTGTTTGGTGTAGAGATGTCTATTTTGTGGGTAATTTTAAAGTTATCCACAATTAAGAAAAAATTTAGGCCGGAATTGTATTATTTCAACCCACTCATTTGTCTTGAATTTACAGGAAACATTCATTTTGAAGGCTTATTGGTCTCTTTTTTACTTCTTGCCTATGTTATCCACACCAAATACAATAAATTGTGGATAACTAGTCTTCTTTGGGGATTAAGCGTGGCAACGAAACTAACACCCTTGATTTTCGCACCACTTATTTGGTTTCATTTAACTAAAAAGCAGCGTTTTTCTTTTTTTACACTCGCGTTTTTATTCAACGCATTACTTTTCTTACCTCTTTTCCAGATTTCTACCTTTACCCATATTTTAAGTAGTATTAATTTATATTTTCAGCACTTTGAATTCAACGCAAGTGTATATTTCGTACTTCGTTGGTTCGGTAATCTTTTGTATGGCTATAACCCTATTGCTACTTTAGGTCCTATTTTGTCACTATTCACTTTTTTTGGAATTTGGTGGATAAGTTATCGCTTTAGGACTAGGCGTATTGTAGAGGTGGCTTTATGGATTCAACTACTTTTTATTTTATTGGCAACAACAGTACATCCCTGGTACTTATTTCCACTTATTTTGCTTTCTAGTGTAAGTTCTTGGCGCTTTCCGTTGATTTGGTCTTGGCTCGTTTTTCTTACCTATTTTTCTTATGCAACTGTACCTTATGAAGAAAACTTATACTTAGTGGGGCTAGAATATACCTTAGTCATAGGATTTGCTTGGTTCGAATATACTCGTATGAAGAGAAAAGTGTCTACATCTGCTTAAGTAAAAGCAAAAAAAAAGAGACTAGAAATAGTCTCTTTTTTGTACCGGGGACGGGAATCGAACCCGTACGAGCGTTTCGGCTCACAGGATTTTAAGTCCTGCGTGTCTACCAGTTCCACCACCCCGGCGGGTGGTTTACCCTCTGAAAAAAAAAGCCCCGAGAATGGAGCCTTTAACTTCGAGCGGAAGACGGGTCTCGAACCCGCGACCTTAACCTTGGCAAGGTTACGCTCTACCAACTGAGCTACTTCCGCTTGATTTTCAAATCTGAATGCAAATATATAGCTTCTAAATTCATTTGTCAAGTGTTTTCAAGAAAAAAATTAAATAAAGTTCTAAACTTGAGCTAAACTCGTTTTTAAGATGTGCCCAAAGTTGCTTATTTTTACGTGAAAATATACAAATACACGTGAGAAAACCAAACTTTACTTTATCAGAAAACGGATTACTTCCTGCTGTTATCCAAGATTATCTTTCAGGGAAAGTCCTTATGCTTGGTTATATGAACCAAGAAGCTTTTGACAAAACGCTAACAGAAGGTAAAGTTACGTTTTATAGCAGAAGCAAACAAAGGCTTTGGACAAAAGGAGAATCTTCATCCAACTTTCTCCACTTTGTCTCTGCATCTGTTGATTGTGACCAAGACACCATCCTTATCCAAGCCTCCCCAGACGGACCCACTTGCCATACTGGCGATGACACATGCTGGGCTGATAGTAATACCTCTAAAACGTTATTTATCGACGAACTACGCAAAATAATAAAAGATAGAAAGGCAAACCCAACTGAGAAATCTTATACAGCTTCTTTATTTGAAAAAGGTATCAATAAAATTGCGCAAAAGGTAGGTGAAGAAGCTGTGGAATTAGTCATTGAAGCAAAAGATGACAATAAATCACTATTTATCGGAGAAGCTGCAGACCTTCTTTTTCATTACCTTGTATTACTAGAAGCAAAAGAAATTTCATTGGATGAAATTATACAACTCTTAATTACTCGTCACCAAAAATAAACCCTCTATTCATCATGGTCAAATACATCGTCAAGCTAGTCTTATTAGGTATTTTAATTTTCTTTCTTCCCAATTTTGTAAAAGGTATAAGTATACAATCTTTTACTGATGCTATCTTCGTAGCTTTTCTAATGGGTGTATTAAATACATTTTTGAAGCCGATTCTTCAGATTATTGCGCTTCCCATTACCTTTATGACATTAGGACTCTTTTACTTTGTCATTAATATTATCCTAGTTTATATCTGTTCATACTTTGTTGACGGGTTTGCAGTTATAGGTATTATCCCACCATTGGTTTTTAGTTTTGTCATTTCATTAAGCAATTGGTTTATTGGTCTTTTCCTTGATTAATTGCCTCTTTTCTTTCTTTTAATCACTTCCAAAAATACCGTAAAATCCCCCTTTTTATAGGGGGATTTTACGGTATTTTTCACTCCAACAAATCATAAACTATTAACTATCAATTATTTAAGAAAAATCTACTTTTTACCCTATTTTGAACTCCTTACTTTTTTGTAGATATTTGACCTATCAAACTTCTACTTTATAGCCCTGTTAACTTAGTAAAGAAAGGAGAGTAAAACACAGTGTGTTTCCATTTTTCGTTCTTTGCATCTATTAGTTTAATTGTTAAAACTAAGTGGTTACAAAATAGGAGCTAGCGTATGAATGGCTCCTATTTTTTTTAAACTGTTTTTTTCAATGCGGTTTTTGTCAA
Source organism: Spirosomataceae bacterium (assembly GCA_046292055.1). Lineage (GTDB taxonomy): Bacteria > Bacteroidota > Bacteroidia > Cytophagales > Spirosomataceae > CAYNRA01. The sequence goes on along the minus strand of JBKBRQ010000080.1, from coordinate 2,553 downwards.
GAAAAACGTGATTCCTATCAAGAGCGTACCCATAATAAAAGGAGCAGCAGGAAGATAAATCACAGAATTTTGCGCGGTAAAATAACTGAATAATCCAAGCATAAGAGGTTGACCAAGAATTGCAGCCAGACTATTCAAACTTGTAAGGGCACCTTGTAGTATTCCTTGCTCATTTGATGGAACTACAGTAGACAAAATTCCTTGAAACGCAGGCCCTGCTAATCCTCCAAATGAATATAAAGCTACGATTGCGTACATTTGCCAACCTTCATTAGCCAATGCGAAAAGTAGCAAACCAACAAAGTTTAGTACTAGTCCAGTCAGCAATGTTTTTGACTGTCCCAACTTTTTCATAATTGGACGTATAGCACCTCCTTGTACAATGGCAACCATTACTCCAATAAAACCAAGCGATAAACCTACTTCCCATTCAGTCCAACCGAATCTTTCAATTGTATAGAATGACCATGTCCCTTGTGTTGCAAAGTTTGACATATACAGTAGAAATATACAGAGTAGTAAAGCCGATACAACGGGATACGATGCAAATTTCAAAATTGCACCAATAGGGTTTGCTTCTTTGATTGAAAAAGTTCTTCTATTCTCTTTTTTGAGTGATTCTGGTAGGATAAAATAACCATAGAGTGCATTTAATAGAGTCAGTGCTGCGGACATCCAAAAAGGCGCTCTCAATCCAAAACCAGCCATTAATCCTCCTAAAGCGGGGCCAATAATAAAACCTATACCGAAGGCAGCACCTAAAATCCCAAAATTCTGTGCTCTTTTTTCGGGCTCACTGATATCTGCGATGTAAGCACCCGCTGTTGTAAAACTAGCACCAAAAATACCAGCTATCATTCTACCGATAAACAACCATGTAATTGAAGAGGATAATGCAAGAAGGACATAGTCAAGACCGAAGCCAAGTAGAGCAAGTAACAATACAGGTCTCCGACCAAATTGATCACTTAAGCCACCAATAATTGGCGAAAAAACTAGTTGCATTACTGAATAGGTAGTAATTAACCCTGCAGCATATCCAGCTGCTTTACTGACATCCGTCTGTGTAAGTTCTTGTATTAAACTTGGTAATATTGGAATAATTATTCCAATACCAATCACATCAAGTAGAACTGTAATAAAGATAAATAAGAGGGCTTTATTCATATTTGATAGGGTATTTACAAAATAAAAAAGCACTCCTTTCGGAGTGCTTTTTTTTATAGGAAGAATAACAAAATTACTTGATAATTTCAGTTACTTGGCCTGCACCTACTGTACGTCCACCTTCACGGATTGCAAAACGAAGACCTTTGTCCATTGCAATTGCGTTGATAAGGTTTACTTTGATTGTTACGTTATCACCAGGCATTACCATTTCTACGTTTTCACCTAGGAAGATTTCACCTGTAACGTCTGTTGTACGGAAGTAGAATTGAGGACGGTATTTGTTAAAGAATGGCGTGTGACGTCCACCTTCTTCTTTCGACAATACATAAACCTCAGCCATAAACTCTGTGTGTGGCTTCACTGAACCTGGCTTACAAATAACCATACCACGACGGATAGATTCTTTGTCAACACCACGAAGTAGAAGACCTACGTTATCACCAGCTTCACCTCTGTCAAGGATTTTACGGAACATCTCAACACCTGTTACAGTAGACTTAAGACCTTCAGCACCCATACCCAAGATATCTACTGGATCACCTGTGTTGATAACACCCGTTTCGATACGACCAGTTGCTACAGTTCCACGACCTGTGATTGAGAATACGTCCTCAACAGGCATCAAGAAAGGCTTATCAGTAGCACGAGCTGGAAGTGGAATCCAAGTATCAACAGCTTCCATCAAATCTTCGATAGTTTTAACCCACTTGTCTTCTCCGTTCAAACCACCTAGAGCTGAACCTTGGATAACTGGGATATTATCACCATCAAATTTATAGAAAGATAATAGTTCACGAATCTCCATTTCAACAAGCTCAAGAAGCTCTGGATCATCAACCATATCAACTTTGTTCATGAAAACAACAAGCTGAGGAACACCTACCTGACGAGCAAGAAGGATGTGCTCACGAGTTTGTGGCATAGGACCATCTGTTGCAGCAACTACGATGATTGCACCGTCCATTTGGGCAGCACCAGTAACCATGTTTTTAACGTAGTCAGCGTGACCAGGACAGTCAACGTGTGCGTAGTGACGGTTAGCAGTTTCATACTCAACGTGAGATGTATTGATAGTAATACCACGCTCTTTCTCTTCTGGTGCATTATCAATTGAAGAGAAATCTCTTAGTTTGGCTAAACCTTTATTAGCAAGAACCGTTGTGATTGCTGCAGTTAAAGTTGTTTTACCGTGGTCAACGTGACCGATGGTGCCTACGTTAACGTGCGGTTTATTACGTTCGAATTTAGCCTTAGCCATTTTAATTACCTTCTGTTAAATAGATCCAACTTTAAGTGGACCAAATTAAGTGATTAATCGTTACTACTAGTACTTCTACGAGCTGCAATAATTGCTTCAGTCACGTTGTTTGGTGCTTCCATATA
>JBKBRQ010000079.1:0-11739 GCA_046292055.1 Spirosomataceae bacterium | reverse complement strand
GAAAAATAAATAATGAATTTAAAAGATAAAAAAGTTTTAGTTACTGGGGCTGATGGCTTTATCGGAAGCCATCTCGTGGAAGCTTTACTCGACGAGGGGTGCCAAGTGCGTGCATTTGTATATTATAATTCGTTTAATTCATGGGGTTGGATTGATACTTTTTCCGAGGCCAAGAAAAACCAATTAGAGATATTTAGTGGGGATATTCGAGACCCATATGGCGTAAAACAAGCGATGAAAGGCATCGATGTAGTTTTTCATTTAGGTGCCTTGATAGCTATTCCGTATAGTTATCATTCTCCAGATACCTATGTGGATACAAACGTGAAAGGAACTTTAAATATTCTACAAGCTGCCAAAGAACTTGGTACAGCACGCGTTTTAGTAACCTCTACATCGGAGGTTTATGGGACGGCACTGTACGTGCCCATTGATGAAAAACATCCTAAACAAGGGCAATCGCCTTACTCTGCAACAAAAATCGGTGCAGATGCAATTGCGGACTCTTTTTTTCGAAGTTTTGGTGTTCCCGTAACTATCGTACGCCCTTTTAATACCTATGGCCCAAGGCAAAGTGCCCGTGCAGTTATCCCGACAATTATAACGCAGCTGTTGCAAGGTTCAACGTCAATTCAACTTGGTGCTTTGCATCCGACTCGTGATCTCTTGTTTGTAAAAGATACTGTTCAAGGTTTTCTCGCTCTTGCTTCATCTGAAAAAGCCATCGGTGAAGAAGTCAATATTGCCATGATGGAAGAAATTAGTATTGGCGATTTGGCTCATTATTTGATTCAAAAAATTAATCCACTTGCTCAAATTACAACCGACTCCCAACGTCTACGTCCAGAAAAAAGTGAAGTAGAGCGTCTTTTTGGAAGTAATGAGAAAATAAAGGCATTGACGAACTGGTCACCGAATCATACGCTCTTCTCTGGGCTTGATGCGACGATTGAGTGGTTCTCAGATTCCAAAAATAGAGCAAGCTATAAAACAGACATCTATAATATATAAGTTATGATGAAAGATGAATTTATCCCCTTGTCTGTACCCACGCTTCAGGGCAAAGAGTGGGAATATGTAAAAGATTGTCTAGATACCAATTGGGTATCTTCAGTAGGTAGTTATGTGACTCGTTTTGAGGAAGATATACAAATGTTTACCAAGGCATCTCATGCAGTAGCAACCATGAATGGGACCTCTGCTCTACATGTTTCTTTGCGACTCTTGGGTGTCCAAGCGGGTGACTTGGTGATTGTCCCCAATATTACATTTGTTGCTTCTGCGAATTCAGTGACTTATCTTGGTGCAGAACCTCTATTCGTCGATGTAGATTCGGATTCGTGGCAAATGGATCTTGATTTATTATTTGATTTTCTGCTCGAAGAAACCGTTCAATCTGTTAATGGTTGCTTACATAAAAAATCTGGCAAGAAAATAAGTGCTATCATGGCGGTACATGTTCTCGGAAATATGTGTGCCATGGACGAACTCTTATCTATTGCTGATCGCTTCCAAATTCCTGTCTTAGAAGACGCAACAGAGGCCCTCGGGTCAACTTATTACGGCAAACATGCAGGTACTTTTGCCCCGCTTGGCACGCTTAGTTTTAATGGTAATAAATTGATTACCACAGGAGGAGGTGGTATGATTCTATCAGATGACCTAGAACTCGCAAGGAGAGCAAAACACCTAACTACTACTGCTAAAGCAGATTCTGTTGACTATTTACACGACGAAATAGGATATAATTACCGATTGGTTAATGTACTTGCCGCTATTGGGGTTGCCCAAATGCAACAGTTGGAAGGGTTTTTGGTAGAACGTAAACGCATAGCTGAGAGATACAGAGAGGGCTTAGAAAATATAGAGGGGGTTGCTTTTCAAAAAGTTTTATCAGCTGTTCAACCGAATTATTGGCTTTTCACAGCTAAATTCCCGCAACAAAGGGAGCTTCTTGCGTACTTGAATGCACATCAAATACAAGCGCGTCCTTTTTGGATTCCAATGAACCAACTACCGATGTATATGTCTTGTGTGTATGTTCAAAAACAAGATGTAAGTCAAGAGGTTTACGAATCATGCCTTAGTTTACCTTCCTCTAGTAGTTTAACAGATGAACAACAAGATCGAGTTTTGGACGTAATTCATTCTTTTTATGCTAAATAAAAAAGAAATTGTTTTGGTAGGTGGAGGTGGACATGCCCTTGCTTGTCTCGATGTTATTGAGGCTACCAATCAGTTTAGTGTTGTTGGTGTGCTTGATATGGCGCCAACAAACTTGCCTATACCGTATTTGGGTAAGGACGAAATGGCTGTAGCTTTGATCCAAAATAAGCCTCATTTACTTTTTATAAACACTGTAGGACAAGTTAAATTTACTACTTCACGCAGACGGTTATATGATTTTTATGCATCAATAGGTGTCAAATGGGCAACTGTTATTTCTCCCCTTGCATATGTTTCTCCCCATGCACTGATAGGTGAGGGTTCTATTGTTATGCATGGAGCTTTCGTAAATGCTGGGGCAGAAATCGGTAAACAATGTATCGTTAATACGCGCGCTATTGTAGAACATGGTGTGAGTGTAGGTGATTTCTGCCATATCTCAACCAATGCAGTGGTTAATGGCGATACCTTGATTGGTTCAGATACACTAGTTGGTAGTAGTGCAACTATTATCCAAGGAGTTAGAATTCCAGAACATGTCGTGATTGGGGCGAATTCAACGGTAGTGCAGTCTGTGTACGAAGAGGGAATTTATGTGGGAAATCCGATAAGAAAAATTTAAGTTAGAATGGGAAAAAAGCCATTAATTATTGCAGAAGCTGGCGTGAATCATAACGGAGATATGGCGTTAGCATACCAGTTAATCGATGCTGCGGCGGCTGCAAAAGTGGATTATGTCAAATTTCAAACATTTCAAACCACCTCTTTGGTTGTCAAAAATGCACAAAAAGCGGAATACCAGCAAAAAAATGCATTTGTAAAAGAAGAAAGTCAAGAAGAAATGCTTCGTAGGTTAGAATTATCTCCTCAAAATCATTTGGATTTAATCGCTTATTGTAAACAAAAAAATATTGCTTTTTTATCTACCGCTTTTGATCTACAAAGTATTGACTTATTGGTCGAATTAGGCATTACGTTGGGCAAAATTCCTTCTGGAGAGATAACGAATTTTCCTTTTTTACGAAAGATGGCTCAATCGTTTCCACACTTGATTTTATCTACGGGAATGTCGCAATTACACGAAATCAAAGCAACACTTGATGTGCTGTATCGGTTCGGTCATACGCCTGAGACTGTAACCGTTTTGCATTGTAATACGGAATATCCAACACCGTTTGAAGATGTTAATTTACTGGCAATGAGTAAATTAAAGGATGAGCTAGGTGTGAGAATCGGATACTCAGATCACACATTGGGTATAGAAGTACCTTTGGCAGCCACTGCGCTTGGTGCAACCGTTATTGAAAAACATTTTACGCTAGACAGAAATATGGATGGGCCTGACCATCGTGCTTCGCTCGAACCGCAAGAACTGAAAGCGATGGTTGAAGGGATTGAACGAGTTGCTGTTGCACTTGGTTCAAATGAAAAAAAAGTAAGCCCTTCTGAACAAAAAAATAAAGCTGTGGCAAGAAAAAGTATTGTAGCGGCTTGCTCAATTCAATGTGGTGAGCTATTTACAGAAGAAAACTTAGCTGTAAAAAGACCGGGAAATGGTATAAGTCCCATGTGTTGGGAGGAAATTGTTGGACAGAAAGCCAATCAAGATTACGAACCAGATGAACTCATCCAATGGCAAGAAAAATAGGTTTTTTTACTGGAACTCGTGCCGATTACGGGTTACTCTTTCCTCTATTGAAAAAAATTCAAACATCCTCTGATTGGAAGTTGTCTTTGTTGGTTTCTGGAATGCACCTTTCTCCAGAATTTGGTTTTACAATTCAACAAATCATACAAGATGGATTTGAAGTAGATTTTCGGGTTGAAAACCTTCTTTCTGCAGATACCCCTGTTGCCCAAATTAAATCAACAGCACTCGGATTAATGGGTTATGGAGACGCACTTAGCCAAATGTCCCCGGATGTGTTCGTTATTTTAGGTGATCGGTTTGAAGCCTTTGCAGCCGCGACAGCTGCTTATATGTTACATATTCCAATCATCCATTTGCATGGCGGAGAAACGACACAAGGGGCTACAGATGAGGCATTTAGACATTCAATTTCTAAGATGGCTTATTGGCATTTCACATCTACAGAGGAACACAGAAAACGAGTTGTCCAGTTAGGTGAGTCCCCTGAGCGTGTATTTAATGTTGGAGCACTTGGGCTTGACAACATCCGTTCGCTGATTTTACTGTCAAGAGAACAAAATGCAGTTTCACTTGGGATTGATGCCAAGGAAGATTACATGCTGGTTACCTATCATCCGGAAACACTAGACCAAACTCCTGCCGTTGAGCAATTAGAAATCTTGGTTGAGGCACTCTTAACGGCTTCAAACCATATACTCGTTTGTACTCTGCCAAATGCAGATGCAGAGGGTCGTTCTATCATCGAAGCATGGAAAATATTGAAAAATAAATTCCCGAATCGTTTAATTCTACATACGAGTCTTGGCCAGTTACGGTATTTATCTGCTGTTAAGTTCGCAAGTGTTGTGGTTGGTAATTCTTCAAGTGGAATCATAGAGGTTCCTTCTTTGGGTGTTCCAACTGTAAATGTAGGATATAGACAAGCCGGAAGACAGGCTGCGTCAAGTGTGATTCATTGCACGGAAATGCGTGTTAAATCGATTCAAAAGAGTATTGAACTTGCACTTTCCTTGGAGTTTGTAGAAAAAGCCCAAAATGTCATGAATATATATGGAGATGGGTATACGGCAGAAAAAATATATACACAACTTGCTCAATTTCCACTGAATATTGATTTTCGAAAAACCTTTTACGATGTATGAATTCTTCTCAATTACTTATTTCTTCTCTCTTATCTGCACGAGATGCGCTCCGCCAATTGGATAAACTAGGTGCAGTTGCTCCTGTGTTATTTGTTGAAGAGAAGGGAAAAATCGTAGGTTCTTTGACAGACGGTGACATTCGGCGTGGACTTATTCAACATCTATCGATTGACGATGCTGTTACCCGATTTATGTTTCCACATTTTCGATTTTTTTCTCCCTCGTTCGGGTACCAAGAATTAGCAGCTGCGAAAGCATTGAACATTCGTTGGGTTCCTTTAGTAGACGAACAAAAACAGCTTATTCGGTTCATTGACACGCAAGAAACACAAGCAAATCTACCGATTACAGCAGTGATAATGGCAGGTGGGAGAGGAGAACGATTAAAACCTTTGACAGATATAACTCCAAAGCCTATGTTGCAAGTAGGAGATAAGCCAATTATTGAACATAATTTGGATTTGCTTCGAAAGTACGGAATCACAGATGTAGCCATTTCTATTCGGTATTTGGGTGAACAGATTCAGTCGTATTTTGGGGATGGTAGTTCCCGAAATATGCAAATTGACTACCTATACGAAACGACACCGCTCGGTACGATAGGAGCAGTTTCGCAATTACTTAATGTGCAGAATCCCTACGTATTGGTAATGAACTCGGATTTATTGACGGATATTTCATTAGTTGATTTTTTTAACTCTTTTTTGAAAAAAAATGCGGACATGGCAGTTGCTGCTGTACCTTATATGGTGAATGTTCCGTATGCTGTATTAGAAGTAGAGGGAGAAGAAAAAAAGGTATTTGGTTTTAAAGAAAAGCCCTCATTTACGTATTTCTCTAATGCCGGAATTTATTTGTTAAAAAGAGAATTAATGAGTTATGTTCCTGATAATAAACGGTTTGATGCAACAGATTTGATGGAGTTAGTCCTTGAAAAGAACTTGAAGTTAGTAGCAGAGCCTATCGTGGGTTATTGGCTAGATATTGGTAGAATGGAAGATTACAAGAAAGCACAAGAAGATATTAAGCACTTAGGGATATGAATTTTGATAAGACACTTTTTGTAATTCCAGCTCGAGGTGGGTCAAAGGGCGTACTTCGAAAAAATATAAAAACCTTGGCTGGTCGCCCTTTGATTTTGCATAGTTTAGCGTATGCTCGGCTATATGCTCTCGATTCTCAGATTTGTATTTCAACAGATGACCTCGCGATTATTGACTTGGTAAAAAAAGAAGGATACGAAGTGCCTTTTCTACGCCCTGAATTCCTATCTACGGATACTTCTACAACTTTTGATGTACTTAAGCATGCACTCAATTTTTATGCTGAAAAGGGTCAAGATTGGGAAACTATTGTTTTGTTGCAGCCAACTTCGCCTTTTCGTCTTAAACGTCATTTGGAAGAAATGAGAGATCAATTTCAAGAAGAGGCAGATGTAATTGTGTCAGTGACGGAGTCCAAGAATAATCCCTATTTCAATATATTTGAAGAAAATACAAGGGGATGTTTACAGTTGGCTAAGGTCGCTGGAAATATCTCGCGCCGTCAGGATTGTCCACCTTCGTATGTGTTTAATGGGTCTTTGTACCTATTTAAAACCGCTTCATTGCAGCAATCAAATGGATTTTCTGATTTTGATTTCATACAAAAGTACGAGATGGAGTCCCGTTTTTCGGTAGATTTAGATACTCCAAAAGACTTTTTGTGGGCGGAGTGGCTATGGAATAATCAAACCGATGAGGAACCCTTGATAGATTGGAAGTAATCAGTTTTCACTGATTTCTTCCAAGATTCGCTTCATTTCAGATTGTTGGTTGACTTTTTGAAGCACAACTGGCGCAGCAATACGTTCTTGGCAGTCAAAAATACTGCATCTTTCGCATGTTTGATTGACTTTTCGAACAGGAATTTGTTCATCGTTCAAGAATTTAATTTTTTCTTTGAGTTGTGCATCTATTTCAAAACCAAGGGTGACACTTACATTAATTTGTTTTAAAATGCTTAATGGACGTGCCATTGACATAACGAAGTACTGGTTGTCTACATCTGTGTATTCTGAAACTTGTGCACCAACTAAGGGTTTTTTATAGCTATTTGTCAGTTCCTTGTTCGATAAATCATCCAAAATATTCAAAGAAACCCACCTTCTACAATAATGTTCTTTTTGCGTTTCATGTGGGTCATGTTGTTTGGACAAATGCATTTCTTTGGTGAGAGAGTAATTATTTTTCCCCACCATAGATTCGAATCGGAGATAGAATAACTTATTGATACCAAAGTATTTAGGTAGTACATTGCTAATTCTATGGTAAAGTGTTTCAGGGGTAGCCTGAAAAGATTCCGCCATTTTGCTCAGTAGCTCAGGTTGCCAAGTTTCCTGTTCGAAGAAATGGGTTAGCTTTTGAATCATCTTTTCACGGCGGATAAGAATAGCTCCCGCAAAGTAAGAGGCTTTGAAGTTGTTGAGTACCTCGTCGAACGAATTGATTTCCACCCAAGAAGAGGTCAAAGGTCTTTCTTTTAAATTCATATAAATAAAACCGATTTCTCTACCCATTGTAAAAGCACGTTGGTCAGATGAAATTCGCTTATTGATCATGAGTTTATTTTTCTTAGGCAATAAAATTGAGCGAATATTGGCGATGGTAGGGTATTCCTCTTCATCAAAATATTCAATAGAAATTTGGTATTTATCTGCCAGTAGATTGGAAAGAAAGAATTCATCCAATTGCGTATTTATATCAATGCCTAACTCTTGGAAAAATCGGTCGGCTTCAGCTTCTAGTTCTGGGAAATAGTTATCGTGCATTTCTTGGTAGGACCGTAGCACTGCAAAGTAGAAACGCTCAACGCTCATGTTATAATTTCGACCGATTTCAATGATTGTGTTGATAAAAGCACTTAGTTTAATGGGTGCGTCTGAAAGCATTTCAAGAAGATTTGCAGGATCAATACCGAAAAAATCGAAAGGAATTTCTGTTAAGAAATTTGAATTGAGTAATTCCGAAATAGGTTGTAATTTTTTGTTCAACTTGAGAGAAACAAGATGGTCATACTCTACTTCCATGGCCTCAGCTAATGCCACAATTTTATCTGATTTTGGGTATTTTTTGCCTTTTTCAATTTCGTTTATGTAAGAAACAGATAATCCAGATTTTTGTGATAGGTCACTTAGGGATAATCCTTTTTCTTGGCGTAATTGCTTGAGTTTCAGTCCGAAAATCAGTCGTATATGGTCAGTATTAAGGCTCATAGGGTTATCTTGGTTAAAGTGGTTACTGTAAATGAGCATAAAGATACTTTAAATCTCTAAATTTATCCGCTTTTAGTAGTGTTAAACCTTTTAAAAGTCCAATGATTTGAGCTATTTAGTTTGTTTGAAATAAGATGGTCTAGATAAAAGAGATTGTAATCAAAAGATTAGCAGCATATCATCCAAAAGCGAGATTTTCTTTTCAAATTATTTTCATTATCCTCTCATAGAGTATGTCAATGAATTTTAATGAATACCTTCGTGATAACATAATAATCTGTCTGGATTTCTAGAATATACTTTCCAATTGCGAAGTTTCTCATGTCGATTAGAACCAGCGAGTCATTTATCTTTTCTGGTATTATTTTGGTCATTACTCCTGATAAGTCAACCAACTTTAACGTATATTTAGCTATATTTTTAGGTATTTGTACATATAATTTGTCTTCTGTAGGGTTAGGGTATGTAGTCCATTCCTGGGCAACGGTGGGTTCCGCTTGTAGTGGTGCCAAGACTGTAATTTTCTTGTTGTCGACTTTTCCTAAACCACATTGATTTCGTATTTCAGTAAGTTCATATTGCATGGAGTTTGGTGTTGTAGTCACCTGAAAAACTTGGTTCGGTTTATCGATTAGTAGAGATAGATTCGCATTGATGAGTCCACGGCCTGGAAGTGTACCTTCTGTACTAAAAGAAAGCTCAATAGTAGAATTGTACGGGATTTGAGAAGGGGATGTTGTTGTAACCTGGAGAGGTTTAAATATTTGGATAGAATCTGTACTTACACTTTCAAAGTTTGGAAAATTGATGGGAACAACCCTAAATGTGTACAGATTAGACTCTTTCAAACTAGTTGGCAAACTAATTTTTGTTAGGTCATTAGACCACGATGTCTCTAAACTTGGAACTTCGAAATCTCCTTTGTCATTAGAAAGTTGAATCTTATAAGCTAGATTAGCACGTGGATTAGTAATTTTAGTAGAAATAATCACTGTATCAAGTGGACAGTAAAAGTCTTTGGCTTGGAAAAGAGTACTAACAATTTTTAATTGAGGTTGTGGCTCTACTTCAATTTCAAAGATATCTTTTAGATATCCCAATGAGTCAGAAACCGTTATTTGTATGTTCTTGTCTGTTTGGAGTAGTACCTTTTTTGTTTTAGCAGAGCTGTGGCTCCATCTGTAATTGCCAGGCCAAGATGCTTCGAGTGTAATTGTCTCATTTTCAATTACTTTTATTTTTTTTATTGTATTTACATTTTTGAAAATAGTAAATTGGTCCATTATTTCTCCTGTAGAGGCAGTCCAATTTGCGTCAAGCCGGTTATTTTCAATTGTAAAAAATAAAGATCCACCTACTTCAATTTGAGTGTATACAGATGTGGGATGAGGTTGTTCGTTGGTTCGTGCGGGTAATTCTAGTCTTCCTCCAGACCCAACAACACAGTAGATTGTTCCTTCTTTCTTATTGATGTATGGAGGTTGTGTAGCTGTATACTGTCCAGTTACATTTTGTTTTATGTGGGAAGGATTGAATTCCGCTGAATGCCCCGTGTGTCCAGCTATTAAATGGGAACGTTCATAAATATGACTATGTCCTGTTAATACCAAATCGATGTTATATGCATCAAACAGAGGTACTAACGCTTGCCTCAATTGAACCAATTCTTGTTCTGCATCTGAATCATGTGAGCGCTTGGTAAACGGTGGGTGATGTAGAATGACGACTTTCCAAGGTGCATTTTTCGTGTGTTCTAGTTCTTTTTTTAGCCATTGAATTTGTTTGCTATCCGTATCATACAAGAGTTTGCCATTTTCTTTTCCGTATGAATTCAAGGCAATAATATGCAATGGACCATAACGCATAGAGTAGTATGATTTATTGAAAGAGGGGGTACCGCTAGCTTCTCCTTTCACTGGTGGATTGACAATGTCAAAATATACGATTTGGCTGTCAAGCCGATTAAATACGTTATTTTCGTAGTATTCGTGGTTTCCAGGCACAGTTACTAAGGGCGTGTTGCTCAATATTTTTGGACCAAAAAAATCAAAAACACTCGTCTGCATGACATCGTCTTTGTTGTTTCCATAAGCCATATCGCCAAGCCAAAGCCATAAATCCGTGTGTGTATTCTTAGATTTTAAATAGGTATCCCGTACTCCTGTTTGTGTTCTAACATAATCTTGTTTGCGTAGGTCGCCAAAATCTCCCATAGCCCAAATCCGTATTTGTTGGGTAGAATCTGAGGGAGCTGTACGGAAAAGGTAATCAGGGTGGGCTTGCCATAATCCATTACTACCCATAAGCTCATATTTATAATTTGTATTGGGTGCTAAACCCGTTAATACAATAAAATGGTCTTTCTGGATTTTCTCACTTTCTTTCTCACTTTTTAGTCCAGGATTATTCAAAGGATAATACCTGACAGCTCCGGTACTTGGTTCATTGAACCTCCATTGTACACCGATTGAGTGTTGTGTAGGTTGTTGTAAATAGGGGTGACGCTCAATAGTTTGAGCAGATACGGATAGATTAATTAGCTGGAGTAGTCCAAGTAATAAAAGCGTTTGCAGGTTCAATTTTAATCGTAATTGGGACAATGATTGGCAAAATTGAACAAATATAATCAATTTGTATCCAAGTAAAGGTTTCTGTTCTCACAAATCCTTACTTACCTAACTCAACTAAAAAATCAGTCAGAAACGCGCGTACAGCCTTTGCCTCTTTTGCTGTATATCTGTCTACCCCGACAAAGAAGGTCAGCCAATCACCATCTCTATTTTTCAGGTATCCCGCATACGTTTTTACACCGTTTATCGTACCACTTTTTACATAAATAGGTCGTGTAGTTTTGGGTAAATTTTTAACCGTTCCAGAAACTCCCATTTGTGGAATGGTTCTTAAAAAAGCTGAGAAAAATGGTGCGTTGACGAGCTGTCCCAAAAATTGACTGTAGCTTTTGGGTTGTACTAGATTTTGACTAGATAATCCACTGCCATCTTCTATACGAAAACCTGACCAATCGACTCCTTTTTTTTGCCAGTAAGCACCCAACTTAACTGTACTTTCTGCAAAGGTTGTATATCTGTTTTTTTCTGAAAAACTTGCTTTCAGAAGTCCATCAGCATACAAATTGATACTTTCCTGATTGCATAATGCGATTATTTCAGACAAAGGAGGAGAGGTAAATGTAAGCAGTTTTGTCTCTGGTGAATGATTGGGTGTTTCTGAATTTTTAAAGGAAATGGAATGTATCTGAAGAGATTCTGCTAATTCTGTACAGAAAGTTAACCAAGGGTCAGGCAGAGCTCCTTTTACAGCAAAACGACTACTTCCTGCGGGGACTGTTCCATTTAACCAAATAGCTTTGGCGTACGGTGAGCTATAAATCATAACTTGATCGCCCGAATTTTGTGCCCCTGTAGTTACTTGGTTGTTAATAAGATAATCATGCATATTTCTCGAAAAACCTTGAACTCTAGCCGGTTTCCCTTCTTGTTTATCTCCTTGAAAATAGACTGTAAAAC
>JBKBRQ010000007.1:0-31779 GCA_046292055.1 Spirosomataceae bacterium | reverse complement strand
GTCGTGAGACAGTTCGGTCCCTATCTGTGGTGGGCGTAGGAAGTTTGAGAGGCTCTGATTTTAGTACGAGAGGACCGAATTGGACTGACCGCTGGTGTATCTGTTGTCTTGCCAAGGGCACGGCAGAGTAGCTAAGTCGGGACGGGATAAACGCTGAAAGCATCTAAGTGTGAAACCCACCTCAAGATGAGACTTCCATAGAGGAACGTTGGAGATTACGACGTTGATAGGCTACAGGTGTAAAGGCAGAGATGTCATAGCCGAGTAGTACTAATGAACCGAAAGCTCTCCTTTTTTCAATTAATTACTCAGTATTTTCCGTCGTTATGTCATATGGAACAAAGGCCTTCATGGCGTCCATAGGGCGGGTGTTCACCTCTTCCCATTCCGAACAGAGCAGTTAAGCCCCGCACCGCCGATGGTACTTGGATCAAACCCGGGAGAGTAGGTAGATGCCAGAATTTTATTACAAAAGACTCCGTTGATTAATTCAACGGAGTCTTTTTCGTTTATACCAAAAACCACCCAAAACAAGAAATAGACGGGTTGAATTGTAACGATTCGAAAAAAGTAAAAGTGTTTATTTATTTACAACACTTGTATACCCCTTGGTATATGGTAAATATTTTACTTTTACCCACTGATACGTGCCTGTTTTATTTGTTTCTTAACCCATTTTATTCAAAGTTCATTTGGTATCTATTTTTTCTGCTTTTATATCATCCTCACTATTTGTTTTTAATGAAATAGTAACGTGAAGACCTGATCTTTCCTAAAACTACATCTTGCTGATTTTAAAAAGTAGGGATTACATTCATGAATTTACATCTAGTATTTGTGTTGTGAATGGATAGTCGTACTGTTTGGTGTAAGTTACTACATCATCTAAAGACAATATTTGAAAAATACGAATCAATTCAAGTGACAAATAAGGCTATAGTAAGTAGAGGAATAAAATATACGTGTAGTTTGTAATAAAGTGATTAAAGTTGTCTGAGTTAATATTGATTTAGTTATAATAATTGTTTGAAAATATTGAAATAGTCGTATTTGGGTGATAAAAGTGTGTGAATGTATCAATTACAGATACATAAGAAGAGGGAAAAATTAAGCTCCTACCAACTAGTTAATAGTCAAATATTTAAGCAGAATTTTTGCTAAGCGAATTTAAGTACTTATTTTGATTTAAAAATTTGGTAGTTGAGAAATCTAGGTCGATATTTGAAGAAGTAAAGCGGAGAATCTTAAATTAATCCAATTTTCTCAACTTACAGCCATGAAACGATGCAAGATTCTTGGCTACCAAAAAGGTAGCCAAGGTCTTGTGAAAAAACATCAAAAGTGAATATGTAACATATATCACGTACTATATTCCCTAAAATTCTGAGCTTTGTATTGTAATTGTGGTTTTATTCACTTCAAATTCAATATAAACATGTTTAACTTCTTTAACTCCAACAAAGGGTACGAAAATATCAATTCTCAAAAGTTTAATGAACTAATGGATTCCAATAAGGACGCTATTATATTAGATGTAAGGACGTCAGGAGAATTCAGACAAGGGGCCATTCCAGGAGCAAAAAATATCGATATAATGAGTCCGAACTTTCAGCAACAAGTTGCAGCATTAGACAAAACAAAAACTTATCTTGTCTACTGTCGTTCAGGGAATAGAAGTGGTCAAGCGTGTCAAATAATGTCTGGCGCGGGTTTCACGTCGTTATATAACCTTTCTGGAGGGATTATGAGTTACACTAAATAACGTATAAAGAAATGAAAACATTAATTACTGGATGGACAATGGTACGGGTAATACGTTTCATTATAGGAGCTATAATATTAGTTCAATCTATTGTTATGAATCAGTATGCTATTGCTGCTTTTGGAGGTATTTTTATGACTCAAGCTCTATTAAATTTGGGCTGTGGATCTTCGAATGGTTGTGGTGTGCCTACAACAAGGATGACAAATTTAAGAAGAACGCCAAACACAGGAGATGTCGAGTATGAAGAAGTTAAAGGCAAATAAGTGGTTAGTAGGGGGAACGCTGCTCGGTGGACTCATGGGTTATTTTTATTGGTCTGAAATAGGCTGTCTAACAGGTACATGTCCACTAAAGTCGCAGTGGCAAACTATGGTTCCATACGGCATGTTCATGGGATATGTAGTAACCAGTTTTGTAGAAGACTTTTTTGTAAAGTCGCAACAATGAAAGAATTTTGGAATCAAAGATACGCCGAGAAGGAATTCGCGTATGGGACAAAACCAAATGAGTTTTTTGCCGAAAATCTAACTCAATTCAAGCCAGGTAGATTATTTTTACCCGCTGATGGTGAGGGGAGAAACTCAGTTTTTGCTGCTTTGCAAGGTTGGGAAGTTGACGCATTTGACTATAGTGAGGAAGGGAAGCAAAAAGCAGACATACTTGCTAAAGAAAAAGGGGTTTCAGTACATTTTGAAGTACTTGATGCGGCGATGTTCAAGCCAGAGTCTGATAAATACGATGCAATTGGGCTGTTTTACGCTCACTTTCCTAGAGAGTTGAGAAAATGGTTTCATAAGGAAGTTATAAAGTCGCTTAAAAAAGGAGGTATTGTCATTCTAGAAGCATTTCATCCACTCCAATTGAATCATCCATCAGGAGGGCCTAGAGTAGAAGATATGTTGCTAACTGTCGATATACTTAAAAGTGAGTTTGAGGGTCTTCATTTTCGAGAAATAGAGGATAAACAAATTGAATTAGCAGAGGGAAATTATCATCTCGGCACAGGTCATGTAGTACGCATGATTGCCGTTAAATAGGTTTAAAATTATGGATAAAAATGTGGGGAAAGTAGATAAGCTAGTAAGAGTTTTGGTTGCATTACTTCTTGTAGGGCTTTATTTTTCAGGAATATTGAGTGGTGTACTCGGATATATATTATTAGCAGTGGCAGGAGTGATGATTTTAACAGGATTAGTTAATTTTTGTCCACTTTACAGCCTGTTAGGTGTAAATACTTGCAAAAGAAGATAACCGTTTAATTATCAAATAAATAGGGAGTGATACGTAGGTGTCACTCCTTTTTTATTTGATTTGTATTTGCTAAAATACATGTAAGTATTTGTTAATAAGTTATTTATGTGATTTTGGTCACATAGAAAAATGACAAATATCATTGATTTGTTATACCTGTTGCGTGTTTTGTGTATTGATGACGAATGTGTACGTAGATACTTTTGTATTACGTAAACAATGGAAATATGAAAAAGAAACAGAAAGCACAAAAATGGCTGACATTACTTGTGTCCCTCTTGCCAATAGGGCAAGTGAATGCACAGTCGGTTGAAAATTGGACGATGTTCCGTAGTAATCAGGTAGGTCTAGTGCTAATTGGAAGCATTACTACTGTATTCCTGTTGGTTTTTTTGGTAAAGACCATTCTCAAATTAAAGAAGTGGGAAAATCAGTTGAAAACGGTTGGTAACAGACAAGGAGAGGAAGTGAGTAGGGTGAGTGGAAAAACAAAGATTGGCTTTTTAACAATCGTTTTACTAGTATTTTTCCAAATATCAGCAATAGCACAAGACGATGTAGTTCCACCAACGAGAGACACCCTTATGTCAGAACCTGGGGTAATTATCACTTTGATACTTTTATTTATTCCGTTGTTTGTTGCTTTTCTACTTTTGGTGTCCAAACTAAATAAAATTACACAAAAGAAAATAGATGAAAAAGAAACGGATGAAGCTGAAAGGCTAGCTGCTTGGATGGAAAAAGAAATGAATATGGAAGAAGATGATTCTGTTCAAGAACCTATTTTATTAAATGTAAAGGAAGATCATGATGTTCATTTTTTTGCAAGTAAAAGAAAACCTTTACCAAGACCTAAAATTGATCCAAAGTTAACGAAGTTAGTACTAGCCTTTCTTGGGTCAGCTGTATTTTGGTTAGTGCTAGGGACAACCATAGGCGAATATGTAGGGATTAAATTTATAGCACCTGATGCAGACTCAGTCTCTTGGCTAAGCTTCGGGCGTCTAAGACCCGTACATACTAATCTCGTATTTTGGGGTTGGGCTTCATTGGGAATGTTGGGCTTAGGATACTACGTTGTTCCTACAGTTGGAAACGGAAAATTAGCTAGTTTAAAAATGGGTTGGTATTCATTGCATAGTATCAATTTATCGCATGTTTTGGGGACAATTTCACTCATGGCAGGCATAAATAACGGCGGTGGTGAATACAGAGAATATATCTGGCCAATCATGGTATTTTTTGCGATTGGGCTGGGTTTAAGTATGACAAATTACCTAAAAACAATTGCTCTACGTAAAACAAAAGAAATCTACATATCTAATTGGTATATCACGTCTGCGTCTATCTTCTTACCAATTATTGCTTTGGTTTCTTATCTGCCTTGGTGGCAGGATGGCATTGGAGAAACTATTTTACAAGGCTTTTACATGCACCAAGCAGTAGGTTTGTGGTTTATGTTTTTCTCATTAGGCCTTCTCTACTACTTTATTCCTCAACAATTAAATAAACCCATCTTTTCTTATAGCTTGGGGGTTCTAGCTTTCTGGACACAAATCCTCTTCTATACGCTCATAGGAACGCACCATTTTGTCTTTTCTTCATTACCGTGGTGGTTACAAACGGTAGCGATTGTAGGTAGTGTAGGAATGCTCATACCCGTAACGTCAGGAACAATTAATTTTTTGATGACATTCAAAGGTTCGTGGTCCAAAGTTTCCCAAAGTTATTCACTTCCTTTTTTTCTAGTTGGTGTAATTTATTACTTCACAGGTTCATTTCAAGGTACGGCAGAGGCATTTCGTTCGACAAATATTATTTGGCACTTTACAGACTTCACTGTTGCGCATTCACATATTACGATGTACGGGATAATCACGTTTATATTATTTGCAGGTATTTATGCAATTGTGCCCAGATTAACAGGGAACGAACCTTCTCAAATTCTGGTAGGTGCTCACTTTTGGTTTGCTTTACTCGGTTTACAGTTCTATACGATTCCGCTCATGATTGGAGGGACACTGAGGGGTCTATCTTGGGTTGAAGGCAAGGCATTTGTAGACAGTGTCGTCTTGATGGCGCCTTACTGGCTGTGGAGAGCAATAGGTGGCTCTATGATGTGGATTTCTCACCTAATTCTAGCTTATAATTTATATAAAATGGTCTTTACCAAGCAACGCATGGATGTCAAAGAAAGAGCTTTGCAAATACTTGAAAAAAGGCTTCAGTTGAAATCCTTAAACCAGCCCTTATCATGATTCAGTTTTTTAATAACCATACCAAATTATTTGGAACATCTGTTTCCTTGTTTTCTGTATTGATGCTTTTTGTGGCTATTTTTCCAGCCTTGGATAATCAGAAAAATAATGCGCCGCTCCCAGGAAGTCGGGCTCTGACACCAGATGAAATGGCTGGTAAACAAGTGTATATAAGCGAAGGGTGCGTCGGATGCCACTCGCAACAAGTTAGAAATGTGGAAGTAGATAAAGTGTGGGGTAGTCGTCCTAACATTGCCGCTGATTACGCCAATATTACACGAGATAACATTTGGCAAAACACATCTACTTTAATGGGAACGGGGCGAACAGGTCCTGACTTAACGAACATAGGCGTAAGGCAGCCAAGTATGGACTGGCATCTTTTGCATTTGTTTAATCCACGTGCGGTAGTTCCTGAGTCTGTCATGTCTCCGTATCCTTGGTTATTTGAATGGAAAGAAAAAGCGAATCCAGCAGATATAGTCATCAATGTGCCAGAGGAATTTCGGAAAGGGAAAAAAGGGGTAGTTGTTGCAACAGAAAAGGCACTTCAATTGGTCAATTATTTGCAATCATTGAAACAGGTAAAATTACCTGATGGTACACCGCAACCTGAATTTCTGTACAAAAAAGAAAAAAAAGAAGGAGATAGTGCGGGTGGTGATGATGGAGGTTTGGATGGAGCAGCTGTATATGCGGCAAATTGCCAAAGCTGTCACCAAGCAAACGGAGAGGGTTTGAAAGGCGCTTTCCCTCCTTTAAAGGGAAGTAAAATTGTAATTGGAGATGATTTGGAGTTATTTGTTACGGTCATTATGAAAGGATATGATGCACGTGGAGATTATGGTGTCATGCCTGCAATTGGTGAAAATAATAACCTGTCTGCGGAGGAAGTCACGGCAATTATGAACCACGAACGCACTAGTTGGGGAAATAAAGGCAAAAAAGTAAGTGTCGAAGAAGTTAAGAAAATTATGGAGATGCTAGGAACTCCACAATAATTGAAATAAAAATGAAAAAATACATAGTTTTTCTATTTCTAGGACTGATGAATTTGATGAGTCCATCAATAATGGCTTGTGATGCTTGTAAGAAACAGCAACCAACGATTCTTCGGGATGTTGCGCATGGTGCAGGGCCTGAAAGTCAATGGGATTACGTCATAGTCTGGGCAACTGTTCTGATTACAGCTGTTTCATTATTTTATGCAGTAAAATGGTTAATTAGACCAGGTGAAGACAGCCAAGATCACATCAAAAGAACTTTTTTAACATTTGAATAATGAAAGAACCAAAAAGTAAAGTTATTCTATATTTAGATAATGAAACAGAACCTCTTGGAGAGTACGAAGCACCCATTCGATTTGAATTGGACTCACGGAGAATTCCAGATGGTGAGCATATATTGAAAATTATAAGTATTGACCCAATGGGGACGGAAGGGGTCAAGTATGTCCCATTTACCGTTCGGAACGGCCCAGCAATTGCACTTGAAGGCTTGAAAGAGCGTGACATCATAGATGGTGTCGTACCTATCATGATAAATGCGTACGGAAAGGGAAATCAAAAGCAGTTTTTGATTGATGGAAGTGAAACGCCACAAAGTATTCCTTCCTGGATTTGGGCAGCTTTGATTGTATTCTTTGGGTGGGCATTTTATTACGTCGTAACTTCTTAAGACTTATATCAAAAAAGGCACTTTCTATAATTGAAAGTGCCTTTTTTGATATAAAATAGAAAGTAAATTAAGGACTAACCAAGTTTAAGCTAATATTGAAATACATAGGATTTCCTACGGAAGTAGCAAACGCAGGTACTTCGTTAGCCACAGGATTTTGATCATTAAATACGTCAAAACGATAGGCATATCTAAGCCCCGCTTGAGCTGCTACCCAAATAAAACCAGATACCTGTCTTTGAAATGTAACACGAGGTTTTAGCTCACCACGACGAAGGAATAAATCTTGTGCACTATTTTGTGGGTTTTGCCCTAAATAGAAAGAGTTACCCTCAATCTCATATCCGAAAAGTAAAGAACCTGTTGTGCCAAAACTTCTACGCACATTCAGACGGGCTGGAATGATGGATTCAATTCCCCATTTCGCGTTGTATGTTTTGTTGTAATAAATAACAGGAATGTGAAGTAATTGGCCAGCACGATACGTACGTGTAACACCTAAACCAAACATGGTATTTTCATTGTTTTTCCAACCGTAAATAGCTGTTGCGCTGTAGGTCGTACTTTTCCCGATAGCCAGTTCGTTTAAGTTTCGATAGACACCATTAAGGTCAGCGCTTCCTTGAAAAATAAGAAAACGGGTGTCGTTCAAAGGTTTAAAAATAGTAGCGTTGATGCCCGTCGTGCGGAGACCTTTTTCCAAATTGCTACCGTAAGGAACGTTTTCAGGATTTGCTAAATTTGCTTGTGTGTCCCAATAGGTCAAACCGAGGTTCAGAATAAAGTTTGAACGAGAAATGACAGGTGCATTGAAGCCAAGTCTCAGCCCTCTGAAAGCCGTTACGTTACTAGCACCAAGGGTACCAGGAGAAACAGTCGAAAGGGAAAAAGCACCTTGCATTTCGTACCCCACAGAAATAAGTTGAGTAGGACTTAGATAGGGTACTTTTTGTGTACAGAAAGTCTTAACAGTAAAGTCATCTGCATTATCTAAATTGGAAAAGTCAAATTCGTCTTCAGAGGTCGTTGAACCGGTAGAAGTAGAATCTTGCGCAACGGTTTGTACAAAAGAAGTAGCAAAAAGTGCAGCGAGAATGAAAAGTTTCTTCATGAAAAAAGGGTTATGTCAATGAATAAGGAATTATTTTTTGGTTACTTGGCGTTTCCAAACATCTGTACGACCAAATAGAGAAATACCGATGAAACCACGAACTTCAAGCGTATTTGGGTTCACGAGTGTCATTTCGCACGAATAGTCATTTCCTGTTTTTGGATCATAGACGTTGCCATTCTCCCATTTTCCGTTACCAACGTATTGGAAGTTACGCAGATTTTCTAGGCCTTTTAAAGGGCGAGTACGTAAGCTAGTTTCTGGATTATTGATGTCTTTTCTTGGTGTACCATCTGGGTCGTTGGTTACTTTAAGCCATACAATTTTTCCGTAGTACTTGTCACCTTTTTTATAAATTTGGACAATCCCTGTACCTTCTCCGTTTTTCCAAAGTCCGAGGATATCGTCAGGATCAGCGGCAAGAGTAGCAAAGCTAGTGAAGAATAAAAAAGCGAACGAAAGCTGTTTTAGAATGGATGATTTCATAAAAAAAAAGATATTAAATAGGAATAATTTAAGGTAAACGAACTTCAAATTTACTTTGTTTCAAAGCTAAGTCCAATAAATAATAGATAATAACTATTTAAGGAGATTAAATAGTGGTCAGATGTATGATAATTCTACTTAAAGCAGAGAATACTTCGGGGGTATGAACCGGTCAGTTAGCTACTTCGTATAGGGTAAACGGTAATATACTGGGCTTTGTGGAGTGAATATGAGAAGTAAACGAAAATCCTTATCCATTTTATGGAATGGGCCTTCTTATCTTCTTTTTCCTACTAATTGGGTATTCTAAAAGCTTTATTTTATTCTTAACCATCTAAGTAAAATATTTTATTCTCACTCATGAATTGCCTGATTTTGGGAAAAGTTATATTTGATCATGATAGGTTCAAACTCGTCCTCATTGTCACCAAAACACAAACAAAATAATTAGTGAACTGTAACTAATATCACGTTCTAAAAGACTGTAACAAGCTAATTTTGTGAAAAATTATGAGACATCTATGAAGTCAATCTTAAGCAGTTTTTTACTCGTTTTTTCACTTTGGTCTTGTGGCAACACAGAAGAAAATGGTGTGAAAGGGGTAGATGTGGCGACCTTTAAGGAGGTTTTGCAAGAAAAAAAAGAAGGAATTTTACTCGATATCCGAACAGATGCGGAAGTAGCCACCGGAAAAATACCTGGCGCTATACAATTGGATTATTACAGTTCAGATTTTACCTCGGAAATAAGTAAACTAGATACCTCAAAGCCACTTTTTCTGTATTGTGCCGTCGGAGGAAGAAGTGCTAGCGCGATTTCGGACTTTCAAAAGGCTGGGTTCAAAGAAATATATCACTTACAACCTGGTATTCAAGGCTGGAAAGCTGCTGGGGAAACAATTGAATAAACTATGAAAGAATTATTAAATAATACACGCACATGGGCTATGGCAAGTTTGACACTCGGTTTAGCACCGTTTTTTCCGGAACCACACATCTGGGGAAAAATAAAGTGGATACTTGGTGGTGCAAATGGTATGGGCTTGATGGATTGGTTTGATGTTGCCTTGCATGGAACCCCTTGGGTACTTCTCATTCGTGCAATCATTATTCAATTAACCCAAAAGAAGTCCGTGTAACCTGTTGGTTTATTTTTTACTTGTACGAACGATATATGCTTGGATATTACTCAAGCGTACATCGTTCGTATTTTTTTTAATCAATTTTTTATTTGAAATATCCTACAAATGTCTTGATATGTAACAAATGTTACAATGAAGCCTGATTATGGTCATTATTTTTGTGCTCATTCAATCATTATTAATCTCATTTGTTCATGGCACAAAAAGATTCTGATCAAGTAACCAAAAGCTTGATTTTATCGCTCCGTGTAATATTTAGCTTGTTGGTTTTCACGATTTTACTAATTGGCTTATTGACTTATTCCTACTTTTGGGGTATACCTTCTTTCTCTTCAGATGAAGTAGCCGAAGAAGAAAAAGCACCTATTGAAATGCCTAATCCTGACTTCGTAAACGTCTGGACAGCTCCGCAAGATTGGAGACTCATGAGGCTATCGGCAGACGAGCAAGAGCAGGTTTTATACGGGAAAGAACTCATCGCACACACCGCTACATATCTTGGACCAAAAGGGAGCGTAGCACCTATGTCCAATGGACTAAATTGCCAAAATTGCCATCTGAAAGCAGGTGCGCAACCTTGGGGTAATAATTATTTCGCTGTTGAAACGACCTATCCTAAGTTCAGAGCGCGGTCAGGTGGAGTAGAGAGTAAAGCAAAACGGGTGAACGACTGTTTTGAGCGAAGTCTGAACGGAAAAGCACTTGATACAACAGGTAAAGAGATGCAGGCTATTTTGGCTTACATGAAATGGTTAGGCTCGGATGTTTCCAAAGAAAGAAAACCCAAAGGTTCAGGTATTTATAAATTGGCATTTATGGACAGAGCCGCTGACCCAGCAAAGGGCAAGGTAGTTTACGAAGCAAAATGCCAATCGTGTCACCAAGCGAATGGAGAGGGGGTTTTAGCAGCTGACGGTAAAGAATATACGTATCCGCCACTTTGGGGGAAACATAGCTACAATGACGGCGCTGGACTTTTCAGAATGTCTAATTTTGCTGGTTATGTAAAATACAACATGCCACTGGGTGCAACATACGAGAATCCGCAGTTATCAGATGAAGAGTCTTGGGATGTTGCTGCATATATCAACACGATGGAGCGTCCTTCGAAGGATTTGTCTCAAGACTGGCCAGACATTGCTAAAAAACCTTTTGATCATCCATTTGGTCCATTTGCTGACCCGTTCCCGGAGTCACAGCATAAATACGGCCCTTTCAAGCCAATTGTAGATTGGAAGAAAAAAAATGATAAACAACCTACCAAAAAAGCAACCATTGCAAAATTATGAAAAATAAAACCTTCCTCTTTTCTCTCCTTGTAGCATTGCTATTCAGTGTATCTACCAGTTTCGCACAAGAAAAGACGCACAAAGTGGTTTTTCATTTATCCACAAGTGACACGCTAGCGTACGATGCCTTGCATATACAGTTGAATAATGTCCTGAACCATTGGCCAACTGCTCAAATCGAGGTAGTTGTACACAATAACGGCATTGCGTTCATGCAAAAAAGTAAAAGCAAACACGAAGCGAATATCCAAGCATTGACTACAAGAGGAGTTGTATTTGCTGTTTGTGAGAACACAATCAAGCGTAAAAAGATAGATAAACAAGACATCATTGCGCCTGCTAAATTTGTCCCGGTTGGCTTAGCTGAAATCATCGAAAAACAAGAGGAGGGCTGGGCGTATATCAAATCCGGATTTTAATTTAATTACTCATTCATTATCAATCCCTATTTACTATGTCATCATCAAGAAGAAAATTCCTTCGTTCTGGTTTATTAGCCGGTGTAGCTATGCAAGGCGCAGCTGTTCCGCTTTTAGCTGCGGAGGACACAAAAAAAGACGCAAATAGCAATACCTCGACCAATGCAAAATCAGGTAAAATTACTTTTTTGCAAACAACCGATGTGCACTGCCAACTACATGCCCACGACGAGCTATTTTGGGAAAATAATCAATTGACGTTCCGGAAAGCCGGTGGATATGCACACATGGCTACTGCCTTGGATAAGATGAGAGCTGAAAATCCGCAAAATACCATTACCGTTGATACCGGAGATATGTTTCAAGGAAGCATGTTATCTGTAAAAACAGAAGGTTCGGCTTTTGTACCGTTGTTAAATGCCCTTTCGTATGATTTATATATCCCTGGAAACTGGGAGGTTGTCTACTATAAAGAGAACATGCAAAAGTTGATGGGTAGCTTATTAGCACCTAAAATCTGTACAAATATGTACCATGATTTAGGAGAGGGTAAGCGTGGAGATTTTATCTTCCAACCGTATCAAATTATGCATAGAATGGGCGTAAAGATTGGATTTTTGGGTTATACAGACCCACTTGTTCCGCTCAGACAGTCGCCGCTGTATAGCAAAGGCATCGTCTATTCTGAACCTAATGAAAACCTCGCAGAATATGTGAAATTATTGAGAGAGCAAGAAAAATGTGACTTTGTCATCCTTCTTTCTCACCTAGGTTTATCGCAGCAAATCGCATTAGGAAATGACCCGTCTTGCGCAGGTGTTGATTATATTTTTGGTGCGGATACCCACGAACGAGTGCGTAAGCCAATTCAAACAAAATATACGAAAATTGTTGAACCGGGTGCTTTTGGTTCATTTATCGGCCGTCTGGATTTAGAGATTAAGGACGGGAAAATCGTTAAAGATACGTATGAGTTAATTGAGGTTGACCCCAAAAAATATCCTGCAAATAAAGAAGTTCTTGCATTAATTGAGGAAATAGAAAAGCCCTTTAAACCTCAGCTAGAAAAAGTTCTTGGTTATACGACTGTGCCATTGTATCGGAACATGGTCGTTGAAAATACAATTGATACACTTATCGTAGATGCATTGAAGTGGAAAATTGATGTGGATGTTGTGTTATCGAATGGCTTTCGATTCTGTCCGCCATTAGTACCAGGGAAAGATGGCAAAGCAGCTATTACTGAATCTTATTTGTATGATATGTTGCCTGTAGAATCAACAGTTCGGACAGGAAAAGCAACGGGGCAGCAAATTTTGAATTGGTTGGAAAAAGAGCTTCAAAACGTTTTCGCACAAAATGCAGCAAAGCGCTTTGGCGGATGGTTTGTGCGTTTCAAAGGGATGCAAGTGGAGTTCAAAGCGTATGAACCTGCCGGAAAGCGGGTACAAAAGGTAATCATTGGTGGCAAACCGCTGGAACCAACTAGGTTGTACTCACTTTGTGCTTGTGAACGTGATGGTGACCCGGAAGATATGCTTTGTCGAATGAAAGGAGTTGTTGAAGCCAAAAACTTGCCTGAAACACTCCACGGTGTTATAAAATCCTATTTGGCTAAATTCTCTCCCGTTGCTCCTACGTTGAGACACGATGCCAAAATATTGGACGGCCCACAAGATTTACTCAGCCAAGTGCATGGCGTTGACTATACGTTTTCTTGATAAAGTCGCTGTTTTATGAAGAAAAGCAATGAATTTACATAACCAAAGCCTCCGTGTAACATTTGTCACGAATAAAGCATGATACGTATCATACTTTTGCAGATACAATCAGTCACATATTTTGTAAACTATGGTACGAGGTAGATTCATTGCTTTTTTAATTTCAGTTTGTTCATTTGGGCAAACGTTTGCCCAAGGTATTCATACGAATCACGAACACGAGATTGATAAGGATACTAACACACTGAACCATTTTTTCGAAAAAGGGCGCTTTTATGGACATGCACGTTCCTATTTCGCATCAACAGTTAATGAAGGAAACCTGACAGATTACTATGCACTCGGAATAGGCGCTGGCGTTGGCTACGAAACTCCAAAGTTCTTAAAGTACTTTCAAGTAGGAATGAGTGGTTTCTTTATGTTCAATGTCGCTTCATCTGATTTAGGAGCACCCGACCCACGAACAGGGCAGTCGAGTAGATACGAAGTCGGTTTGTTTGATATTGAAGAACCTAACGACCACGAAGATTTAGATAGATTAGAAGAATTGTTTATCAAGATTCATCCGACAAAGAAAACTGTTTTTACGTTCGGTCGCCAGATTCCGCAAACACCTTTTATTAATCCACAAGATGGACGTATGCGGCCAACATTAATAGAAGGAGCTGTTTTAGAGAGTAACGAGATTAAAAATGTGCAATTGCACGGAGAATATATCTTTAGAATTTCACCGCGTTCAACGGTCGAGTGGTTCAATATAGGAAGAAGTATCGGGATATATCCAAGTGGGGTGACCGCAGAAGGTGTGCCGGCTAATTATCACGGAGCTATCCACTCTAAAGGAATCGCTACAATTGGAGGAATTTATACAAAAAATAGGTGGTCTGTAAAGTATTGGAATACGTATGTTGATAATATCATGAACACGCAGTTTGCTTCCGCTGAATGGAAATCGCCCTCTATCGCCGGAAAATCTTGGTTTGTAGGCGGGCAGGTGGTTTCGCAAAAAGCGATAGGCCAAGGTGGAGCTTCTGCAGAACACCCAACTCGGTACATCGAGGAAGGAGAAGGTTCATTGGTGTTTTCTGGACGTATCGGGGCGCGTTCCAAAGCATTTGATTACTACTTGAATGCAACGCGAATCACCGGAAAAGGGCGCTATCTTATGCCTAGAGAGTGGGGACGTGAACCGTTTTACACGTTTATGCCTAGAGAGAGAAATGAAGGATTTGGAGATGTAACAGCCGTTACCGTGAATACGTATTGGAAACCCGAAAAGCACATCAAGGTTGAACTAAGTGGTGGGTATTTTCAGTTACCAGATGTCAAAAATTTTGCCTTAAATAAATATGGATTACCTACATATACGCAGGTGAATGCAGGTTTAACGTACCAGTTTGACCATTTCCTAGAAGGACTGAATCTGTTGGTTCTTGTCGTAAGAAAAGACCAACTGGGTGAAACTTATGCAAACGATCGTTTTGTTTTTAATAAAGTCAATATGACTCACTTCAATTTTATCATTAATTATCACTACTAAATTTAATAAATCAACATGGAGCAAATCTTCGAAATCATCCGTAAACCTTGGCCTTGGTATGTAGCAGGTCCATTAATCGGTCTAACCGTACCTACTTTGCTATTAATCGGGAACAAGTCGTTTGGTATTTCATCTTCGTTACGCCACGTTTGTGCTGCGTGTATGCCCGCAAACATTTCTTTCTTTAAGTACGATTGGAAGAAAGAAATCTGGAATTTGGTTTTTGTATTAGGTGTATTTTTTGGAGGTATCATCGCCACAAATTTCCTTGCAAATCCAGATGCTTTCGTTTTGTCTGAAGCAACTATTGCGGATCTTTCTGCCCTAGGAATCCAAGATTTTTCTGGATTAATGCCCGCTGACTTGTTCTCATTCGAAACATTATTCACCTTGAAAGGATTGGTATTTTTTGTTTTTGGTGGATTTTTAGTTGGTTTTGGTACACGGTACGCAGGTGGTTGCACGTCTGGTCATGCTATTATGGGCTTATCTACGTTGCAATGGCCTTCTTTAGTTGCTACGTGTTGCTTTATGGTCGGTGGTTTTACTATGACGCACGTACTTCTTCCTGTGTTATTCAAATTATTCTAATTCATCCCAATTAAATCTATTCGTAAAGACATGGCAAATTCAAATATAGAACCAAAAGACGTAATCGTTGAGCCGTTTGTGTGTGAAGCACCAAACGATATGCAAAAAACAGAAACATGGACTGATAACATCAAATACCTCATCGTTGGTGTATTATTCGGTATTGTCTTTGTTAAAGCTGAAATTATCTCTTGGTTTAGAATCCAAGAAATGTTCCGTCTCCAATCTTTCCATATGTACGGCGTAATTGGTAGCGCGGTTGTGGTAGGAATGATATCGGTATTCTTAATTAAGAAATTCAATATCAAGACATTAAATGGAGAGACAGTGGTTTTCCATCCAAAGAAATTCCAAAAAGGTCAAGTAATTGGCGGTTTGATTTTCGGATTAGGCTGGGCGATTACAGGAGCTTGTCCGGGTCCTATCTTTGCACAAATTGGTAGCGGATACACCGTAGTAGCTGTTACTTTACTTAGTGCTATTGCAGGTACTTGGGTTTATGGATATTTCAGAGATAAATTACCGAACTAAGTATGTCACTCAAAGCTAAATCTGTCCCAGTATATTGTATTGAATCATACCCAAACTCTTCTAAAAAGAGAGGGGTTGTTCATATGTCCAGATTGGAAGATTTGGTTCGCGACTTTAAAGGTATTGACCAACCCCACGCACATGACTTTTATATGGTCATGTACGTGGCGGAGGGGTCAGGTTCGCATACCATCGACTTTAAAACATATTCCATTGCCCCCAATCAATTGTACTTCCTGACTCCCGGCCAAGTTCATAATTGGGAATTGTCTCAAGGTAGTAAAGGATTTACGCTCTTCTTTGAAGCACATTTTTTTACGTCTATGTACAACCAACGTCTGTACGAATATCCTTTCTATCATACGTTGCAACATGTCCCTATTCTTCAACTTGAACCTGAAGTTGATGTCTTCAAGTCGCTCTTTACTTGTGCTTTCAATGAGTTTCAAGAAGCGAAACCTACGCATGATACCATCATTCTGGCCTATTTGTATTTACTCCTCGAAAAAGCAAATCAGTTTTATAAAGAAGAGCAAATCATTGACACAAATAGCCACTACACCAAAATTCGTCACTTTGAGGAGTTAGTCAATCAACATTTTGTGACGGAAAGAGAAGTAAGGGCTTATGCGAATTGGATGAATTTATCTCCTAATTACCTGAACGCTATCTGCAAAACATACTTGAATAAAACGGCAAGCCAACTTATCCAAGAAAGATTACTCATCGAAGCCCAGCGACTTTTAACACATACAGGTATGAGTATCAAGGAAATAAGTTATCACTTGAATTTTAAAGATACTTCTTACTTTTCTCGCTTCTTCCGCAAGCATACAGGACAAACACCCGTGGCGTTTAAATCAAAATAAGAGTGTGTATTTGTGCTATCTAGCCGGCACAAATCAACTTATTTAGGTAAGAGATAATCGACAAATGTAATTTATGTGATAAGTATCACACAATTTTTCATTGGAATAGTGCTAATTTGAAGAATCAGATTAATAAAACTACTCTCTTACAATGAATACACATTATCAAGTACTGGTAATTGGTGGTGGCAACGCGGGGCTATCTGCTGCCTCTCAATTGCTCATCAAAAATGCTTCGCTCTCCATCGGAATCATTGAACCTTCCCAAAAACATTATTATCAACCTGCCTGGACGCTTGTCGGTGCTGGAGAATTTGATATCAAAGACACAGAAAAAGACGAAGCAGACTTTATCCCCAAAGGAGCAACTTGGATTCAAGATGCAGTCGCAACCTTTCAACCTGAAAACAACCAAGTAACCTGTGCAAGTGGAACTGTCTATACATACGATTCCATGATTGTCGCACCGGGTATTCAACTAGATTGGGATAAAATAAAAGGATTCAAAGAAACTCTCGGTAAAAACGAAGTGTCGTGTAATTATTCCTTCGAAATGGCGCCTTATACGTGGGAGTTAATCAAAAATTTTGAAGGAGGAACTGCCGTTTTTACAAATCCATCTACACCCGTAAAATGTGGAGGCGCACCCCATAAAATCATGTATTTGGCATGTGACTATTGGCGCAAGAAAGGGATTTTAGATAAATGTGACGTACACTATATTTCTGGCGTCGGTGCTATCTTCGCAGTAAAAGAATATGCTTCTACACTGACGGAGGTCGTGAAGAATAATAATATCCAACCGCACTTTTTAGCCAATACCGTTGAAATTAACGGACAGAATAAAACAGTGTATTACGAACAGAAAAACGAAGCGGGAGAAACGGTCCGTAAAGAAATTAAATTTGACTTATGTCATGCCGTACCTCCACAATCTGCACCAAACTTTATCAAAGAAAGTCCATTGGCAGACGTAAAAAATGCCTTTGGGTACATCGAGATAGATAAACACTCCATGCAGCATACGCGCTTCCCGAATGTCTTCGCCTGCGGAGATGCTACCAATGCGCCATGCAGCAAAACGGGTGCGGCAATCCGGAAACAAGTGCCTGTAGTGGTTACAAATCTACTCGCTTATCTTGCAAATAAAAAAGCAACCGCCTCGTATGACGGCTACAGTGCTTGCCCAATTCCTACGCAATACGGCAAATTGATGCTCGCTGAGTTTGATTACTCCAATACACCAAAAATGACTTTCCCCTTTGACCAAGCCAAACCGCGCTGGACAATGTGGGTACTTAAAAGATATATCTTACCTTGGCTTTACTGGAATAAAATTCTGAAAGGTACAGCCTAAAAATTTTCCTTGATTTTTATCCATTAACTGCTTCCCATCTCGTTTGGGAAAGCAGTTTTTTTTATTTTAATGTATTGATAGTTAGCTATCTGATAATGCGTTTTTTTCATAATAGTCATGAATAAGCATGATAAAATAACCAAATAAAACTGCACCAATAATCAGAGCATTATTCATGAGCCCGTCCACAGAAAAGGAAATTTTTAAGAGAATGGTGGAAATAACAAAACCTGAATTTCGAATGATCTTATGAAATTCATCCGAGTAAAAAAGAGAAGAAAGCAACAGAAAAACATCTACAATAATCAAGATAGTGAAGAAATCATCAAAGAAAACCTTATTGATATTGGTAAAGACAATCACCCCGTTTTGATAATTCCGAACAAACTCGGTGGTCCAGTCAATCAAAGTTACGGTAGCTAACAAAAGTAAAACGGGAACAAGCAAGGTGGCAATTGCCTTTTTTAAACGAATGAATGTATTCATTTTTAGCCTGTTTTCTGCGGCTTCATGCAAAGGGTGTGTACTTTTTCTTTTTTTGTTATTCATGTAAATCAACAGAATAAGAAAAAACAAAATAAGTGCCGTCACGACATCGTACGTAAACTGTAAATCATACCGATTTTGAAACCAATTAGAGGTTAATTCTAAATTTGAAATATCTTTGAAGATACGTCGTACAACAATAAGCGTAATGATTTCATATTGCTTCCCGATGTAAATGGTAATTGATTTAGGTAAAAAAAAGATAAGCAAATAGACCTCATACACGAGAATAAATGAGAAAGGCGTGTAAATAGCCGCAATCGGACTTTTGAAAAACTTAGAGTCGATTTCTATTACGTGTAAATTAACGAGTGTAATGAGAATGAGGTGAAGTGCGTAACTTAGCAAAGCAATAGTAAGCATGACCCTTTCACTCTTTTCCTTCGTTTTGGAAGATAATAGTCGATTAAATAGGGACTCAACGGAGGAATTACGATTCATTGGATATTTTTAGTAAGTTAGAAAGAATAGGGGTATGAATGGATGAAAGTATCCGAAGTGATAGAAATGATTCGATAGATGTTCTAATTGTTTCATTTTCAGTCAAATACATAAACTACAATAGGGCTATTTAGTTTTTTTTCAATGAATGAGAGATAGAAAAGGAGCATCAATAGTACCTGGTAAACACGTAAAAATTAGCGAAAACAGAGAAAGAGAAGAGGCCAAGTGAAAATTAAAAACATATATTCATAGAATTAATCATTGATAAGTACCCAATTAAATGTGATTTATTGGGTAACAAGATGCAGGATAAAGGGATAGATGTTTGTAATTTGGTGTTTGAGTATAAAACCCTATTGAAAAAGAGATGAAAATTGATTTTAAAGAATTGCATGACCAATTCGGTCGTATGTTTGAAGTAAGTTTACTACAAGAGTTAGCGGAAGTAGGCAAATACATGGAAGTGGAGGAAGGATACGCACTCATGAAACCCGGTGGATACATTCGTTCCGTACCTATTATATTGACAGGCTCTGTAAAGATTGTCCGCTCGGATTCAGAAGGAAAAGAAGCATTATTATACTATTTAGGAGGAAAAGACTCTTGTGCTATGTCCTTGACATGCTGCTTAGACCACCGGCAAAGCGAAATATCTGCCATTACAGATGAAAAGACTCGTCTCATTTTGATTCCCGTCGAACGTGTAGAAGATTGGATGACCAAATATTCTTCTTGGAAGCAATTCGTTTTCATGACTTATCAGAAAAGATTTGAAGATTTATTGGGTGCTATTGACCAAATCGTTTTCCATAAATTAGACCAACGTTTGGTGATGCTATTACAGAAAAAAGCCAAGCAATGTGGTTGCTCCGTACTGCAAACAACGCACGAGGAGCTCAGCAACGAGTTGGCAACCTCACGTGAAGTAGTATCGCGTTTACTGAAACAATTGGAAAGAATAGGAAGCGTAAAACTTTCGAGAAATAAAATAGAACTGTTAGATCTTACAAACGTATGATATTTATCATGTGTTTGTAACTATTATCACGGAAACGGACAAGGCGAGTCTCTACTTTTGTAGCATTCTTTTTTATATTAAAAACGCACGAATCAATGAATGCTATCGAAATTATTGGCTTTGCCGCTTCCATTTTAATCGGAGTAAGTCTTGGGTTAATAGGTGGAGGAGGAAGTATCCTGACACTCCCCGTTCTCGTTTATTTATTACATGTAGATCCTGTATTATCAACCGCGTATTCGCTTTTTGTAGTTGGAACAACCTCGTTGGTTGGTTCTTTTTCTTTCATGAAAAAGAAGTTGATTAACTACAAAGCAGCCGTAGTTTTTGCCTTTCCATCGTTTACGACGGTATTTCTAACAAGAAAATTCTTAGTTCCTGCTATTCCTGACGAATTATTTACTGTGGGTGACTTTACGTTAACCAAAAACGTAGGAATTATGGTTTTCTTCGCCTTGATTATGCTCTTTGCTTCCGTTTCTATGATTCGCAGCAAAAAAGGAGGAGCAGAAGAAGAAAATGGAGAACTCAAATTTAACCTTCCGATGATTGCTCTTGAAGGTGGACTCGTGGGTATACTTACCGGAATCGTAGGTGCAGGTGGTGGCTTCTTGATTATCCCAGCGCTTGTTCTCTTCGCTCGCTTACCTATGAAAATGGCTGTAGGAACATCCCTTTTAATTATTGCTGCTAAATCTCTGATAGGTTTCTTAGGTGATATTTCAAATTTGGTTATTGACTGGCCTTTCTTACTCATCTTTACAGCACTTTCAGTAGTAGGGATTTTTATCGGTAGTTATTTATCGAAATTTATTCCAGGCGAAAAACTAAAAACGGCGTTCGGTTGGTTTGTCCTTGTCATGGGTACATATATCATCCTAAAAGAAATTCTTTTCTAAAAATTAGTATAAAAAGCCTTCTGTAATGAAAGTCACTGACGAATATCAGAAAGCTATGTAACTTTGTATCATCATTTTAAATAATCTCTGTTATGTTTTTTCAACACATTTATGATAAGAGCTTAGCTCAAGCAAGTTATTTCATCGGATGCCAAAAAGTGGGTATCGCCATGGTTATTGATCCAAAAAGAGATGTGGATACATACCTCGAAATAGCGAAGCAAAATAATATGAAAATCACACACATCGCTGAAACCCATATCCACGCTGACTTCCTTTCGGGTTCACGTGAATTAGCAGCGATTACCGGCGCTACTATGTATCTTTCAGATGAAGGTGGTGAAGGCTGGGAATATGAATTTGACCACGTAGGTTTAAAAGACGGTGATATCATCAACGTTGGAAACCTAAAAATTGAAGTATTACATACACCAGGTCACACACCTGAAAGTATTTCGTTTTTATTGACAGATACACCAGCAAGTCCAAATCCGGTTATGATGTTTACCGGAGACTTCGTTTTCGTAGGTGATATTGGTCGTCCTGATTTATTGGAAAAAGCAGCAGGTATGGTAGGGACTCAGGATGCAGGTGCATTGCAAATGTATAAGTCTATCCAGCGTTTCAATGCCCTTCCAGATTATATTCAAGTATGGCCAGGCCACGGCGCAGGTTCTGCTTGTGGAAAAGCCTTGGGTGCTGTTCCTAGCTCGACTGTCGGATACGAAAAAGTAAGAAACTGGGCGTTCCAATATGGTGACAACCAAGAAGGGTTCGTGAAGTATCTTTTGGCTGACCAACCAGAGCCACCAAAGTACTTTGCCATGATGAAAAAGTTGAATAAAGTAGAGCGTTCTCTTTTAACGGAAGTACCTGCGCAAAAGAAAATGACAGCCGAGGAGGTAAAAGCTGCCATGGCAGATGGTATCAAATTAATCGATACACGTAATAAAGCTGCTTTTGCTGAAGGTTTCGTGCCAGGGAGCATCAACATTCAACACAATAATTCATTTGCTACTTGGATGGGTTGGTTCTTGACCTATGACGAGAAGTTTATTTTGGTAGCCAATGATAATGAAATCGAAGAACTTACACGTAAATTGATGCGTATCGGTTTAGACAACGTAGCTGGATATACGGATACATTGGAAGGATTAGGTGAACTCGCAAAAGCTGATGTAATCGGTCTGGAAGAATTCAAGTCATTTGTAACAGATAACGAAACACAAGTAGTTGATTTGCGCGGGGTATCTGAGTACAACTCAGGTCACGTTACGGGTGCAGATAACGTATTTATCGGCACACTTCCACAAAACTTGGAGAAAATTAGCAAAGACAAACAAGTTGTTATTCACTGTCAAGGAGGAGATAGAGCTGCTATTGGTTACTCTTTACTCGTGAAACACGGTTTTACAAACGTGAAAAATTATTCTGCAGGTATGAACGAGTGGGCAAATGAAGGAAATGCGATTGTTTCTGAAGCGTAATCGCCTGTCTAGCTGCATAGATTAAAATATTACCTAGTAAGTGTTAAGGTAGGGTTAAGGTGAGTAAAATCACGAGAAATTTTTCTCGTGATTTTTTTGTGTGTGACTAGTATCACGTAGTATCGACGCTGTCTATATTACATTTGTATATCATTTAAAACTACTATATCATGTCAGAACAAACATTCACATCGATGCCAAGAATTGGTGACATTGCCCCAGATTTCACTGCAATGACAACGACAGGTCCCCTTACTTTCTCTGAATACAATAAAGGTTCATGGGTTATATTCTTCTCGCATCCAGCAGATTTTACACCTGTTTGTACAACAGAAATGTGTGGATTTGCGGAAGAGCAAGACAGTTTCTTTGCAGAAAATAACTGTAAATTAATGGGTTTGAGTATTGATAGTATTCACTCGCACATTGCATGGGTGGATAACGTGCGTCGTAATACAGGTATCTTGTACAAATTTCCAATAGTTGCGGATATCGATATGAGTGTATCGAAACTATGGGGAATGTTGCAACCAGGCGAAAGCGAAACAGCGGCTGTTCGTGCGGTATTCTTCGTTGACCCTATCGGAAAAATTAGAATGATTATGTACTACCCAATGAGTGTAGGGCGTAATATGGACGAAATCAAGCGTGTACTTTTGGCACTTCAAACAGCTGATGAGCACAAGGTTTCGCTTCCGTTGAATTGGCAACCAGGTGACCAAGTCATTATGCCTGCACCGAAAACCGTTGAAACACTCCAAGAAAGATTAGACAGTGGTGTAGAAATGGTTGACTTTTACCTCGCCAAAAAGAGTTTATAAGCTTCGACAAATACAAACCGGATCAAATGGGGATTATCTGAAAAGATATCCCCATTTTTGTGGATATATAATTAAGTTATCCACAATTTGCGTGTTTACAATATACAACTATCTTATTATGAGATAGTTGTATATTGTGTGTATGTGGGTAAGACACGTGAATAACTGTGGATAACTTTTTAAGAGCTATTTATTTAGGAGAAATTGCGAGGTTTATTTAGCATAAATAAGGAGATTATTCCAAAGAGTAAACACGGTAAAGAGAGGAATAGAAAAAAGAAGATAAATCCGTTTTGAATAAAAAGAAGTGACTGTAAAAACCATATTGGCAGGTAAAAAAGATAAAATTGACAAAAGTATCTGTCTAAAGGTGTAAAATCGAATGAAAAAGTTTGGTTGAATCAAAAAATAGCATAAATTTGCAGATAGATAAGTCATCTTGTATATACAAGATAGCATAAAGTAGAAACTAGATTCGGGCTCATGCCTTTTATATAGTTAAGATTTCACATCCTAGCAATGGGGGTGATTCATCATAGGTTAAAGTATTTTCGTCGTAAAAAGGCATTCGGGTTTCCTGGATGTCTTTTTGTTTTTCAATCGGGGCGCTTTTAAACAATCGTTTTGAATGACTAACTTTGGAGCAAAATACTTTAACAAGACAAATGCAGATAAAAAAACCGCTTTACAGACACATCCAAAGTGGATTAAAAGAAAAAATAACCTCTGGTTTCTATCCAGAAGGTTCGATGCTTCCGTCTGAGCATGAATTGTGTGAAATCTATGGAGCAACCCGCATGACTGTCCGTCAAGCACTCAAAGAACTCGTAAATGAAGGATACATCACCCGAAAACACGGCAAAGGTAGTACGGTTTCTGCCATGCGTAAGTCGTTGGGTTTACTCTCGTTGAAAGGTTGGACAGAAGTAGTTGGTGCAAGCCAGCGACACGGTGTAACGACTATCTTGTCCGGTCCGAGGGAAGTACATTTACTAAATCCTGTGTTTAAACATTTAATGTCTGAACAGGAAGATAAAAAATTCTTCATTCTTGAAAGACTCCGAAGCGTAGAAGAGGACCCAATTATGGTCGAAACAACATTCATCGCTTCTACGATTTTACCTGATTTTGATAAAGAACCCCTCATTGATGGCTCTGTGTTCAAAACGCTATTTATGAAATACGGCATAGACGTACAAGATATGGTACAAGAAGTAAAGGCTGTATCTGCCGAAAAAGACATAGCAACACACCTAAAATGCAAAGTAAAGTCCCCAGTTTTACATATTTTACGTAGATATAAAACATCCAAACCCGGCTTTTTTCTCTATAGTTCGACCTTCTGCAACACCGACAAATATGCAGTAAGTAGTTTTAATTGAGCTAGATTTAGTTTACATTTGCTTACTATCGTAAACCAAAGAAAACACACCTGAACTATGCTTAGTAGAGTAGCCGAATCTATCTATTGGATGAACCGATACATGGAGAGAATTGAAAATTATGCCCGATTTGTGAGCGTAAATAGTAACTTATCTCTCGATGCCCCCGGTTTATTCGCCGAAGAATGGGAACCCTTACTGACGGCCACCGCCGACAATTACCTGTTCTATCAATACCACCAAATTCCTACCCGTGAAAATGTCATTGATTTCATGACATTTGATCAACGAAATCCCAATTCTATTTTCAGTTGTCTATCTATGGCACGAGAAAATGCACGGACAATCCGAGAGGTGCTGCCCAAGGAATTATGGGAACATCTGAACGGCTTTTATTTGCACCTCAAAGAAATTTCTAAACACAAAGAAGAGGAACGCGTTTCACACGATGCCTTGTATGAATTTATCAAAAAAGGGGCACAGCTCTTTTGGGGGATGATAGACTCTACGCTTTCACGCGATGAAGGCTACCATTTCGGAAGGCTCGGTAGGTTTATCGAACGCGCAGATAAAACCTCTCGATTTTTAGATGTAAACTATTTTGCGATACCCTCTCAAAGTCAAAAAACAGCAAGCCCACAAGAATTGCTCATTTGGTCAGCTGTGTTAAAATCTGTAAGTGCATTCAATATGTACCGACAAAAATACAAGTCCATGGAACCTGTACACCTTGTAGAATTTCTGATATTGGATAAGACTTTTCCAAGGTCAATTTATTACTGCATCCGTGAGGCAGAGTTATCTTTATACGAGATATCAGGGCGACGTTTTCAAGATAGTTATTCAAATGAAGCAGAAAGGGCTATCGGGAAACTACGGAATGTGATTGAGTTTAAGACTATTGATGAAATTTTTGAAGAAGGACTTCATGGGTACCTCGATTCTTTCCAACGTGCTAATAATCAAATAGGACAGGAAGTATTTGATCAATACTTTGCTTGGAAACCCATTGAGTAAATGACCTGAGGCGCGTATAATTTTAAATAAATCATCAAATGGGGAGATAGTTACGTAACTTTGTCCTCCGTATTAAACCAAAAGACTACATCCGTATGACCTTCTGTTTAGGTGTAAAAGTTGAAAAAGGAATCGTTGCCATTGCAGACACTCGAATTACGTCTGGAAATGAAGTTTCCAATAAAAAAAAGGTATTTGTACACCAAGTGAAAAACCACTCCTTGTTTATCATGACAGCCGGGCTACGGTCTGTGCGTGATAAAGCCATTACGTATTTTCAAGAAGTCTTGGATAATGAAGACAAACAATTTGATAAACTCTATAAAGCTGTAAATGCTTTCGGAGACCAAGTTCGGCGTGTGGCGAAAGAAGATAAAGAAGCTCTCACAGGAGCAGGATTAAGTTTTGATTTATCAGCTATCGTCGGTGGGCAGTTAGAAAATGACAGCGAACATAAGCTCTTCTTGCTCTATCCCGAAGGAAATTGGATAGAAGTTACCGAGGGGTCGCCCTTCATTATCATCGGAAATTCAGGCTACGGGAAACCCATTTTGTATAGAAATATTCGGTTTTCAACTCCCATGGAAGAGGTACTTAAACTTGGCTTCTTAGCCTTTGACTCTACACGTGTTTCTGCTAATGATGTAGATTTCCCGATTGATGTCATTCTATACGACAAAGATAGCTTCTCCATTCGTGAACATTCGTATGAAAAACACGATCTAGAGCATATTTCTTTCCAATGGAACGCCCTTTTGAACGAGTCCGTCAAGAAGTTACCCAACGATTGGATTGAGCCTATTCTCCGTAAAAGTGAATAAATATGCACTTAGACATTATACATACACTTTCTTACACCTATTCTACGCATGTTTCCTTGACGCCCCACACGCTGTACGTCATGCCGAAAGCATTGCCCAACCAAGAAGTGCATAACTTTGAGCTAGATATAAATCCTGTTCCTAATTTCTTGGTTAAAAATGTGGATGCGGAAGGAAATATTCAGCATATTGCTTACATAAATGAACCTTGCACTTCCTTCGATGTACGCGTACATTTTCAAATGAATACGCTTGATTTTAACCCTTTTGATTTTGTTTATTTCCCTTTTGAGGCCAAAGAACTACCATTTAGTTACCCAGAAAAGGAAAAAGTACTACTTAGTGCGTATTTGAACCAAGAACAAGTTACAACAACAATTCATCATTTTGCGCGCCAGCTTGCGGCTGAAAAAAATTGGATAACAGCTGATTTTTTGATGCATTTATCCACGTATATTCGTGCCAATTTTATGTACGAAAAAAGGGAGTTTGGTGCAGCAAATTCAGCAGAGAAAACACTTCTTTCTGCCAAAGGAACATGCAGGGATTTTGCTGTATTGATGATTGCTACTTGCAAGGCATTGGGTATTGCGGCACGATTTGTGAGTGGGTATTGTTTTGGTTCAGAGTTACAAGCCCATGAACTTCACGCTTGGGTAGAAGTTTTTTTGCCTGGCGGAGGCTGGAGAGGGTTTGACCCAACAGAAGGAAAAGCTGTTGATAAAAACTATGTGATGTTGGCTGCCTCGGCTCAACCGGAACTTATTAACCCCGTAACGGGTTCTTTTCGCTCAAATATAGCCGCTAACTCAACATTGCAAGCAAACGTTCAGTTAGAACAAGTATATTCGTAAATTCTATTCATTTATTTTATAAAGAACAGTGACACTTATTAAATCAATTTCAGGAATTAGAGGAACAATTGGAGGAGCGCCATCAACTAATTTGACTCCACTGGACATCGTTAAATTCGCAGCAGCCTATGGAACTTGGGTAAAAACACAACAAAATGAGGAACACAAAGCTGAAAAACTAACTGTCGTTCTGGGCCGTGATGCACGTATTTCCGGACAAATGGTAAGCGACCTGGTCGCTTCTACGCTTATTGGTCTCGGGATTGATGTCATAGATTTAGGTCTATCTACCACCCCTACTGTCGAAATGGCTGTGGTGGATAAACAAGCGGCAGGAGGTATCATCCTTACGGCCAGCCACAACCCAATTCAATGGAATGCTTTGAAACTGCTTAATAGTGCAGGTGAATTCATTGATGGAGACGCAGGAAATAAAATTCTTGAAATTGCAGATAAAGAAGAATTTACCTTTGCTGAAGTAAAGCAACTTGGAAAAGTAACCAAAGACGAAGCCTATCTACAACAACACATCGAGAAAATCATTGCCTTGCCGTTGGTAGATGTTGAGGCTATTCGGGCAGCAAATTTTAAAATTGTTGTTGATGCCGTGAATTCATCGGGTGCTATTGCTGTGCCGGCTTTGCTAGAAGCACTTGGCGTACGGGAATGCCGCGTGCTCAATGCAGAACCAAACGGTCACTTTGCACATAACCCAGAGCCGTTACCTGAGAATATTCGTGAAATTTGCAGTGAGTTGGTCAAAGGAGATTATGACTTGGGGATCGTCGTTGACCCAGACGTGGACAGACTCGCCCTTGTCTGTGAAAACGGTGAGCCGTTTGGAGAAGAATATACGCTCGTTGCAGTAGCAGATTATATCTTGAGTAAATCTTCAAATCAACCTTTGCGTACTGTTTCTAACTTATCATCAACCCTTGCACTCAAAGATGTAACTGAAAAGCACGGTGGTACATACGAAGCATCTGCAGTAGGTGAAGTGAATGTGGTGAAGAAAATGAAGGAAATCGGTGCAATCATTGGTGGAGAAGGTAATGGAGGTATTATCTATCCCGAATTACACTATGGTAGAGATGCGCTTGTTGGTATCGCCTTGTTTTTGTCTCATTTAGCTCATTTCGGAAAGGCTGCGGGTTTTCTCAGAAAAAAGTATCCGAATTACCATATCGCAAAGAAGAAAATTGAATTAAGTGAGGACGTGGACTTAAAGCACATTCTTCACGAAATTGAGAAAAAATATGCCGGAAAATACCCTGTTATTACCATTGATGGTGTGAAAATTCTTTTTGATAAAGAATGGGTGCATCTACGTGGGTCAAATACAGAGCCTATTATTCGTATTTATGCAGAATCTGAAATGGAAACAACTGCCGATACGCTCGCTGATAAAATCATCGA
This sequence comes from Spirosomataceae bacterium, assembly GCA_046292055.1. Lineage (GTDB taxonomy): Bacteria > Bacteroidota > Bacteroidia > Cytophagales > Spirosomataceae > CAYNRA01. The sequence continues at coordinate 3,067 of JBKBRQ010000007.1, read as the reverse complement.
TGATATTCGCATATTAATGCAAAACTAAAAATACTTATCTTGAAGTAGTACTAAAAAAGGTCGCAAATATTCAGTTTGCGGCCTTTTTTGGGTTTAATAGCTATATTTAATTAATTCTTAACAATTCCTTAATCTCTAATTTATATTGGTATAAAGTAAAATTGCTGACTTTTGCGCCACCAATACAAAACAGAAATACTGAAAAGCTGAACACGCTGGTTTTCCAGATAGGTATTTCTGAATTAATTACACCAATATAAACGAAAAATGAAGTTATTCTACTCCGCACTTGTGTGGCTGACTTTCTGTGTGCCTACTTTTTCCGATGCGCAGCAAACACAGAAAGCAGCCAATGTACTACCCAAATGGTACGACAAAATTTCTTTACGAGGATATACGCAAGTACGTTATAATCGACTATTTGAAACAAATCCCAATCTGAAATGTGACCAATGCGACCGTTCACTCGGAGACAACGGCGGTTTTTTCTTACGTCGTGGTCGTCTCATCTTATCTGGAAATGTATCTGACAGACTTTATATATACATTCAACCAGACTTCGCCTCGAACCCTTCTAGCACATTTCAGCATTCTTTCCAAATACGTGATGCCTACTTTGATTTGGCATTGGATAAAGACAAAGAATACCGTCTGCGCTTTGGCCAAAGTAAAGTACCCTATGGTTTTGAAAACATGCAGTCCTCTCAAAATAGATTAGCACTCGACAGAAATGACGCCTTGAATAGTGCCGTAGCCAACGAGCGTGATTTAGGAGTTGTGTTTTATTGGGCACCCAAAGAAATTAGAGAAAGGTTTGCGTATCTCATCAGTAGTGGGCTAAAAGGTAGCGGTGATTACGGTGTTATTGGCGCAGGTTTATACAACGGGCAAACAGCCAATAACCAAGAGCAGAATAACAATTTACACAAAGTTTTGCGGGTAACGTATCCTTTTAAAATTCCTTCAGGTCAAATTATAGAAACTAGCTTGCAAGCATATCAAGGCGAATTCGTAGTGCCTGTAAGTGCTAAAAATGAAGTAGTGAATAGGAATTTTACAGATGAGCGTGTTGCAGGTACATTGGTGATTTATCCACAACCTTTGGGGCTACAAGCAGAATACAATGTAGGAAATGGTCCAGCTTTTGACCCAGAGTTGATGCGCACGACATCGCAAAGACTAAAAGGGGGGTATGTTCAAACGATGTATCGTCTCAAATTAGACAATAAAGAAGTTATTCCGTTTGTAAAGTATCAATTCTATGACGGCGGAAAAAAATTCGAAATAGATGCACGCAGTTACCGCGTCCGTGATTTAGAAATTGGGGTAGAATATCAACTCAGTACTTATTTTGAATTAGTTGCTTTATACATGATTTCTGATCGGACCTTCGAAGATTATACACGACCAGATAACAGACAAAAGGGGAGAACGCTGCGTTTACAAGCTCAATTTAATTTTTAAAAACAACAAAGACCATCTGTATTTTCCAGATGGTCTTTGTTGTTTTGCTAGATGGTGGAGGTTTCTTAAACGCGCTCAATAATGATAGCGTAGCCCATCCCGACACCAATACACATGGTACATAAAGCGTATTTCTTCTGTTGTTGATGTAACTCTAAAACAGCAGTTTGTATCAATCGTGTTCCTGACATACCGAGTGGATGCCCCAGCGCAATAGCACCTCCATTCGGATTTACGCGTGGGTCGTTGTCGTCTAATCCGAGTGCACGTGTGCAAGCAAGAGATTGGGCAGCAAATGCCTCATTTAACTCGATAATATCTATATCTTGCAAGGTAAGCCCTGCTTTTTTCAGCGCTTTTTGTGTTGCAGGCACAGGGCCAATTCCCATGATTCTTGGCTCTACACCTACAACTGCTGAAGCAACGATGCGGGCTTTGGGGGTAAGCTGATGTTGTAAAACACCTTGCTCTGAAGCAATGAGCATCGCGGCAGCGCCATCGTTTAATCCAGACGCATTTCCTGCTGTCACTGTGCCTCCTTCTTTCCGGAAGGCAGGACGTAACTGCGCAAGCTTTTCTAAGGTAGTAGTAGGTTTAATGAACTCATCGTTGGAAAACCAAAGCGACTCGCCTTTTCTTTGTTTTAATTCAACGGCAACAATTTCGGGAGCGAAACGCCCTTTTGCCTGTGCTTGCGCTGCTTTTTGTTGAGAATGAAAAGCAAACGCATCTTGGTCTTCTCGATTTATCTTGTACATATCTGCTAGGTTCTCAGCAGTTACACCCATGGCGTCTGTTCCATAAAGGGCATGTAGTGCAGGATTCACAAAACGCCATCCGAAACTAGAGTCGAATAACTGAGAGTCATTACCAAATGCTTTGGAAGATTTGGACATTACCAAAGGGCCGCGTGTCATGTGTTCCATACCGCCAGCTATCATAATATCTGCATCGTCTGCCTTGATGGCACGATTGGCATGAACGACCGCTGACATGCCGGAAGAGCAAAGCCGGTTGACTGTCTCGCCCGGAACGCTGTAAGGTATTCCCGCTAAAAGTAACGCCATACGTGCGACATTTCGGTTGTCCTCACCCGCTTGATTGTGACAACCTAATATAACGTCGTCAATAGCATCAGGTGCTAAACTTGTTTGTCGGGCAAGTAGCTCTTTCAAAGGGATCGCCGCCAAATCGTCTGCCCGAACAGAAGAAAGACTGCCGCCAAAACTACCAATTGGTGTACGAACAGCATCTATAATGAATGATTCTTTCATGTGTTTATCGTTTTTTATGCGTTCGTTAATTGAATACGAAACGGAGCACTCGTTTTGGCTTTTACTTCGTCTAAGGTAGCGCCTGGCATTAATTCAAGAAGCGTGAGTTGCCCTTCTGGAAAGGCAAAAACAGCTAAATCTGTGATAACAGTATGCACTACGCCCGAGGCCGTTAAGGGAAGTGTACAAGAAGGGACAATCTTACTTGAACCATCTGGGTTTGTATGTGTCATGGTGATTACCAGTCTTTTAGCCCCTTTGGCAAGATCCATTGCACCACCTACACCAAGTAAAGGTTTGCCAGGGACTGCCCAGTTAGCTAAATTGGC